>JBKPPU010000179.1:0-25102 GCA_046733695.1 Acidobacteriota bacterium
TCCGGGAAGATCCCACCATCGGCATCCCAGCGGCCGATCTGAGACTCCACATCACTCAACATGAACTGCTTTCCGGTCGAGCGGCCCTTCTCGATAACCAGGCGGGCATGCGGTTTAGCAGTTGTTCGTAAGGCTGAAAAACTCAAGCCGGCGGAGACGCGGCCTGCGGCCAACTCCGCGGGGCCCGGCGACGGAGCATGATTGCCGTTGTTTCCGTGTCCCGGCTTGTGCTGCTGCACCGGGTTTGGACGGCCATTGGGTCTCAAAGGCGCGCCACACTCGTCGCAATACTGCGAGCCGTCGAGATTTTCAGTTTTGCACCTGTCGCACGTAATCATAACGTCAAAAAAGCAAATCATTTTAGCGCGAAACGCTATTGCCACGCCAACGCATCATAGTAAGGCCCGGCGAGGAACAAAAGCCATAATATTCCGTCTAATTCGTTTTCTGGTCTTTGTCCCTCTTTGTAGCTCTTAACTGTTAATAAATCCCGTGGTTTGGCGTTTGAAGTATGGCTTCAGAGCGGTTTGCTCTAAGATGAAACTGTTTGATAAGTTTCCACGTAGAAGCTACTTCGGAATTTAAGGCCCCTATTTTCAAAAGGAATCTATAAGAATGGCATTGAGTCGGAAGAAGAAGATTATTATCGGTGCGATAGTGGCAGCCGTAGTTCTCATCGTGGTCGTCGTCAGCGTTATCGCCACCCGCAAAGAAGAACCCGAAGTAGTGACGGTCAAGCTTGAAACCAGGCCCGAATTGAAGCAAACAGTAACCGCGTCCGGCGAAGTGCGACCAATTCGATACATCAAACTGACCAGTGAGGTAGCCGGACGAATCGAGGAGATTTACGTGCAGCCGGGCGATATGGTCACCAAGGGTAAGCCACTGGTCCGACTCGATCCTACGCAGTTACAGTCAAGCCAAGAGGCCCAATGGGCTGCCACTCAGGCATCACTCAACGACGTGCAAAATGCGCGTAACGCCGTGACTTCAGCCCAGCAGTCACTGATCGTCGCAGAGGCTTCGGTCGCCTCTGCCCGGCAACAGGCTGTGGCCTTAAAGACCAGTGTTGATCGGGCTCAGGTCGATCTCAACACGGCACAACGAGAGCTCAAACGGTACACAGAGCTCATCGAGGCGGGCGTTGCCTCGAGACTCGAGTACGACACTGCTCGCGACCGTTTTGAAACCGCCAAAATCGCCCTCGAAACGGCCAAGGCCAATCTTGAAGCGCAAAACATCGCCGTCAAAGAAGCCCAGGAGCGAGCGAATCAACAGCGCATCGCCGTGAAAGAAGCCCAAACGAGCATCAAATCGTCAGAGATGCGGGCCAGCCAACAAGCGGCCATGCTGCGTGGACAGCAGAGCCAGCGCTCTAAGGCAACGCAGCTCTCGCCTCTTAACGGCGTCATCGCCGACATTCCGACGCGCGTTGGAGAGTATGCCGTATCCGCTCTATCATCGACTCCGTTAATGACTATTGCCGACATGTCGCAGATCAACGTTGAAGTGAACGTTGACGAGACGGAAATCAACAATGTACAGGTGGGCCAGGAGGCCAAGGTCAAGGTCGACGCTCTGGGCGACAAGGAAATCAAAGCTGTCGTCACCCAAAAGAATCCTTTGGCGGTCTCGAAGTCTGACACCACCGGAGGCTTGTCGAACCGGGTCAACGTTCAGGAAGCCAAAGAGTTCAAGGTAACTTTGGAACTGAGGGATCTGCCGCAAGATGTTCAGACCGCGCTTCGTCCGGGAATGAGTTCGACGACCACGATTACAACTAACACGAAGAACAATGTTCTCGCCGTGCCGCTCGAAGCAATCGTCGAGAAAGCGGCGACTCCGAGTGCGTCGCCTTCAGCAACAGTGTCAGGCAGCGTCCCGGCTGCATCACCAGGTGGTGAGAAGCCGAAGGCACAAAAGGGTGTTTTCATCGTCGAAGGTAACAAAGTCAGATTTATCGAAGTGACCACGGGCATCACCGGTGAAGCCGACATCGAAGTCACAAGTGGTGTCCATGAAAAAATGGAGATCGTGCGTGGCCCCAGTCGAGTCTTGAAGACGTTGAAGGACGGCATGACTATCAAACGTCAAACCAAGAAGCCGGGCAACGCAAATGGAAACGAGGCCTCCTAGATGAGTGACGCTACGCTTACGCTTACTCCCCCGGAGAGTGTCATCACGCCGCACGCCGAGGTGAACGGGCACGACCCGAGGATGCTCATCTCGATGCGAAACATCTGGAAGACTTACCAGATGGGAACCGAGTCCGTGCACGCGCTGCACGGCGTCTCGTTTGACATTCCGCGTGGCGAGTACATCGCGATCATTGGTCCATCCGGTTCGGGCAAATCAACGCTGATGAACCTGATCGGATGCCTCGATACGCCAACTCAGGGTGAATACTGGCTGAACGGCAAGAACGTCTCTGAGATGGACGACGACGAGCTTGCACGTATTCGCAATCAGGAAGTCGGTTTCGTTTTTCAGACGTTCAATCTACTCGCACGCGCCACTGCACTTCACAACGTCGAACTGCCGTTGATTTACGGCGGCGTCGGCGCGTCGCAGCGACACGACATGGCGAAAAAGGCGCTTCACGCTGTCGACCTAGCAGAACGCATGATGCACAAGCCCAACGAGCTCTCTGGCGGTCAACGCCAACGCGTTGCAATTGCTCGTGCCCTGGTGAACCATCCGTCAATCCTGCTGGCCGACGAACCCACGGGCGCACTCGACTCGCACACCAGTATGGAGATCATGGATCTCTTCGAGCGCCTGCACTCCGAGGGCAACACAATTATCGTCGTCACTCACGAACATGACATCGCCGCTCGTGCTCACCGCGTTGTCTCCATTCGTGATGGCCTTATCGAGAAAGACGAACGGATTAAGTAAGACCACAAAAAGGCACAAAATGCACAAAAGAAATCACTAGCATCACGGTATTTCTTTTGTGCTTTTTGTGCTTTTTCGTGGCTTACAACTAGCGGCGATCTGGGAAGCATTTCGCGTCGCCACTGCCAGTCTCCGCGCTAACAAACTGCGTACAGCGTTGACGTTGATGGGTATCATCGTCGGCGTCACTGCCGTGATCGCAGTAGTCACGATCATCAAGGGTCTCGATCAAACAGTCGCGCAGACTTTCTCTTCACAGGGTTCAACTGTCTTCACAGTCTCGAAGAACCCGCAGATCATCAAATCGCGTGAAGAGTTCATCAGATCCAATCGCCGCAAAGACGTTCTACACGAAGATGCGGAAGCTATTCAGCGCACGTGTACAGCGTGCTGGCGCGTCGGCATCGCTGCGAATGCGATCGAAACCGTTAAGTACAACGATCAAAAAGCAGAGAACGTGCGGATACGCGGTGTCGATCCGCTCTCGATGTTTGATATTGATGGTGTGTCGATCAATGTCGGGCGCATCTGGACGGAAAGCGAAGGCGCTTCTGGTCGGGAGATCTGCGTGATCGGTCCAGACATGCTGAAGAACCTGTTCAATGACGCACCCGCCGACAGAGCTGTCGGCCAGGAGATTCGAATTGACGGCCGGCCGTACCTCGTTCTCGGCGTGTTAGAACCTTTGGGATCGATATTCGGCTTCTCACGCGATAACGTGGTCTACATTCCGTATGCGACTTATCAGAAGACGTACGGCAGCAGACGTTCGCTCGTGGTGTTCATCCAGGTCCACACGACCGACCAACTCGAAACCGCAGAAGATCAGGTGCGGACCGTGATGCGAAATCGTCGCGGCCACCTGAACGGCGACACGGATGACGAGGGCTTCGCACTGGAAACGCAGGATGTGTTTCTGAATCTCTACGGCTCCGCGACTTCGAATATTTACATCGTCACGATTGGTGTGGCAGCGATCTCACTCGTGGTCGGCGGGATCGTCGTGATGAACATCATGCTCGTCTCTGTGACTGAGCGGACGAAAGAGATCGGCATTCGCAAGGCGATTGGTGCGCGTCGCAAAGATATTCTGACGCAGTTTTTGATCGAGGCTGTGACTGTGACTGCGATTGGCGGCGCGATCGGCGTGGGAACCGGTTTTGGTTTGGCTTACATCATCTCAGCGCTGATCGGATTTCCACTGCTGGTGAGCGTGGCTTCGGCGGTTCTGGGTGTTGGTGTTTCTTCAGTGGTGGGAATTGTGAGCGGCCTGTGGCCCGCGTGGCGCGCCGCTAAGCTCGATCCAATAGAAGCGCTCAGAGCTGAATAGGTCCTATAGGACCAATACGGCCCATATTCTTATGACTTTCGACGACATCAAAGAATCCGCCCTCATGGCCGTCGACACGTTGCGAGCCAACAAGCTGCGCTCGACGTTGACGATTCTCGGCGTCAGCGTTGGTGTTGTGACGGTCATCTTCATGGTGTCGATCATCCAGGGACTGAACAAAGCATTCGCCGATCAAATTGAGTCGCTCGGTTCCAACACGATCTTCGTCTCCAAGTTCGCGCCCAGCTTCGGACGGCCGCCCGGTCCGGAGGAAATTCATCGTAAAGATCTGACGATGGAAGACGCCGAAGCACTGCGCACCGAGGCGCCTTCGATCGTCGGTGTCTCCCCAATCCATCGCCTGATTTCATCGACGGTTAGATACCAGGACAAGCAGACTGACACGCCGATTCTCTTCGGCGTCACGCCTTACTACGAGTTTGTGCAAACGCAATACGTCGCCAGCGGCCGGTTCGTCAACGACATCGACATGCAGGACCGGTCCAACGTCGTGATCATCGGCGTCGACGTGAAGCAGGCACTTTTTCCGTATGAAGATCCGGTCGATAAAGATGTAAGAATCAACGGCAATCCGTATCGCATCATCGGTGTGATGGAGCCGCTCGGTAATTTCTTCGGACAATCACGCGACAACTCGATCTTTATTCCGATCACCACGTACGACAAATATTATCCCGACCGTCCCTTTCCGGAATCCGTGTTCTTTGTGATCGTGCGACCGCGTTCGCGCGCTTACGTAAAATCCGCGATGGATGAGATTACGGATATTCTGCGTCGCAGGCGTCGTGTGCCCGTCGGGGCGCCGGACAACTTCGGCATCTCTTCTCAGGATTCGTTGCTCGACGTCTACAACCAGCTAACCGGAGCCACGGCGCTCGTCTTGACGTCGATCTCGTTTGTAGCGCTGATGATTGGCGGGATTGGCGTGATGAATATCATGCTGGTGTCCGTTACCGAGCGTACGAAGGAGATCGGCGTGCGCAAAGCCGTCGGCGCCACCCGGCTGAATATACTTTCGCAGTTTCTGATTGAAGCCGTCGTACTGACCGCGATCGGAGGCTTCGCTGGACTGGCAGTCGGCGAGGTCGCGAGTCTGCTGATGAACAAATACTCGCCTTTGCCGGCTTACGTGCCTTTGTGGGCCATCGGTGTCGGCGTGGGGATCTCGGCCGCAGTCGGCATCATCTTCGGCCTCTGGCCCGCATGGAAAGCGGCCCGCCTGAACCCCATCGACGCCCTCCGCTGGGAGTAAAGCCACAAACAGATCAGCCACAAAAAAGCACAAAAAGCACAAAAATGATTTTCTGAGTTGAGCGCCTTGAATTCCCTTTGACGAGTTCCTGCAT
Organism: Acidobacteriota bacterium; assembly: GCA_046733695.1. Classification (GTDB taxonomy): domain Bacteria; phylum Acidobacteriota; class Blastocatellia; order Pyrinomonadales; family Pyrinomonadaceae; genus PSRF01. The sequence goes on from JBKPPU010000179.1 coordinate 5,596, forward strand.
TAATGAAAGCTCAATAACTCGTTTTGTGCTTTTTGTGCCTTTTTGTGGCTACTTTACTTTTTGTGGCGCTTTGCGGCTTAATGCAACCATATTTATAGCTTTCCCGTAGTAACGCTGTGAAATTCGTCGAAACTCTTAAACTTGCTGTGGCAGCGATCTGGGCGCATAAACTGCGCTCTGCATTGACGCTGCTCGGCATGATCGTGGGCGTCACCGCGTTCGTGGTGGTCGTCTCGCTCATCGCGGGCTTCAATCGTTACGTGGACGAGAAGATCGCCGGCATCGGCGCCAAGTCGTTTACGATTCAGCGTTTCAACCCTCTCGAAGACTTCAAAGACACTGACACCATCGCTGCAGCTCAACGTCGCAACAAGGAGCTGACGATGGAGGACTACGAATACCTGAAAGAGCGGGCCACGCTCATCGGTAAGATCGGCGCCCGAGCGCGGCCCACTGCAGTCGAGGTTAAGCGCGGCGACCAAACGCTCGAAGACGTCTTTGTCACAGGCGCTACTGCAAACTGCGTGGACATCGAGAATCGCGACGTTGCTGACGGCCGATTCATTGCCGAACCGGAGAATGAAAACGCAGCACGAGTCGCTTACATCGGCGCCGACATAGCAACGAAACTCTTTCCGGCGGGAAACGCAGTGGGCTCCGAGATTAGTGTGCGCGGTTTGCCATACCGCGTCATCGGCGTTGAAACCGCGAAGGGAACAGTCTTCGGTATTCCGCAGGACACATTCGTCATCCTTCCTCTGAAAACATACTCGGTCAACTACGGCGGATTGATCCGGAATCGGTCGCTCTATTTCATAGCGACTTCAAAAACGGATGAGCAGTTCAACGACGCCGTTGAGGAATCACGTTTCCTGATGCGCGTCAGGCGCAAACTCGAGCCAAAGGAAAAAGATAATTTCGGCATCGTCACCCCGGATGCAATCACGGGCCTGCGCGATCGACTGTTTGGGACCATCTTCCTCGTCGCAGTTTTTGTTCCCGGCATTGCAATGGTCGTCGGAGCGATCGTGATCATGAATATCATGCTGGTGTCGGTGACTGAACGCACGAAGGAAATCGGCATCAGAAAATCCTTAGGCGCGCGCAAGCTCGATATTCTGAAGCAGTTTCTCGTTGAGGCAGCGACATTGGCAACTATGGGTGGCGCGATAGGAATCGTTTTGGCATGGATCATCGGACAAGTAGTAACAAAGTTGGTCTTTCCTACTTACCTATCAATAACCGCGATCGCAATTGCCCTCGCCATTTCGGGGGGGGCGGGAATAGTTTCCGGTCTCTTTCCGGCCTGGAAGGCAGCACGACTCGATCCGATTGAAGCTTTGAGGGCTGACTAAGATGAAAATACTTCGCAGTGACATTTACGAAAACCTCATGATGGCCCTCGCAACGTTGCGTGCGAACAAGCTGCGCTCATTCCTGACGGTCTTCGGCGTCGTGATCGGCATCATCACAGTCATGCTGATCGCATCCATCATTAGCGGCATCGACGTTTCAGTTAAGCGCGAGGTTGAGTCGTTCGGCACCCGTTCGATCTACATCAGCAAATACAATCCGGGTATTCACATTGGCCGCATGTCTCGCGAAGAGCGCATGCGCAAAGAGCTGACCTACGACGACGCACTAGCACTCCAGACGCTGCCAACGGTAGAGCTGTCAGTTCCCTTCCTCGACATCACCAACAACTGGTTCGGTGGCAAACTGATGGTCTCTGGTGGTGGTAAAACGTCGGCCCAGGTCGCGCTTCAGGGAACGCTGCCCGAGTTTGAAAAAGCGGGCACACAGGTAATCTCAGAAGGTCGCTTTTTCACGACGACTGAAAACGACACGAACCAGGAAGTCTGTGTGGTGGGTTCGAAAGTAGCAGATGACTTTTTCAAGCTTGGCTCGCCTGTTGGTCAAACGATCAAGATTGGGACGCAGGAGTTTCGTGTTGTCGGTGTGCTGGAGAAACGAGAACAGTTTCTCATCGGCGGTGGTAGTGACGACCAGAACAACGTGATCTACGTGCCGTTCACTGTCGCTCAGAAACTAAAACCCAACGCCGATGATATCTACATCCTTGCAGTCGCTAAACCGGGTTTGATGGACGAGGCAAAGGATCAGGTACGCGACCTGTTACGCGTTCGCCGTCAGGTGTCGTTTGCCGCCGATGATAATTTCGGAATGGAAACGTCGGAAAGCATTCTCGATAACTTCCGTTCGATCACTGCCGGATTGGCAATTGCGATGGTGGCCATTTCTTCAGTCGGCCTGATGGTTGGCGGCATCGGCGTGATGAACATCATGCTGGTGTCGGTCACCGAGCGCACGCGGGAAATCGGTGTGCGCAAGGCTATCGGCGCCAAGCGAAGCGATATTCTGTGGCAGTTCCTGATTGAAGCTGCCACACTCACGGGTCTCGGAGGAATTATCGGTCTATCGATTGGGTGGGGACTGACTCTGCTGCTTCGTTTAATACTTCCGTCCTACGTCCCGCTGTGGGCGCCCATTGGTGGTCTGCTCGCAAGCGTCGGTATCGGTCTCATCTTCGGCCTCTGGCCTGCATGGAAAGCGGCGCGCCTCGATCCAATCGAATCGTTACGTTACGAATAGCGCGACTTAGCGACCAAACAATGCGGCGGCAGCGATCGCCAACAGTAATCCGAGCGCCCACAGGCTAATAACCGCGCCCCACGCCTGGCCAGATGAAACTTTCGCGACTTTTCGCAGACCCAAAGCGGCCAGGAACATCCCATAAAATCTGATTACATCAAATTGGCTTAGCAACGCGACTAGTACTCTCGACGAACCCTCACCTAACAGCGCACCGGGATTTGTCACCGCTATGTGCTCCGGGTTGAGCGAATCAGGCGATTTCAGAAACATAACGAGTATGGCGATCAGCGCTCCAAAAACCTGAGGTGGTAGCGAGGAATATGTCCAAACCGACAGTGCCTTCTTGTACGAAATGGATCCGCCAAACGCCATCATGAGGAGAAGGTATATGGCTGCACCACCGGCGATAGATACCGGCACCGTCAAAGGGATAACCACGCCGCCAAGAATCTTTCCAAACTTGACTTGCATTGCTTTCTGCTCTTCGGAGACCTGGGCAGCGTTTGGTGACCGCTCTATTCTTTCGCGAATGAATTGGTCCATATCAACTCTCATGAACACCACCGCTGTTACGATGATGGCGAGGACGAATAGGATAATGCCCGCAACGAGAAAGCGAGGCCGCGCGCGCAGTGCCTCGAAGGTTCTGGACGGCTCAAAAAAGATGCCGGTCAGCGTTTCCGCTGTAGACATTTCCGCTCCGGTTGGTTCACTAGGTGCGTACGTAGTTGGTGCCTGAAAACCCTCGTTTGGAGTACTCATAAGTTTGATCTCCTGTGGGAAGACATATGGAAAGGCCTGTGCAAATACGGGCCACTAAAGAGCAAGGTTTCAGAGAACGTACTGTAGGGGCGGCCCGGCGTCGAACCGATCTCTTTGTGAAATGCCTGATCGACTGTGTTGCAAAAGATCGAGTTCCACGCCGGGCGGCCACGGAGGGCCGCCCCTACAGTACGTACCCAGTTTCAATTCCAACCCGGTACGCGGATGCACGCGACGTGATGGCCCGGCGACACTTCGCGCAGTTCCGGATCGATGTACGCGCAGTCTTCAATTGCGATCGGACAGCGTGTTCGGAATCGACAACCTGACGGCGGGTTGATCGGCGTCGGAACGTCGCCTTGCAAAACGATGCGCTTCCGTTTTTCTTTCGGATCGGGAATTGGTATCGCCGAGAGCAACGACTGCGTGTACGGATGAAGAGGTTGTGCATACAAATCCGCCGCACTCGCGATCTCAACAATCCGGCCCAGGTACATCACCGCCACACGCGTCGAAATATGCTCAACAACAGCGAGCCCGTGTGAGATGAATAAGTAAGTGAGCTTTAACTCTTCCTGAAGCTCCTGCAGCAGGTTAACGACCTGCGCCTGCACGGAAACGTCCAGCGCCGATACCGGCTCGTCTGCGACAATCAACTTCGGATTAAGTGCGAGCGCTCGCGCCACGCCGATTCGTTGTCGTTGCCCGCCTGAGAACTCATGCGAGTAACGATTCAGGTAATCGGGATCGAGCCCGACTCGTTTCAAAAGTCCGGCCACACGATCGCGCCGCTCACTCTTATCACCCTGCTTATGAATCACGAGGGGCTCGGCGACGATGTCGCCAATCTTCATCCGTGGATTCAGCGACGCGTACGGATCCTGGAAAATGATCTGCATCTCGCGCCGGATCTCGCGCAGCTCTTTCTTGTTGAGTGCGAGTACGTCTCTGCCCTGGAAGTTGACGGAGCCCGACGTCGGTTCAATTAAACGCAGCAGACAGCGTCCAACGGTCGATTTACCACAACCTGACTCGCCCACCAGTCCCAACGTCTCGCCGGCAAAGATCTCGAACGACACGCCATCAACCGCACGCACGACGTCGTCCGAACCCTCAACCGGAAAATGCTTCACGAGGCCACGAACACTGACGAGCGTGTCACGCGCATCCGGTGGAGGCAGAGTCGGCTGATTATTTGTTTCAACCCGCAGGCTCATGAACACCTTCGTGGTCTGCCGCTACTGCCGCGGCGAGATCGTAAAGCACACACCGAACTTCAACGTTGCCTTCGAGCTGGTAAAGCGGAATTTCTTCCGCGGTGCAGCGAGGCATACGATGACGACAGCGCGGCGCGAAGTGACAACCCGGCGGTAAATCGGTCGGTCTCGGTACTACGCCTTCGATCGTTTCGAGTCGCGCGTTTTTATTCAGCTCAGCCACGGTGAGCTTGGGCACCGAACGCAACAGTCCTTCGGTGTATGGATGTTTAGGTCGTGCAAACAGCTCATCAACCGGCGACTCCTCCACGATCCTCCCCGTGTACATCACGGCCACGCGATCGGCCACTTCGGCAACGACACCTAGATCGTGAGTGATCAAGAGCACAGCCAGTTCACGCTGCTTTCTCAATTCGTCAAGCAGCTCGAGGATCTGTGCCTGGATCGTGACGTCGAGCGCCGTCGTCGGTTCGTCTGCAATCAACAGTTTTGGATTACACGCCAGCGCCATCGCGATCATCACGCGTTGTCGCATACCACCTGAGAGCTGATGCGGATAGTCGTCGACGCGACGACCCGGATCGGGTATCGCCACTTCACGCATCGCCTCGATCGTCGCCTTACGTGCGTCGCTGCGTGAGAGTTTGCGATGCAGACGCAGTGCCTCGGCGATCTGTTCGCCAACTGTAAAGACAGGATTGAGCGACGTCATCGGATCCTGAAAGATCATGGCGATGTCGTCGCCGCGCATCTCGCGCATTTCCGAGTCTGAAAGTTCGAGCAGGTCTTTGCCGTCAAAAAGTATTTCGCCGTTGACGATCTTGCCGGGCGGCGCGATCAAACGCATGACGGAAAGAGCTGTCATCGACTTCCCGCAACCCGACTCACCAACGAGCCCGAGCAACTCGCCGCGATCGAGATGAAAGCTGACGCCGTCAACGGCGCGCACGAGTCCGGCGCGGGTCGGAAAATGCGTTTGGAGATTTCGAACTTCGAGCAGGTGAGCCATCAGGGATAAAGATTGAAATTGTATTCGAGCTGCATCCACATAGAGACGTTTCTTCCGTCCTTGGTAGCCGGGATGAACTTGATCTTACGTGCAGCCTCAATAGCCTTCTCTGTTAGTCCGTCGGGTAAACCCTGAACTACTCGAATGTTGGTCACGGTGCCATCCGATGCGAAAACGCACTTTAGAATCACGGTTCCAGTGATCTGCTCCATTTTCGCCTTACCGGTGTAACTGGGTTCGGGTTTACGGATTAGACGAACCTTGCGATCGACTTCCCTTCCGACGAAAAGTTTTTCACTCGTCGTGTCAGCTTGAACAGTTTGAGAAACTTCAATAGCTCCCTCCTGGTTTTTGAAGGAGAAATAGTGAAAGAAGGTTGCAATTCTCGGGTCATCGGGCGGCGCGCCGTAAGCGCGAACTTCGTAAAGCCGGCTGTTGTTTGCAAAAAATTGCACCATGCCCTTGCCGTCCTTGAAAAGAAATGCTTTACCCGCAATTCCATCGAGAGTGAGATCCCGTTCAAAAGTTAGATGTTCACTAAGGTACGCTCCTGCCTGATCCTGGATAAATGTATCCAAAGTGAGACGCGGTTTGGGATTCTCCATTACATGAACTGTGTAGCTGACCTCTTTCACAGAACAATAGATGAGGTTTCTTTTGCGATTGTTTTGGGGCGGCTTTCGCGTGTCGTTGAAAGTCTGCAATGATGGCAGAGCCGGCAATACGATAGAGAGGCGTTCACCCTTTATCGTATACACGTTCCACGGCGTACTGGGGGGTGTCTGCGCTCGTGCGGCCGGCACCATCAGGATCAGCGCGCAAACAACTAGTGAGATTTTAATCTTCATCGTTTTAATAGAGGTTGAAGTTAAATTCGAGTTGCATCCACATCGAGACAAACTTTCCATCCTTGACGGCCGGAACAAACTTTATTTTTCTCGCAGCTTCGATCGCCTTCTCAGTGAGACCATATGGCAAGCCTGTGACGGTACGAATGTTTATGACGCTACCATCCGAGGAAAACACTACCTTCAGGACTACGACGCCTGTGACCGCATTCTGACGCGCGTCGTCAGTGTACGACGGCGGGGGTTTCATAACGATTACGACCTTTCGCGTAACATCTTTCCCGACAAATGGCTTGGCTACGCTCTCATCGGTATCACTCTTCGGCTCCGGCTCATACGGAACTCCGAATCCATCAGAGACTTCAATCCCTGAGGCGTTCTTTCCCAGCACCACGGAAGAAAAATACCGCTGCACGCGAGTGTCATCCGTGGGAGCGCCAAAGACCTCAAAGCGGTAAATCGTGTTACCCGTCTTAAAAATCTGCACCGTGCCGGGGACTTTGTCTGGCGCGAAATACTGTTTGCCGCTGAAGCCGTTGCGTTTGAGATCCTTTTCACTGGTGCGATCAAACGTCGAGTGGGTGAAGATCTCCTGCTCGATAAAGTCTTCGAGCAGCTCCTGCTTGGGGTTCTCGGAACAGCTAACGGTATAGACCAGGCCGTCTGCGTAAGCGCCGAGGAGTCGCTGGCGGCGCCGTTTCCCAAAGCGGTCGACCGTTTCTCTGTATGTGGCCACGGCCGGGACAGTCGGGAAGATTACCGAGAACGCTTCGTCTTTGACCGTGTAACGCTGCCACGCACTCTGAGCCATCACGCCGGGCGCAACGAGGATGAGGGAAGCAAATAGGAGAAAGATTTTTTTCATAGTCCTAAAATCAGGGCACATGTTTGGTTGTGACTTTTATACAACCGATGTTTCGCGATACTCGCCCCACACGCGCCGCAGGGTGTCGCTGATCTCTCCCACGGTCGCGTAAGCTTCCACGCATTCGAGAATTCGCGGCAGGAGATTATCACTCGTCCCCGCTGATTGTTGCAGTTTCTCCAATCCAGCGTCGACAGCCTTCGCATCCCGTCGTTCGCGTAACGCTCGCACCCGCTCGACCTGCGCCTGCTCGAGCGCCGGATCGATCCGCAGCACACTCACTGCGGGCTCTTCTTCAAGCTGAAAACGATTCACGCCAACTACAACCTGTTCCTGTGTTTCGATCGCTTTCTGATAGCGATACGCCGACTCCTGAATCTCACGCTGCACGTATCCGGTTTCGATTGCACGCAGCATCCCGCCCATCGCTTCGATCTTTCTCAGATACTCGAGTACCTGCTCTTCGATCTCGTTAGTAAGCTGCTCAATCGCGTAAGAACCCGCGAGGGGATCCGCCGTTTCAGCAACTCCCGATTCGTACGCAATCACCTGTTGCGTTCGCAACGCCACTCGCGCTGCTGCTTCCGTCGGGAGGGCCAGCGCTTCGTCCATCGAATTCGTGTGCAACGATTGTGTGCCACCGAGAACGGCCGCGAGCGCCTGGATCGTGGTGCGCACGACATTCACTTCGGGCTGTTGCGCCGTCAAGGACGATCCCGCAGTCTGCGTGTGAAATCTCAACATCAGCGAACGCGAATCGCGCGCCTTGAAACGGTCGCGCATGATGCGCGCCCACAATCGTCGTGCAGCACGATACTTCGCAATCTCTTCGAGCAGGTTGTTATGCGCATTGAAGAAAAACGAAATGCGTGGCGCGAAGTCATCGACTTCAAGTCCCACCGCGAGTGCCGACTCGACATACGTGATTCCGTCGGCAAGCGTAAAGGCAACTTCCTGTACTGCAGTCGAACCGGCTTCGCGAATGTGATAACCGCTGATCGAGATCGTGTTCCAGTTCGGCACTTCGCGAGCGCAGTAACCGAAGATGTCTGTAACCAGGCGCAGTGACGGCGCGGGCGGGTAAATGTAAGTGCCACGCGCGATGTACTCTTTCAAAATATCGTTTTGCAACGTGCCACGAACCTTAGTGAAAGCGACACCTTGCTTGCGCGCCACGGCGAGATACAACGACAGCAGTATCGCCGCTGTTGCATTGATGGTCATCGACGTCGAGACTTCGTCAAGCGGAATGTCAGCGAAGAGTCGCTCCATGTCTTCGAGTGAGTCGATCGCAACGCCGACCTTTCCCACCTCGCCCAAGGCCATCGCGTTGTCAGAATCGAGCCCGATCTGTGTTGGCAGATCGAAAGCGACAGAAAGACCCGTGGTGCCTTGAGCGAGCAGGTATTTATAACGGGCGTTTGACTCTTCCGCGGTGGCGTAGCCGGCGTACTGGCGCATCGTCCAGAGACGCCCGCGATACATGTCCTTATAAATGCCGCGAGTGTAGGGAAACTGGCCGGGCGCGCCGAGATCTTTTTCGTAATCAATCTCGCGCGTGTTGTAGGGATTGTAGTCTACCGGAGGCTCAGTTTTAGTCGTCATAGCCGACGCCTAGCATACTTCATTTGTGCTTTTTGTGTCCTTTCATGGCAGAGTATCCGCATGGAGAGCGTTCGGGTAAACAAGCGCGGCGCAGATCGCGTCCGGCAGGGGCATCTCTGGGTGTATCGCAGTGATGTCGTGGATGTGCAGTCGAAGGGCGGCGCCATCGTAGTAGTCAGAGACGAGCGCGGCAATTTTGTCGGGCAGGCGCTTTTCAGCGACTCATCGCAGATTGCGCTGCGATTTCTGACTCAAACTGACGAGAACATCGATCGCGACTGGTGGCGACGACGAATCACGGAAGCAGCGAATCGAAGAAATATCTCACCCGACACCAATGCGTATCGTCTGATTTACTCGGAAGGCGATCTGCTACCGTCGCTCATCGTCGACCGCTACGCAGACGTAATGGTGGTGCAAACGTTGTCGCAAGGCACTGACGCAGTTAAGTCCCTCGTGATCGAGATACTAGTCGAAGAATTCAAGCCAAGTGCGGTGATCGAACGCAACGACGCGAGAGTGAGAACTTTGGAAGGACTGCCGCTGATCGCCGCCATGGTTTACGGCGACGCACCTGCCGAACTGGAGATTCTGCAACACGGCCTGCGTTTTCACGTCGAGCCTCTCGGCGGACAGAAAACTGGATCGTTTCTGGACCAGCGTGAGAATCGACTTGCAGCGCGTGCCGCGGCGGTAACCACGAACAAAGGTTGCGCGCTCGATTGCTTCACGTTCAATGGCGCGTTTGCACTGCATCTCGCCTCTGTTTGTGACGATGTGATCGGCGTCGATATCTCGAGTGATGCGGTTGCGGCGGCAAAACGAAATGCAGCGCTGAACGGAATGACCAACGTTGAGTTTCGTGAGGCGAATGTGTTCGATGTGTTGCGCGAAATGGAGACTGGCTTCGATGTTATCGTGCTTGATCCGCCCGCGTTTGCGAAGAACCGCGCGAGTTTGAAGGCAGCGATTCGTGGCTACAAGGAGATCAATCTGCGAGCGCTGAAGTTACTGAATACCGGCGGCGTGCTGATCACGTGTACGTGTTCTTATCACGTTTCCGAGGAGTTGTTTCTCGAGATCCTTGCGCAGGCGGCGCTCGATTCACACCGGCGTGTGCAGTTGATGGAAAAGCGAATGCAGGCGACAGATCACCCGGCATTGGTGGGAATGCCGGAGACCTATTACTTGAAGTGCGTGATCGCGAGGGTCATTTAGGGCCACGGATAAACGCGGAGAAAAATCCGGATTTCTTCCGTGTTATCCGTGGCTTATTTGATCACATACCGGGATCGTTCTCGATGACGATCTTCGTCGTGTAGTCCTTGCCTCCGACACTCAGCTTGAGGTTGTAGGTGCCGGCTTCGAGCGGCAGGCCCTGGTTGAGGAAGCCGCCGAAACCACCGCCGCCACCGCCGCCACCGCCGCCACCGCCGCCGCCACCTCCACCACCGCCGCCGAAACCACCGGCTGGACGCGGAGGCGGATCGCCGCGCAGGTTCCACTGAATCCTGTTCAATCCAACATCATTCGTCGCCGTAAGATTTCGAACAACCTTACCCGTGTAGTCCGAAATCGTGAGTTTCACTTCACCCGACGGCGCAGACTTCAGGAAGTAACTGACGGCAGTTCCTGGAGCGGGATTCGCACCACGGAAGAGCTTCGATCCACCCCAGTAACGACCCAGTCGCGTATCGTTCTGCCAGATCGTACCGGGTCTCACTTCAAACAGCGTCGCATCCGTGTCCATCACCTTCTGCGTCATCAACTGCAACGCACTGATATCGTCAAAGATGTAAATGCCACGACCGTGAGTGCCCACGATCAGATCGTTATCGCGTGGATGGATCAGAATGTCGTCGACGCGAATGATCGGCATGCCCGACATCATCGGCTTCCACTCACCACCGCCATTGAGCGAAACAAAAAGCCCATACTCAGTGCCGACGAAGAGCAGATCCTTGTTCCTCGCGTCTTCGCGAACAACATTGACCGTCCCCCACTTCGGAAGATTGCTGACGAGCGAAGTCCACGTTGCGCCGTAATCCTTCGTGACGAACAAGTAGGGCTTCAGATCGTCGGAACGATGCCCGTCGACTGCGAGATAGCAAGTGCCCGCATCGAAATGCGAGGGCTCGACGCGCGAGATGTGGTACGTCTCGCCGATACCCGGCACATTCTTCGAAACGTTGGTCCACGTGGCGCCGCCGTCTTTACTGACCTGAACGTTTCCATCGTCAGTTCCCACCCAGAGTATGCCGGGCAGCTTCGGCGACTCCGCCACAGTGACGACGTAGCCGTAGCCCGTGTAGCCATCGTGCTTCGACGCCATCGGATCCTTGCCGGGTATTCCCATGATCGGAAGTGTGTTGCGATCGATCTGTTTGGTCAGATCGATCGTTGCCGTCCAGGTATCGCCGCGATCCAATGACTTAAAGAGTTTGTTGCCGCCGGCGTAAACGAGACGTGGATTGTGCGGCGACAGATGAATCGGCGTGTTCCAGTAGAAACGAAAAACTTCGGTTGCGGGCGGGGTCGGCACGACATTCGACTGCAGATTCCCACCGCCGAAGCCACCGAATCCTTGCGCCGCTGCAAACGCAGCAAGCTGGGCCTGAGTGTCCGGCGTGGGCGAAGCACTCGGCGATGGACTCGCCGTTGGTTGACCGCCACCTTGTCGTCCACCTCCCTGTCCGCCACGTCTCTGTGGCACACCGCGCGGTCGAATGCTTACGCTGCGGCCGGTTCGCAGATCCAAACGCTGCATCGCGCCACCCTGCGACTCAGCGTAAACGATGTTGTAATCAGTCGGGTCGACCTGCGTGTAGAAGCCGTCACCACCACCGACGCGATACCAGTCAGCATTAGTGATTCCGTTCTGGAAGCTTCGCGTCTGGCTTGGACCACCCCAGGAACCGTTGTCCTGCAATCCGCCGTAGACGTAATACGGCTTACGCATGTCAACTCCGATGGCATAAAACTGCGCCGCCGGAATCGTATTCACGTACTCCCACGTCGCGCCCTGATCGTAACTGACGTCCAAGCCACCGTCGTTGCCGATCATGATGTTGTCGGGATTCTGAGGATTGATCCAGATGGCGTGGTTGTCGCTGTGTGCGATGCCTTGTTGCAGCGATTTGAAAGTCTTGCCGCCGTCAGTGGACTTGCTGAAGTTCAAGCCGCCGACGTAAACATTTTCCGGATTCTTCGGATCGACGCGAATCTGGCTGTAGTACATCGGGCGGTTGTTTTCGTTACTGACGATCCGCCACGTCTTACCTTTATCATCCGACCGCCACACACCGGCTTTCTTCGGATCCAAAGGTGTTGGTGTCGGAGACGCGGCGGGAGTGGCGCTCGCTGATGGCGAGGGACTCGGGCTCGGAGCCGCTCCACCTGGGGTCGGCTCTTCACCGCCGGTGCCAACACTCGCGCCGACTTCCATCTGCGCGTAAATGATATTCGGGTTTGAGCGCGACACGTCGAGACCGATGCGACCGAGAAGTCCTTCAGGAAGGCCACCGCCTTCGAGTTTCTTCCACGTCTTGCCGGCGTCGATTGTCTTCCAGATTCCGCTTCCTGGTCCACCGCCGTTGAAACCGAAGCTGGTGCGGCGTCGCTGGTAGGAAGCGGCGTAGAGGACCTTGCTGTCGGAAGCGTCCATCGCGAGGTCGGTGAATCCCGTGTCTTCGTCGATGAACTTCACGTTGTTCCACGTCTTACCGCCGTCTGTAGTTTTGTAGACGCCACGTTCTTTGTTTGGTCCAAAGAGATGGCCCAGAACAGCGACGTAGACGATATTTGGATCCTTCGGATCGATCACGATGCGCGCGATCGTCTGTGAATCCTCGAGACCCATTTTGGTGAACGTCTTTCCGGCATCTGTGGACTTGTAGATGCCGTCGCCAAAGCTCGAGCTCTGGCGATTGTTGGCCTCACCCGTGCCGACCCAGACGATGTTTGGATCGGAAGGCGCAATGGCGACGTCGCCGATTGAGTGAGTTCCGTAGGTGTCGAAGATTGGTTGAAACGTCGTACCGTTGTTCGTTGACTTCCAAACGCCGTTGGTAGCGAACGCGACGTAGATGATGTAGGGGTTCTGCTCGACGGCTGTGATGTCGTCGATGCGGCCGCCCATGCTCGCGGGTCCAATACTGCGAGCCACGAAACGCTTCAGGACCGGATCGGTGGACCAGTTGATCGGCGTTGGAGTTGGACTCGGACTCGGAGTTGGCCTTTGGCCTTGCGCCGGGGCGGGCGCGGGAGTTTGAGTTGCAGTTGGGTTTTGTGAATGGACCGTTATGGTGGCAAACGCCACCGCACTGATGATGACAATCAGCAAGCCGAGATCGTACACGGAGCGCGACCGGTCTTTCATGCGAAAGTGTCCTTTCAACAGCAGGATGTTTTGAAACTATAGAACGAGTGCCTTAGAAATTAGGCTAGATGAACGTGCGGAATATAAACCAAAACGTGGTCGAGATCCAATTAGTCGTACTCAGAGCCACAAAAGTACACAGAAAGAGTTGCCACAAAAAGGCACAAGAAGCACATAAACAGAAAATCATTACTGATTCTTTTTGTGCTTCTTGTGCTTTTTTGTGGCTAGCCCTGGAAGACGGTGCTGTGCGTCGTGTCGGCGAGACGCTTCGCATCCGGCAGAGCGTCGAGCGCGCGTAGCACCTGCGGATCGCTGTCGAGCAGAACGCGAGCGCCGGCGTCGTTTGAAAACGCTGCGGTCACGATCTCCTGCCGCAGTCGCAGCTTTGCAAACTCCAGCTCTTCGTCGAGGTGAGCCGGTTGCACCTGTAACTCCGGTTGCGAACGAACGAAATTGCGGAAGGCTTCGACAACACGATCCGTAATCGGGAAGTCTGCAGGCTTGGCATTCTTCCCGTACTGAACCTTGTCGACTCTATACGACTCCAAACCCGGAACAATTCCTGCAGCCAATTGCCGCGTGAATTGAAACGCAGCTTCAGCAATACGCAGGCGAGTGGGCGTGTTGACTGCTTCCTTGATTTCAATGTCCGGAGTTATCCCACCACCGCCGTAAAAAACGCGACCCGCCGCGGTCTGAACCGGCGGTCCCGTGTGCGGATGTGGAGTCGGTGACGCCAGAGAAAGCGGCGCTTCAATGTTGTGCGGGCCGTTTGCTCCGGCGGCCGGAGTCTGGTTTTCAGTTGTGTCGTGGCGGGTGTAGTAGTCGTAAATTGAACCGCTCGAATAGTCGCGTTGTAGTGAACGACCGTAGGGCGTGTAGTAACGCGCGGTCGTCAGCGTTAGTCCGGTGTTGAATGGCAACTGGAATATGCGCTGCACGAGGCCTTTGCCGAAACTAGTCTCACCGACAATCAAACCACGCCCGTGATCCTGAATCGCTCCCGCGACTATCTCCGAAGCGGAGGCGCTGTTTCGATTGATGAGAACTACGAGAGGCACGGTCGCGGGATCTGAACCGGTCGACTTGTAGACCATCGCGTCGCTGTATTCCGTTCGGCCTTTTACGGAAACGATAACTTTACCGCGCGGCAGAAACTCACTGGCGACATCAATCGCCTGATCCATAAGCCCACCCGGATTGCCACGCAAATCCAGAATAAGCTGGCGCATTCCCTGCTCAGAAAGGCGCTTCATCGCCTTCGCGAGCTCTTCGTCACTCGATCTCTGAAAGCCTCCGGTCAGACCGATGTAGGCGGTGCCGGGGCGAATCATGTAAGAGTTACGGATCGTTGGGAGCGGGACGGCATCGCGCACGATCGTGAAATACAACGGCGCTTCAGAACCAGCGCGCTCGACTTTGATCGTGACCGGTTCACCCAGCCCGCCGCGAACATTCTTGGAAACCTGGTCACTGGTCCAATCCTTCGCGTTCTTCCCATCAACTTCGACAATGCGATCGCCGTACTTAAGACCGAGCTTCGCGGCCGGTGTTCCTTCGACGGACGACTGCACGTAGACGCCGTCGCGATGCTGCACGATCGTCACGCCGATGCCATAGAAGCGAGAATCCTGATCTTCTTTTAACTTTTTGAACTCGCTGTAAGGAAAGTAAGCGGAATGCGGATCGAGCGTGGAAAGCATTCCCTGAATGGCAGCCTGGGTCGCTTTTTCGTAATCGATATCGCCGGAATAGTTGGAGTTTATGGTGGAGACAGCTTCGTTGTAATCCTTTTCAATCTCGTCTGCGACGCGATAGGAATCCTTGGCGTTGTTGGATGCGAAGCTGCTGAACTTTCGACCGCTGCCGATTGTCCCGCCGAAAACTGCGGCCAATAGAATCAACACCGCCGCCCCGATGGCGAACTTCCTGCTCATCCATGATTGGCTGTATGAGGGGGATTCCGGTAATTGGCGTGCAACTTCCATTGGCAAAATATAGCACAAGGCGCGCCTGTGTTATATTGCGATTGAGGCTGAATGTCTGCATCCCTTTCGGTCATTATTCCCGCATACAATGAGGCAGCCCGGCTGGAAAAGACACTTCGGGCTGTTGTGGACTACCTCCGCCAGAAGCGTCCGGGCGCGGAAGTGATCGTCGTCGACGACGGTTCAGCGGACGACACCGCCGACCTTGCGCGAGGTGTTTTCCAGGATTCGGGAGACCTGCGCACCTCAGTCATCAGTTACAAATCAAATCTTGGCAAAGGAAGAGCCGTCAGGCTGGGACTACTGGCTGCGCGTGGCGATATCGCGCTGTTTTCTGATGCCGATCTTTCGACACCCATTACCGAAGAGTCGAAGCTTGTCGAGCCGATTGTGAACGGACAATGTGACGTCGCTTTTGGATCAAGAGCGTTGGACCGCAGCTTGATCGGAGTGCATCAATCGTGGCGGCGCGAACAAGGTGGACGTGTCTTCAATCTCGTGGTGCGTGTGGCGACGGGACTGCCGTTTTGGGATACTCAGTGCGGCTTCAAAGCATTCCGCATGAGCGTGTGCCGGCCGCTTATTGAAGCCGCCACAATTGATCGCTTTGGATTTGACGTCGAGCTATTGTACCTGGCATTTCGCGCGGGTTTGAATCTCAAAGAGATTCCGGTGCGATGGGATCACAACGAAGGCAGCAAGATTACGTTATTTACCGACAGTTTTAAGATGGTGAACGAGGTCGGGTTGATCCGGCAACAGGCGCGCCGCGGCGTTTATGATTCGGCAATCCGCGCGGTTCACGAGTTGAAAAGATAGAACTATAATTCAAAGCATGACTGCACGTCTCAACGTCAACATCGATCACGTCGCCACCGTGCGACAAGCGCGTCGTGCACCTGAACCGAGTGTGATCGCGGCGGCGATGGCCTGTGAGCAAGCCGGAGCCGATGGCATCACAGTCCACCTGCGCGGCGACCGGCGTCACATTCAGGATCTCGACGTGGAACTCCTGCGCAAATCAGTTACCACTTATCTGAATCTCGAGATGGCCGCGACTGAAGAGATGTTGGGAATCGCGCTCGATGCGAAGCCTGACGCCGTCACGCTCGTCGCCGAGAAACCAAACGAGATAACCACTGAAGGCGGTCTCGACGCCAAGGCAAACATCGCCATCGTGCGCGCGACCGTTTCGAAACTGCGGCTCGGCAACATGCTCGCCAGTTTGTTTATCGATCCAGATCCTGAACAGATCGAAGTCGCACATGACGTCGGCGCACAACAGGTGGAACTGTGCACTGCGGCGTACTGCGAGGCGACACTCGGCGCCAGCGGTATTCATGGTGAAGGAGCCGCTCACGCCGCGCACGAGTTACGAAGATTGAGAGAAGCCGCGGAACTAGCGACTCAATACGGACTAGCTGTCGCCGCCGGCCACGGGCTTACTTATCGAAACGTCGGGGCGGTTGCGGCGATCAAACAGATCACCGAGTTCAACATCGGCCACAACATAATTGCGCGTGCGATATTCGTGGGACTAGATAAAGCGGTGCGTGAGATGAAGAAGGCAATTAACCGCGGCTAAGTTGTAGTCGCACCATCGAGCGGTCGAGCTTAGTCTTCGCACTTTCGAAGTCCTCTTCCGATCCACTCCACGCGTTGAGTTGTTTCTCGACTTTGTCGCGCGAGAGCTTGGCACGAGCGGCGTCGATCTCGTCTGGTCGCTCGGCAACTTCCGCGAGCACGGAAACATGATCGTCTCTGACCTCAACAAAACCGCCTGACACGTGCATCTGAGCACTCTTGCCGTCCTGAACGTAAGTCAGCACGCCCGTTTGAAGTTGCGAGATCAACGGCGTGTGGCCCGGAAGGATTCCTAACTCACCTCCAAAACCAGGCACCGTCACCATATCAACCGGCTCCGCAATAACGCGTCGCTCCGGGGTTACAACTTCGAGTTGAATCTTTTCTGCCATAGCCCTACTGAGCGATCGTCTTCGCCTTTTCGATTGCTTCTTCGATCGTGCCGACCATGTAGAACGCCTGTTCAGGTAGATCGTCGTGTTTACCGTCGACCAGGTCGCGGAAACTGCGCACCGTGTCTTCGAGCTTGACGTACTTGCCTTCCAGTCCGGTGAACTGCGCTGCAACGAAGAACGGCTGCGAGAAGAACCTTTGAATCTTGCGCGCGCGCGAAACGGTTAGCTTGTCTTCGTCAGACAATTCATCGAGACCGAGAATCGCGATGATGTCCTGAAGATCCTTGTAACGCTGCAGTACGCGCTTCACGTCCTGAGCAGTGTCGTAGTGCTCCTGACCGATGATGCGCGGATCGAGAATGCGCGACGATGAAGCAAGTGGATCGACAGCCGGGTAAATTCCGAGTTCCACAATCTGTCGCGAGAGTGCCGTGACCGCGTCGAGGTGCGCGAAGGTCGTTGCCGGCGCCGGATCAGTGTAGTCGTCCGCAGGCACGTAAACGGCCTGGATCGAAGTGACTGAACCGGTCTTGGTCGACGTGATGCGCTCCTGCATTTCGCCCATCTCAGTGGCGAGGTTTGGTTGATAACCCACTGCCGATGGCATGCGGCCGAGCAGTGCGGACACTTCCGAACCCGCTTGCGTGAAGCGGAAGATGTTGTCGATAAAGAGCAGCACGTCGAGACCCTGATCGCGAAAGTACTCGGCGACGGTCAGACCCGAGAGCGCAACTCGTAGACGCGCTCCGGGCGGCTCTGTCATCTGCCCGTAGATAAGCGCTACCTTTGACGATCCGATGGCTTTCATGTCGACCTTCGTGAGATCGAACTTTCCGGTATCGTGGAAGTTTCTATTAAACTCTTCGCCGAACTGAATAACCTGCGACTCGACCATTTCGCGCAGCAGGTCGTTTCCTTCGCGCGTGCGCTCGCCAACGCCCGCGAACACCGAGAAGCCGGAACGCGCCTTCGCGATGTTGTTAATCAACTCCATCACGATAACGGTCTTGCCGACGCCCGCGCCGCCGAACAAACCAATCTTCCCACCACGCAGGAACGGCTGGATCAGGTCGATGACCTTGATGCCGGTTTCAAACATCTGCAGTTCCGTCGACTGCTCTTCAAACGTCGGCGCATGACGGTGGATCGGGTAGCGCTGCTCGTGCTTCACTGGACCGAGCGTGTCGACCGGTTCACCGACGACGTTGAGCACACGACCTAGCGTCCCTTCGCCGACAGGCATGGTGATCGGACCGCCGGTATCGATGGCTTTCATGCCACGCACCATGCCGTCGGTCGGCGTCATCGAAACGGTTCGCACGCGGCCTTCGCCGAGGTGTTGCTGAACTTCGGCAATAACGTCGATCGGAGTCGGAACGTCGAAACCGTCCGATGTGACTCTCAGCGCCTGGTAAATTGGCGGCAGGTAGCCTCCCTGAAACTCGACGTCGAGCACAGGTCCGATGATTTGCACGACTTTACCGACTTGACTGCCGGCGTTTCCATTAGGCGTAGCCATACTGTCTAGAACTCCACAAAACTGGCAGGATTGAAAGCCGCATAAGATAGCACACGCCACAAAGAAGCACAAAAAGGACTTAGCCACAAAAAGGCACAAAAAGCACAAAAGGTTTTTCTTAAGGAATTAGCCCGCCCACTGACTATCTGTTTTGTGCTTTATGTGCCTTTTTGTGGCTAATCTTCTTTGGGGCAAGAAATCTGAAACCCTACTTGTACTAGTGACGTAGTACAATCCGAGATGAGTCAGATTTTCTCATTGAGCCCTTCGCATCCCATGCCGCTTTACGCGCAGTTGACGCGAGCGATTCGCTTTGCGATTGCAACGGGACGGCTACGGGTCGGGGAACAACTGCCAACGGTGCGTCAGTTGGCGGTTGATTTGCGCGTGAATGCCAACACAGTCGCCAAGGTTTATGCTGAGTTGGAACGCTCAGGAATCCTCGAAACACGAAGAGGCGTGGGAACATTTGTCAGCGCCCGCCATCTCAATCCAGGGCATCGCGAAGAGCACGAGAAGCACTTGACGGAGTTAGTTAATCGCTTCCTTGAAGAAGCAAGTGCAATGGGACTTTCGCTCGACGATTTGCTGGACCAACTTCAGAGCCGGCGCAAGAAGGAGACTAATAATGTCTAGTTCTACAACGAGTTTGATTCAAACCAGGAGTAATTTGCCCACCCCTGAAATGCCGCGCGTCAATGTAGTCTCCGCGGTAGCT
>JBKPPU010000180.1:0-87952 GCA_046733695.1 Acidobacteriota bacterium
TCATGGACCACAATAGTGAGAAGCTTGTTATCGTTGACTCCGGGCAACAACACGCGAAACAAGAGTGCGACAAACAACGGCGTAACCAACGCGGTTAGAAGATAACGATGCCGAATGGCGTCAATGACATCCTTTCGAGCGATAGCCGAAACTATGTTGAGGTTCATTCAGACAACCGCCTTCCTGCCAATTGAATGAACACATCCTCGAGTGTCGCTTCTGCTGAGTGCAGTGTCTTCACGTGGCCGTTGCTTATGAGCTGCTGTAGTTCCCTCCCCGCGTCCGCACCATCCAAAGCCAAATGGACACACTCACCGTTATCCAGCGTTACATTTACCTGCTGTTGACCATGAGCGGTTTTGAAATTACCGGGCGTGTCGAGAGCGACGATCCGTCCTTCGCTCAGAAATGCCACCCGATCGCAAAGCTGATCTGCTTCATCCATGTAGTGAGTGGTGAGAAAGATGGTCACTCCCTGCTGCGACATATCGACGATCAGCCGGCGAATCTCGCGTCCCACTATCGGGTCTAAACCACGCGTTGGTTCGTCAAGAAAAATAATTTTAGGACCATGCAGGATGGAACGAGCAATAAGCAGTCGCTGCTTCATTCCGTTTGAATAGTTCTGCACTTTGTCCCCGGCTCGATCCAGCAGATCGACCTGCTTGAGGACCGCGTCGATGCGCTCGATATCGATGCCATAAAGACGCGCGGCAAATTCGAGATTCTCGCGACCCGACATGCGTTCGTAGAGATTCTGGTGTTCGGATACGACTCCGATGAGTGGTTTGAGGCGTTGTTGTTCCGCGATGATGTCGCAACCCGCGACGCGACCACCGCCGGAACTTGGCAACAACTGCCCGCTCAGCATTCGAATCGTGGTTGTCTTGCCGGCGCCGTTGTGGCCCAGAAATCCGAAGATCTCGCCTGCGTCGACTGAGAAGGAAATGTCATCGACTGCTCGCAGGTTGTTGAAAGCACGTGAAAGATTCTCAACCTCTATGGCCTGCATCTATTGCTCCTGAGGAGTATTTGACGGAGAAAGCCGCGCCTCGATCTGGTTGACTGATACGTGCGCCGGAAAATAATGGTTGCAGAATTTGAAATTCTCTGTGCAACCACCGTGTTCTCTGTGTCTCTGTGGTGAATGTTGCTGTAAATTAGTTAACCACAGAGACACAGAGAACACGGAGAGTGCACAGAGAAATGTCGATCGAAGAAAAGGCAGAGTCGTGGGCCCTCTCGATGTTTGATGCTTTGGAGTCAAACACGCATACCAGGGCGCGTGTGCTTATGGCGGCAGGCGGAGCTCTGGCCACCATTATCATGTGGGTAGTGCACCTGCTCTATCCCGAGATTTTTAATTACTTCTTTCAATCGGACGACTGGACCAAACTCTGTCTCGGTGTTGTCCTCGCTCCTCCTTTCGTACTTGCTTTTAGCGCCGGCTCGTTCATCTACCGTCAACCGGTCGAGCCGGTAACGGCAGATGCATCCGGACCGATGTCGAGTTACTTCTACCGGGAAAGAGCAAGCAGGAGATGGAAGCTTGTGATGGCAGCTGCCCTGATCGCTGCTGTGAACTTCGTGTTGATGCTGGTGACGGCTATGAATTAGAAACCAACTTGTCTTTCCGCTGGAGCGTCCATGAAAATATTCTACCTTCTCGCCGCGATTCTCGGAGCGGTTCTGCCCCTTTCACAACTCATTCCATTTCTCAAGACACACGGGTTGGATCTAAAACTCTTCTTCACGTACTTGTTTAGTAACAGTGTGTCAGGATTCTTCGGCATGGATGTTATCGTGTCTTCCGTTGTGCTATGGATATTCGTCTTCTCGGAAGGTGGACGACTTGGAATGCGACGTCTGTGGGTTTACGTTATATGCAATTTGGCAGTCGGGGTTTCTTTAGCACTGCCGCTGTTTCTGCTGTTCCGCGAACGAGCGCTAGAGAGCAAGAGAGGGTAACGATGAAATATTCATTTTTGGTAGTCGCAATTTCTTTGCTGGTGTTACCGGCAGTGTCTTACGGGAAGATCTCGAATACGGATGAACTGATCGCGGCGATGCAGAAGAAGTATGGAAAGTCGTGGTACAAGTCCGCCACGTTCGTGCAGGAAACAACAAACTTCCAACCGGATGGAACGTCCAAGGTCGAGACATGGTATGAGGCGATGTCAGTGCCGGGTAGTTTGCGCATCGACTTCACACCGGTCATTAATGGCAACGGTATCCTGTTTACCGGTGGCAAGATCTTTGTCTTTAAAGATGGCAAGGCCGACGTGACACGTCCCTTCGAGCATCCGCTTCTCATTCTGGGATTCGACATCTACCGCTCGCCTGCCGCTGAAGTGACCGCGAAATTGCAGGCGCTAAAGTTTGATCTGTCGCAGTTCGGGGAAGACACGTGGCAAGGGCGGCCGGTGTATGTCATCGGCGCCAAAGCGGGTGACCTGCACTCGGCGCAATTCTGGATCGATCAGGAGAATCTCTACTTTGTCAGGATGCTTCGTCCTTCTGGTAAGGATGGGACACAAACGCAGGAGACTCAATTCAACAAGTACGAGAAGCTCGGCGGTGGATGGATGGCGCCTGAAGTCATCTTTATGATCGACGGCAAAGTTGTGACGACCGAAAAGTACTCGGACATGCGCGCGGACGTGAAGCTCGATCCGAAACTGTTCGATCCGCAGTTCTGGACCACCGTGCACTGGAAGGAGTGATCGTTATTGCCGCCAATAATCGGGGCTTTCCTTCATGTTTGGATCGGGACGTTCCATCCAACGTTCAGGACGGTGGAGTTTGATGAAACCGAATTGCTCGTATAAACCCTGTGCGTCTTTGGTCGCCAACACCCAGCGTCGAAATCCCTGTAATTTCGGATGCGCGATGATGACTTCCATGAGCCATTTCGATAACGAGCGCCCGCGGTGTGCCGGCACTACGAAAACATCGGCCACCCACGCGAAGGTGGCATAGTCCGTCACGATACGCGCAAAGCCCACCTGCTCGTCGCCGTGGTAAACACCAAACGCCAGCGAGTTCTCGATCGAGCGCTGCACGACCTCGCGCGCCCGCCCGGTTCCCCAGTACGAATGATTGCTGATGAAGTCGTGAATAAGATCGACATTCAGGCGCGACTGGTCCGTGTTGATGGTGTACTCACCCCGTTGCCAAAGCTCAGACATGTGAGAACACTATAATATATGCCAACGGGATTCCAGCGATCGATGTTGCCGCTAAGACACCAATTATTCGCTTGCGTTTCAGTATCGCGCGCAGAACGAGACAAATACCGAGAAGCGACAAAGCGTAACTGCTATCGTACGCGACGTGGAGCAGTTGGTGATTGAACTGCTGTATCCCGCGGAGAAACTCGTGAGCCACGGCGATCAGAAAAGTGACCGCCGGAAACCAGGCCAGCAGCACATATGCAATTTCAAGAGGATGTCTTAATACCAAAACCCCGAACGCAACCGCGATCAGACAAGTAACGAGAACCAAATGCATCCGGTTTACACGACTGCCATCGGTCTCAGTTCATTTATCTTCAACCATTGTCAACTTACGGTAAATGAGGATTGTGGAAGCTAAACAGGATCCATGGTTGACGATTCCAATTGCTGCACGTCAGCAAGGTCCTGCAGTCGTCCGACCGTTCTCTTATTCATAATTAGGTGGTGACGTGAAATCACAAAAGCTGGCACACCTCCGAACGACATCTCTAAACGATCAGGCCAAGCGTCGGCAAACTCAACACCGTCAATGTAGGTTATTACATCGATGCGAACTGGCGGCAAGCCAATCTGAAAGATCGTTTCTTTCCTGCTTAGATCATCGACCGTGAGATCCATCAAGGGCGCACCGAAATCTGAAAGCGCTTCTAATACCTTTTGAGCGTTCGCTTTCTCAGGTCGGACCCAAATATCCATATCTTTGGTCGCACGCACGTGACCATGCGCTGCCAAAGCATGCGCGCCGACTATCAAGTATTCAACGTCGTGCGCGTTGAACGCGAGTAACAGTTCTTTGAAATTCGGGTTCACTATCTGAAGGGTTGTTCCAGGCGAAACAAAGCCTGGTCAGCGTCCACACAGCCTCGACCCGCTCCTCAGGAGAAGCCATGAGCCAATCGTTGTCAGATGGTTCCGCCGAACCGTCCCGAATAACTCTGACAGTGATTTCCTTTTTCTGCGAATCGTCTGACATGAAAGAAGATTATAGCATGCGCAGATTCGGGATTGGCTTCGCAGAAAACGCAGAGTTAACTGCGTGGTGATCCAACGCTCGAAATAAATAATGACAAGCGAAAATTTCTGCGCATCTGTAGCAAGTTGATATCTGTTATTGTTTCTTCACCTTGATGAACATGATGATCCTTTCCCAGTCGAAGCCGTTCCCAAGTCTGTAAGGCCAGATATTCAAATAGTTCAACCGGCGTATACCTGCGAAGTGCCACCAAGCGAGCTTGGTCCAATTGAATTGCCTGGATGGCGATGTTTTGTAGAGAGTCAAGAACCATATCGGCAACGATACAAGTAGATTCTGTTACGAAATGCTTTGTTACTCATTCCGTAGCGCTGTCGTTGGATCTAAGCCCGCGGCTCGAAGGGCTGGGAGCCAGGAGGCGAGAAAGGCGATCACCATGAATAGCACGGCGACGGAGACGAACGTCATGGGATCCGTTGGTTTCACCTCGACGAGCATGGTGTCGAGAACTCGTGTGAACGCAAACGACGCGATTAGACCAATCGCGATGCTAATCACGATGCCAATCGCGATGCCAATCATGGTGAGTGAGAGGCCCTTCCCGACCATCAATCGGAAGATGCGTGACGGCGCGGCGCCGAGGGCCATGCGCACGCCGATCTCCGCGGTCCGCTGGCGGACGGAGGTTGCCAAAACACCATACAAACCCACACCCGCAAGCAGCGCTGCGATTGTTGAGAAGACACCGATCAGCAGGAGCGAAAAGCGCGTTTGCGCCTGAGCTGCTGTCACGAGCGAGTCCATCGGCTTCATCTCGTTGATAAACGTTTCTTTGCCCTGTCTCTGCACGACTTCACGCACGGAGTTTGCCAACTGCGCCGGATCGCCATCGGTCCGCAGCGCCCACCATGATGCAGCACCGTGATTAACGTAGCCATCAGTAATGTAGAGTTGTTCGCGGCCCGGCTCGATCAGCGAAGTGTTGCGCTGATGGGCCACCACACCGATGATCTCTCCCCACTGCGCCTCAGGCGTGCGCACGCGATACAGGATCTTCTTGCCCACCGCAGACTCGTTTGGAAATGCCTTTGCCGCAAGCGCCTGGTCAACGATGATCAGGTTTCGGTCAGGCGAACTGTCGTCCTGCGTAAAGGTTCGTCCCGCCAGCAGCGTCGTGCCCATCGCTTCGAAGTAACCAGGCAAGACGATCTGAAGATCGGCAGCCTGGAACTTGCTCGGATCTCCCTGCGCTTCAGCGCCACCCCAACGTACAGGGCTGAACCCGCCCGCAAGTGGCAACGGAAACGATGCCGTCACATTATTCACACCGGGAAGGGCGTCGAGTTGCTCGCGAAGCTGGCGCTTGAAGGTGTCTCGTTCCTGAGGTGTTGCGCCGGTGTTGCCAAGAAGTTGAAACGTCAGTATCCCACGCGGATCAAACCCCAGATTCACACGTTGAACGTTTAGGAACGTGCGGAACATCAATCCCGAACTAATCAACAACACAAAGGCGAGCGAAACTTCTAGTACTACCACAGCATTACGCAGCCACGCAGCACCGAGTGCGCCAGTTCTTCCAGCCGCGCGTAATGTGTCTATGAGGTTTGGTTTCGCAGTGCGAAGCGCCGGAATAAGTCCAAAGATCGCAGCCGACAACAGTCCTGCCAGCACCGCAAATCCCAACACCTTCCAATCCAGACTTATCGCATTCAAGCGGGGCAGATTCGCCGGCGCAATCCAGATCAGCAGGCGAATACCTAAATGGGCAAGCCCTACGCCGATTGCCGTTCCGACTCCAGCCAGGACGATGGTTTCCGCGAGTGTTTGTCGGACTAACTGCCACCAACCGGCGCCGAGTGCGGCCCGAACGGCCAACTCTCGTTCTCGACCCGAAGTTCTCACCAGCATCAAGTTCGCGACATTCGCACACGCAATCAGTAACAGCAGAATAACCGCACCCATGAGCGCGAGAATCGCCGGCCTGACTTCGTCAACAAGATGTCGCTTCATCGGTACCAGCCTGAAATACTGACCGGCCGTGTTGGCGATGGTGTTTTCGCTGCGAATCTTCTGCGCGATTGTCTCGACTTCGGCCTGGGCCTGTTCGATCGAAGCACCAGGCTTGATCCGCGCAATGGCGCGCCACTGCACGTTGTTCCGATTTGCAACGTCATAAGGGATGCGCGAACTAAGCCAAACACTCGGAAATTGTTCGACGTTCGCCACCGGCGGAAACAGCAACTCAAAACCCGGAGCCAGGACGCCCACCACGATCGGAGGTGGTCCAAACGCTGCGGCTACTGGAAGCGGTTTACCAACTATCGACAGATCGCCGCCAAAACGTTGTTGGAAATATTCGTTGCTCAGAATCGCCATGGTCGGCAACTGAGGTTGTTGTGCGTTACCAGCAGGAGCGTTTCCGGCCGGTGGAGGCGCCTGAGGCGTGCCATCAGATTCCTGAAAGTTTCGACCCGCGATGATCGAGGCTCCCATCATCTGAAAGAAGTTAGTCGAGACCGCGGCGATGCGAACGCGCTCGGGCCTGCCATCCAACGCGGGAAGCGTGATGCGACCTGTCTGAACGGCGGCGAAATCCTCGAAGTTGTTTTTTGCGCCATTGCGTAGGTCGAGAAAGTCGACGTTGGACAGCGGGAAGTCTTTGACATTCCGTCGCTGCAAATCATTGCAGGCCAGGACCAGCTGTTCCGGATCCTTGTAAGGAAGCTTCCGGAGCAACACGCCATTCGTGACGCTGAAGATAGCAGTGCTCGCACCGATAGCCAGCGCGATGGTCACTATTACGGTGACTGTGAATATGGGGCTCTTGCGTAACGTGCGAAAGGCGTAGGAGAAGTCGTTTAGCATGGCGGCCAGTTTAGATCCTCCAGTGATTTTCGGCCAGCAAATTAGTATGTAGCCACAGATGACGCGGATTATTTACAGATAGCTATCCGTATCCAATCCGCGTCATCTGTGGCTAAGCAAGCTGCTCGGCGATCGACTTTGTCATTGGCGTTTCAACATCGCCGGTGTGTTTCGTCGTCACGGGTTCCATCAGCATGACCCAGCATTCTTCATCCGCGACCGGGTTGTGCATGACTCCTTTCGGAACGACGTAGATGTCGCCGGCATTGAGCTCAATCTCTTCACCTTCGAGCTGCATCCGCAGACGTCCGCGCACGATCAAAAACAGTTCGTCCTCGGCGGTATGGTTGTGCCAGACGAACTCGCCTTTTACTTTTGCGATCTTCACGTATTGATCGTTGACACGGCTGATCACTTTGGGAGACCAGTATTCGGTAACGTGATCAAAGCTCTCTTCAATATTGATTTTCATCCACGTGTATACCTCGCAGGTTGAAATCATCAGGCTAATCACATACAAAGACAACTAAAATGAGTCAAAAGGTCGACGTCACAATCCGGCGCGCCAATTCTGATGACGCGGGCTTACTGGCCGAACTCGGAGCGCACACATTCCACGAGACTTTTGCCGCTGATAATACCACCGAGGATATGGACGCGTATCTTGCGGCGCACTTCAGCCTCGCTCAGCAAACCGAGGAGTTGGCACATCCTGCGTCGACTTTCCTGATCGCCGAAGTCGAGCGGCAAGCCGCAGGTTACGCAAAGCTTCATGCGGGTGAGCCGCCGAAGGAGATCGAAGGCGCCAGGCCGATTGAGTTGGTGCGGCTGTACGTGTCGTCCGAATGGTTCGGTCGTGGCGTGGGCGAAGCATTGATGCGCGCGTGTTTGGATGAGTCACGGGACAATGGTCACGAGACGCTCTGGCTCGGTGTGTGGGAACGGAATGCGCGGGCGCAGGCCTTCTACCGCAAGTGGGACTTTCGTGCTGTTGGTGAACATATCTTTCAGCTGGGTTTGGATGAGCAACGAGATATTCTGATGGAGCGCGCGCTGTGACATTTGAGATGCAACCGATCCTCAAGAGTGAGATTCTGGAGGTGCGACCACTCCGCGCTGACGATTTCGAAGACTTGTATGCAGTCGCGTCAGACCCATTGATTTGGGCACAACATCCAAACTCCGATCGCTACAAACACGACGTGTTCCGCAAGTTCTTTGACGAAGCGTTGGCATCAGGCGGCGCTTTTGTCGTGCTCGATCGCAAAACTGGTCGCGTCATCGGTTCATCCAGATTTAATTGCCACGATCTCGTAAGAAGCGAGGTCGAAATCGGTTGGACTTTCCTCGCGAGATCTCATTGGGGTGGTATTTACAACGGCGAACTGAAACGACTGATGATGTCGCACGCTTTCAAGTTCGTCGACAACGTGATCTTCTTTATTGGCTCAACCAACGTCCGCTCGCAACGAGCCCTCGAAAAGCTCGGCGGCGTGCGCATCGGCACGAAGAGCGATCCAAACGATCGCGAAAGTTTCATCTACAGAATCACGCGATCTCACTCCTGAAATTTCTTTTGACAAAGTAGAACGCCTGCCCTACTATATCGTCCATCGATATATCGCTAGGTGACTTAGCTTAGGAGTTCTCGGATGGCGAAGGAACGACTTGATCCGGAAAAGCTGCTGCCATTGACGTCATCGGTTTTTCATATTCTGCTGGCGCTTTCCGATGGCGATCTGCACGGTTACGGTATTATGCAGGAGGTCTCTGAACATACCGGCGGACAAATGCGACTCGGACCAGGCACGCTCTACGGAGCAATCAAGCGACTGCTGGGCAACGGCTTGATTCTCGAGGTCGATGAGCGTCCCGATCCGGAGTTAGACGATGAGCGCCGTCGTTATTACCGCTTAACCGACTTCGGGCAACGCGTCTTGAAAGCCGAAGCGCAACGTATCTCAAAGCTGGTCTCCGTGGCGCAGCAAAAACGACTGCTGCCGAAACGAACGTAGTTTATGTCGACTTCGAAACAACTATTTCAACTGCTGCTGTTCGCGTATCCACGAGAATTTCGTCTCGTGTATGGATCGGAGATGACACAAGTCTTCTGCGATTGTTATCGCGACAGTAACTCACGCGGTTTGATAACGACGCTGGAATTATGGCTACGTGTAGTTCTGGACGTAATTCGAACCGCTCCACTGGAACGTTGGGAAACGTTAGGAAAGGGCGAGACTATGAGGAATCTGAAAAGAGATGCGATCGGTTTGTTGGCTATTGTGGCTATTATTGTCGTCGCGCTTCTCCTGCACCGTTATGTGGTAACGCACGGCATCAATCCGCCGTTGCTCTTAGGTTATGCACTCGATGCCATCGTCACCGCAGGCGTTGTTGGTAATCTAATAATATTTGTGCTGATGCTTGCCTCGCGGCGCTCAACGTTCCGCACTGCCCTGTGGACCTTACTGATAGTCAACGGAGCACTTTTGGCTCTTGCGATCTTGATCGGCATGCGCGTGGGCGGGTTCAACTTTCCAGGCGTGGTCATTTCTTATGTCGTAAGCTTCATCTTTTGGGCAACCATTCATTGGATTTGGTCCCAGATCAGAACCCCGGCCGAGTCAGCAACATAATTCATCTCAGCGCGATCCGCGCATACCTCGCAGCGCCAAGGTGACGTGATTCACCGCGATGCGCTCACCCCTCCGCAGGGAGATTATTTCGCCCTTTTCAGGGCTCAACGCGTTCTTTCTTGACGTGATCCAGGGGCGACGCGCTCGCGCTTGCCCCTGGCTATCATATTTCGCGCCTTCGGCGCTTTGACGCAGGAAGTTCCGAGGCGTTGCTCAGTGGGAATCGGTTGCACTTCAGCATCGCTACACACATACGCAGAACCGGTTGCACTTCAGGATCGCTGCACACACGGAGATTGGTCATGGTCGTGAACGAGAAGAAGGGGCTCTTTGTCATCACCCGAGATCACGTGATCAACCGCAGTGATTACCTGCTCGAGTATCGATGCAGAATCTCTGTAATACCGGGTGCAAAGCGCGGCAAGCTTTCGCGGGTTTCAAACGACGGTACACCCTGCTGGACAGATCTTGCTACCACGAGGCAGAACAACTTTCCGTTTAATACTCCCAGCATCGAATAGCTCGCAGGCCGTGTCTTTACAGATATGTCTTGCAGGTCTTTCACGGCGCCTTCATCCGGCATCTCCACCAGAAAGATCATCAGCATCTGGCTCTTGTAAGAGGGGTGTTCATTCGGTCGAAGTTCTGCCATTATCGACGCGGCCGCGCGAACCTTCTCGAGTACAGACGTGACCGACGGATTCTCTTTTGGCCGCAACCAAACTGCAGGCAGTTCTGATGCAACCTCTACTGACGACGGTTGATACTTATCCTTTGCGACGAAATTCGCAATCTCAATAATTACTTTTTTTAGATCGACAGTCGGCTGATAGTTTCTTGCTTGCCACCCGATAAAGCCGATTCCACCTTCGGTCTGTACCTCGTCGTAGCCCCAGGAGGTGCGGAGATCTTTCGCCTCAGCGGGCCGCTCGACGTATTCAGTAAGAAGCGTCGTCACGTCAGGCTCAGAAAGTTTTCCGGCATCACGAAACAGTTGGTCGGGGTTTACGCCAATTCTCTTAGCTGAATGATAAAGGAGGCTCAGCGGCATGAGAATGTCACGCGGATCGGTTCGCCCGGCCTCGATCATCGCGATAGCGCTTAGAGCGTTGTTGATCCACGCGACATTTTTCTCGCGCATTGCAAAAACTGCGGCACGGTTGGCGAAGGTAATCAAAGTGTTGAACTCGTCCATGCTGATTGAGGCTCGCATCTCTGCCCGAGCCTTTGCGTCACTCTTCGCAAATGTTTGACATAGCGCAACGAGTTCAGAATCGAGAGAATTCTTAGTGGGATTTATCAGGCTTTCCTCACCACGCGAGCCATCATATTGCGTGGCGGGCATCGGAGAATTTCGTCCACTCTCATTCTGCTTTCGCTGCTGCTCAACTGCGACTGCTTTCGCGTACTGTTCTCCGATCACGTACGTTTCGTTTTTTCTCGCTCGCAGAATTACAACTACAAGTATCAAGAGAATGCCAGCAGCTAAGACAATAACTAATGTTTTTGACCTCAATGAATCTACCTTTCAGTTACAACAACTCATCGCACGCCAGATCGTCGTACGCAGCCAGTGCACATTCCAGTCGGTGCCACCAGGCTTCCGTGTTCATGCCACGACTCCAGAAAATGATCGGAATCGTCAGGTTTCGTACAACTCCACGGCGGTAGTCGAGCCATAAATCGTCGAGCGAGTAGTTAGCGATACCGTAGACAAGCAGGGCTTCGTGGTAACGCCGGAGAAGTGATGACTCCAGTTCACGGCGAAGTTTAGGATACCAGTGCAGGGCCATGAGAAACGCCAGATCTCGAGCACCAACATCGATGTGCCAGAGCTGCCAGTCGATGAGATACGCAGGGCCTGCGCCGGAGCGAGGAAAAAGAAAGTTCCATGAATGAGCATCGCCGTTAATGATCGTCAGCGCACGCGGATCGATCAGACGCAGCCACGGTTTGAACGACGAAGCGAATACTCGATCGTACACCTTGCGGGTATCGCTGCTGAGTGAGTCCCCAAACTCGTCGAAGAATGACGGGAGATCAGAGGCAACGCCCTTCACCATGCTTGTCACGCTGTCTTCAGTGTTGTGTCGACCGATTGTGTTGCCGAGAGCCGATGCTTCCCAATACCGCGCGTGTACATGGGCCAATGCGTCGATCGCGAGTTCAGCCTGACTCTTCGTCGGTGGTAAGGGCCATGGCAGATGGTCGTGAGTTGCACGCAGATCTTCCATCACAATCGTTTCCGGACCACTGTCGCTGTTTTCGATCGCGGCAAGACAGCGTACGATGGGCGGCGTCGCAAGAAGCGGTGCGAGGTCACGGTAAAACTGTACTTCCGGGCTGTCGTGGCTCGACTGTATCAGAGGCGATTTGACGACGATGTGCCGCGGCAGATCAGACGGCGCGTCTGAGGAATATCTCACACTCAGGAAGTGCAGTGTTGAGATCGGTGCTTTGTGCTCGAGATCGATTTGAACCTCTGTGATTTCTCCACTTGGCAGGCTGCCTGAACGACGAAGCCATTGAGAGAGCGTGCCGGCGGTGGGGAACGAATCATTCATACGACAGTCTGCCTGACGAGCAGGATTCCTGAAATCATCTACGGACCAGTAGTCAGTCAACCACGATCACTCCAAAGTTTCAATACGAAGATTGACTTCTCCAAAACTCTTGCTCGTTTGATTTAGATTACGAGACGCGTTATAGATGAAGCGAAGTCTTCTCCTATATGCCGCAAACATTTGACTGTCCCAAGTGTGGAGCGCCCGTAGCTTACGAACGCTCCTCCGATCCGAACAACACGAAGTCGACTGTACGGTGTGACTATTGTCACAGCCAACTGATCGCGCCCAACGAGCTCACCGGACAACCACCGCGCGTGGTCCGTATTCAGTTCGGCGTTTCTCCCGGTTCCAAACTTCCCAAATCACTCTGGTTACTACTCGCAATTCCGCTTGTCGGGCTTATCATTGTCGGGCTCGTAGCGCTCGGGATATTCGCGCCGGCATTTTACTCCGTCACGCGTACCGTTAAAGAAACCACCAACCCGCCGGGAGGTAAGGTCCCTGCAAAGGAAAACACTAACAGCTTCGCATCCGTCTTGCTCGAATTTGGAAGCGAAGGAGTCGGACCCGGAATGTTTACCGACGCGCGCAGCATCGGTGTCGATAGCGAGGGGCGGATCTACGTCGGCGAATACACGGGCGGGCGAATTCAAGTCTTTGATTCGACCGGCAAGTTTGTCACGCAGTGGAACGTTGGAGATCGAAAAACGATCTTGCGCGGACTTGCTGCGGATCGTAAAGGCACGGTCTATGTCGTCCAGGGCGGAGGGATTGAACTATATAAAGGTG
Organism: Acidobacteriota bacterium; assembly: GCA_046733695.1. GTDB lineage: Bacteria > Acidobacteriota > Blastocatellia > Pyrinomonadales > Pyrinomonadaceae > PSRF01. The sequence continues at coordinate 13,067 of JBKPPU010000180.1, forward strand.
AGACGGGAGAGAAACTCGGTCAATTGCAGTACGAAAGATCGGGTTTCGATGACGTCACAGCAGCGGCAGATGGTGGTTTAGTAACTGCCTGGCAGAGTAATCGAGACGACATCGTCACCTTTGATTCAAACCGCAAAGTTGTGCAAACCATTCCCGCGGCGATCAGCAGCGCCAGCGGCGACTCCGAGCTAAGCATGCGAGTTGCCGTCGACGGCTCAGGTTATATCTACGCACTCGGCAGATTCAACGAAGCAGTCTTCAAGTTTGCTCGCGATGGAAAGTTCATTACTCGTTTTGGCGGTAAGGGTAATCAGCCCGGTCAACTTCAAGCTGCCTATTCGATTGCCGTTGACGGCTATGGCCGTGTCTACGTAGGGGACATAAAAGGCATTCAGGTTTTTGACGCTAACGGTCGATATCTGAATAGTCTTAAGCCAAAAGGCATGGCATTCGGCATGGTCTTCAACGACAAGAATGAACTGTTCGTCATAGCGCGCGACCACGTCATCAAGTACGCAGTTCAGGCACCGTGAACAATTCACGCTTCGAAAACCTCGACCTGGACCAGGCATTGCGCCTGATAACTGAGGGTACAGCCGCCGAGACAGGCCACAATTTTTACTTCGCTTTGGTGAAAGCTTTAGCCGCTACGCTGAACACCAGCGGAGCATGGGTGACTGAGTATCTGCCAGAATCCAACCTGCTGCGCGCACTCGCCTTCCAGCTCAATGGTGAGTGGATCCCGACTACCAATACGAACTTCCTGGCACTCCCTGCGAGCCTGTGATCAAGGAAGCTAAGGTATGAAGTGGAGTCGAGGGCTGAAGGTGCGATTGATCTGCACGGGTTCCTCGGTCTTGACGACAAGGTGAGACGCGGTTACAAAAACCTGAAGATCACATTCCGGATCAAAGCGGATGTACCGGACGAGCAATTGGAGGAGCTTTGCCGGCTTGGACCAACTTACTCACCGGTTTTTGACTCGCTCACGAACGGTGTGCCGGTTGAAGTCAGTTTAGCGAAGTAAGAAGAGCAGAAAGAAGGGCCACTCAATAAATCAGTGGCCCTTACTTGCTTGGGATGAATCATTCATAACGAGATCGTATCGCTGCTCTTTCAACGGCTTGCCAAAGGTGGTCGAGTCTTTCTCTTCGGTTAGCACGAATCCGTAATGCTTGTAAAGCGAGGCGGCGGCTTCCTGTTCGTTAGTGGTCCATAAATAGGACGACTCATATCCGCACTGGTGAAGAAAATCCATATACAGATTCATGAGACGCTTGCCCAGTCCGATGCCACGGTATTCCGGATCAAGTAGAAAGTAACGCAACTGTGCCGCGTTATCCTCACGATGCATCAGCAAGAGGAATCCGACCATGCGATCGCCGTGTTCGCATATCCAGACTCTATCCTTGTCTGGATCGCACTGCGTGTAGAATTCCGCCAAACCTTGCGCAACATACATTTCAAATGAGACACCGTAGTTGTATTCCGCCCCATATAGTCGACCATGCAGGTGGATGACGTAGCCGAGATCTCCCGGTTGAAAGTCGTTCCGCACGCGCACGTCGTCAACGTTAACCATAAGCTCCTCAAATCGAGCACCTAATATACTCAACAAAAATAGTTATGGTCGGACGCCCGGCCGTGAGATCGCCGACTACTTAGGATCGATTACCGGCACTAGTAAAGCCGGTGGGACGGGCGCGTTATAGAAGACGGAGAGTTTATCCACAGATTACGCAGATTCTGTGTAATCTGTGGATAGCGTTTACTTCTTCTTCGATGAGCTTTTCTTGCTGGAGCGCTTCTTCGAACTCTTCTTCGAGCTCTTCTTGGATGGAACTTTCGCGCCTTCCTCTCGAGCCTCAGATAGACCAATCGCTATCGCTTGTTTCTTGCTTGTTACTTTCTTTCCCGAACGGCCGCTCTTCAACGTTCCATGCTTGCGCTCGTGCATGGCCTTTTCGACTTTCTCGCTCGCCTTCTTGCCGTATCTTGCCATCTTTGCCACACCTCCCTGGATCGTTAGTCTCTTTCACTCAACAGTTGTAACTCTGGACCATGTGCTAGTCCTGCTAAAACTAACAAGTTTGTGTGGCAAAACCTGCTTGGACAGGGTCAGAACCACCTCGCGGTAGCGGGTGGGTACGCCGTAGGCACCGTCGAATGCTGCGCATCACCCACCCGCTACGCGAGGTGGTTCTGACCTCTTGAGGCCATTACCCGCCGTCGCCAACTAAGACAAATCCGGCCCAGTAGAATGGATGACTGGTCTCCGGATTACGCATCAGCTTCAACGCCGCCTGGCGCAATGCGTCGGTCTTCCTCGGTTTTGGTCCAGTCTGTGAAAGCAGAGAGCGATGAAAGTTAACCATCAGGTCGCGTGTGGAAGCGGAGTCGACCTTCCATTGACTAACCACAGTCGATGGAACACCGGCGATAAACATGGACCACGAAAAGCCGATCACGCCCTCACCCGCGCCGATGCGTCCGCGCGCCGTCTCACATGCAGACAACACAGCCAGGTCCGCCTTCAAGTCGAGCTGCATCAACTCCCATGCTTCCAGCAAGCCGTCGTCGTTAGATCCAGCTCCTGCAAACGTCAGATACGAGTACATGGGCGCCGCGTTGTTGAGCGTGCCGTGCGTCGAGAAGTGCAGGATGCCGGCTGCTCCGGCTTCCCTCTTGACGCGATCCTCGCGTGCTTCGGCCCCAATGTAGACTTTGCTGCGCGCGGCGCCATACAAGCGGGCCAACGCCTTAACTTCTTCGGCTGACTCGGGCAACTGATTGAGACTGCCGTCACGCAATCCGTTACGCTTCGCCGTTTCTACCGTCGAAACCGGATTACCGAGCGCAAGCAAAGTTGTAGGAGCGGTTTGATTCAGGCGCCGTTTCGTCATTTCGCGCAGCACGGTCAACGACGGCGCGTAAGTAACAGAAGCGTCTTCGATCACGAAACGACCCGCGCCATTCACGAGCGCCTGAAACGGCATGTCCCAAAGACTGTTGTCAGGAGCGATTACGACATTCGTCTTGCCACGAAGTTGAGCCTCAGCCGGTTTGAGAAACAGCTCGTAGAGTTTCGTTGCGGAAGCTTTGAAACTCAGATCGCGATTGGCGAGCTGTTGGCGGAACGATTCAATCTGCTTCGCGAGCTCGGCACGTTTGATCGCGACCGTGTAGACCTGGATCTGCGTCGCGGCGTTTTCTGCGGACTTCGTGATCGCAAACAGGTAAGTCTGCTCATCCGACACGACGTATTCCAGTAACACCGAAGAAGAATTTGGGAGCAATCCGGCGAGTTCCTGCGCATTGATGATCGGTGCTTCGCCGCGCTGAGTCTTCAATTCCGGGTGCGAAGCGTACAACGCATTCTGAAACGCTTCGTAATTGAGCCGTGCTTTCTCGAGTTGAGTTTCTGCTTCAGTGACCTGGGCCGCATCTTGCTTGTCTGATTGTTTGATGCGTGCCAGTTGTCTATTGAGCTGCGTCAGTTGTGACTTCAACTGCCGCTCCTCTTCCTGCTCTTTGACCGTCATCGCCTTCTGAACACTGACACGTCCTTGTTGCAGTATGTCGAGTAGCGCGCGTGCCTTTGCGCGTTCGGCAAGCATGAGTGCGTCCGCGGGTCTGTTCTCCTTCACCAAAACGCTGAGTAGTCCGTGATGCGCCTGCATGCCGCCTTCAAAATAGCGCTGCCGTTCCTCGATACCTCCCGCCACCTGCGTACGCAAGTCCTCGATGATCGATACTGCTTCCTCGAATGATTGTCGTGCCTCTGGCAGACGATTTAGTCCTAACTGGGAGTAACCAAGATTTGTAAGCGACACAAAGAGGTCAACTCTTCTTCCCGTTTCGCGTGCCAACGAGACAGAGCGTTGCGAGACCGACAACGCTTCGGTGTAGTTTCGCTGGAGAATGTAAACGGGGCTTATGTTGTTGAGCGTGATACCGACGGCGTGCTTCATGTTCGCCGCTTCAAGTCCGGCGAGCGCCTCGCGATGGTAACGAAGCGCTTCGTCGTAACGACCCTGGTCTGCGTAGATTCTGCCGATCTGATCGCGCACCATCGCGACGCCGCCCTTATCGCCATACGTCTCTGTCTGTTTTAGAAGCTGCTGGTAGAGTTCGAGCGCACGCGGGTAGTCGCCGAACTTCTTGTATTGGAGCGCCATGTCATGACGCAGCGTAGCGATCATGAGCGTGTCGCCGAGATCCTGCGCGAGTGCGAGAGCGCGCTCCAGGTGGGCCAACGCCTGCTCGGGATTGTTTTGATGGCCGTAGATGATCGCGAGTTCCGATAGTGCGATCATTATTCCCCGGCGATGGTTCTCTTCTTCTGCGAGACGAAGTGACTTCTGCGCGCATTCGAAGGCGCGACGAAGGTCTCCCAATGCACGGTAAGAGTCGCTGAGATTTTCCTGAGCGAGCGCAATTCCGCGCTTCAATCCGAGTGACTCATAGATAGCAATCGCTTTGTAGGTGGCTTCCAAAGCCGCTTCGTGGTCGTCCATCGCGAATCGGACGACGCCAGTATTCAGCCACGATGCAGCGACTCCGACTTTATCGCCCAGCCGTTCTGCTACGACTTGCTGCAAGTGGACGTAGCGCAAAGCCGTGTCATATTCCGCACGCGTTTGATGCCGGAGAGCTCTTGTGCCTAAAGCGCCGACCAGGGTGTTGTTGACGTAACGTTTTTCCTGTTCGAGGATCGTGTCGCGTTCCTGAGCCGACTTTGCAGCCTCGAGCTTCACGGCGAGTTCATCCTGAACGAGAACCTCTCGTTCTATTCGCCAGCCATCATTCGTCCTGATCCATTCAAATGAACGGCACGCACCGTGAAACGGATCGAAGGTCAGCATGACGGCCCCTGTTTTCTTGTCTAGGCGACGCTCGTCAACGGTTAGCTGCGAGACGGCCTTGTCGCCGGTGAGCTCGAGCTGTGTGACTGCGGAAGTGGAGAATTCCAGCCGGTTCTGCGCGAATACCTTCTTATAATTACGTAAGGCTGGAGGGAGGTTGGGGGATTGGGGGTTCCAGAACTTGCGAACAGCTTCGAGGTCGCCCGTCGTGAGCGCCCGGCCGTACTCGGCAGTCAACGTTCGCAGACTCTCTTCTTCCGCGGCCGAAGCCCGCATGGGAGTTGAAGTTATTGAGTTCGACTGCGCAAGCGCTGCAGTAATGAGGCTTAAATTTATCAGTGTTGCCAGGGTTACGCGGAACGTGTTTGACATCGAACGTCCCCTTTGGTGTACAGGCTCAAAGGGTAACGCGCAGGGAATCTCGCAAAAGGGCCAAGGTTTGTTGGAAAGGTGAGACAACCTTTTCCCATTCTCCGGGCTCTTGGTGATGTTCGTACCGATATGTAAGGTGTGGGAGGTTAGAACGACAAATATCAGGAGGGGGTGTGCCCTCAGAACAGTTTTCGAAACAAGGAGATAAGAATTCAATGCATCGACAGACCATTATTACTGCCGGATTGCTGTTAACAATTGGTATCGCTGTCGTCGCAACCGGGTATGCAAACGGCCTCGGTCCATTGGGGACTTTGAGCGCCGGCATATCACGGTTAACAGGGGGTAATGAAATGACCACCGTGAGCAACATGGATAAAGAGAAAAAGGCGCCTGTTGCGCCTGAGTTTTCCAGCGGAACGTGGATCAACTCCGAACCGCTGACTTTGAAGAGTCTTCGTGGCCGCGTCGTGATCGTCGATTTCTGGACCTTCGCGTGCTACAACTGCCGTAACGCACTGCCTGCCGTGAAGAATTGGGACAAGCGTTATCGCGACCAGGGACTGACGGTCGTCGGCGTTCATACCCCTGAACTCGATACCGAAAGAGACATCAACAACCTCCGGCGCGAGATTGCCGAACTCGACGTTCGTTTTCCGGTGATCACGGACAACGATTATTCAACGTGGAATGCGTATGGCGTTAGGGCATGGCCGACATGGTTTGTGCTCGACAAACAGGGCCGCATCCGCTGGCAACACGTCGGCGAAGGTGCGTATGACGAAACTGAGAAAGTGATCAAGCAACTATTGGCGGAGCCTGCCGAGAAAAATGAAATGACAGACAAAATTGAAAAAACTGACGAGCAGTGGCGGAAGGAATTGACACCTGAGCAGTATCAGGTTTTGCGACAAGCGGGAACCGAACGAGCCTTTACCGGCGCTTACTGGGACAACCACGAGCATGGCGTTTATTACTGTGCGGCGTGCGGGCTGGCCCTATTCAAGTCTGAAACAAAATTCGATTCGGGCACAGGATGGCCCAGCTTCTACGCGCCCATTTCGACGAATAGCGTTATCGAAGAAACGGATCGAAGCCTGGGAATGGTCCGCACCGAAGTGCGATGTCATCGCTGTGGCTCGCACCTCGGTCACGTCTTCGATGATGGTCCAAAACCAACCGGTCAGCGCTATTGCATGAACTCAATCTCGCTCAAATTCGAGAAGCAGTAAGTTAGCCACGGATGACGCGGATTGGATACAGATAGCAATCCGTAAACAATCCGCGTTAATCCGCGGCTATGGATGGCTCTGATCAATTCAATGCCACCATTACTGTTTCTGGTTGCTCGTTCTTTGCCATTTCACGTCGAAGCGTGCGCTCTTCGTGCGAAGGACGTAGCTCTTGCCCAACCGATTCTCCCGCCGTCACAACTTCTTCAAGAAAATAGCTGTCACCATAACGGTTAAAAACTAAGATGTTTCTATGCGGTATCCGGCGCGCATCCTCCGGCTCAGTCTCAAACACCACATGCTTGCGTTTGTCATTAACGTTTCGGATTAGTAGACCAACCGGTTCGTCGCCGATGCGTGTGATCGTGTATTGACCGGCGGGAAGCGTTATTCCTCGCACTGTAAAATCAAACGGAATTGACGCGCGAAGTTCAGTTCCAGGCAGTTGTGCGTGAACATTTCCCACTGGGGACAAACTCAGAACACACACCATCGCGATAGCACTCAAAAGCCTTTTCATGATTTCTCCTCGATGAATCAAAAAATTTCTCAACCCAACCGCTGACCAAGAAATTGGCATGCCAATGAGTTGGACCACGGTATCAGGCCTGACAGCAGTATAACTGTTGAGGCTTTCCTCCTTTGGCACGTAAAAAGGCCACACAACCCGCGCTGTCAAGACAGTTGGTTAGCTGGCATAGCAATTGACGAGTAAGATGTAATCAAGCGAAAGGGGCATGTTGGCGTGAGACATGTGTGGCGTTTTGGGCTCGCGGTCGTCACTGTTGTGGCGGCATTGCTCATCACCACTTCACTGCAGGAATACACCGACATCACTCCTCTCTTCTACGCCGCAATCGTCGTCAGCGCGTGGTTTGGAGGAAGGGGGCCGGGACTCCTCGCTGTGGTCCTATCCGAACTGGCGATCGACTATTACCTTGTCGCGCCGTTTTACTCGTTGGGCCTTGGGCTGAAGCCGATTAGCTTTCTGGTCGTGTTTGGAATTCTGGCGCTGCTCACCAGTTGGATGAGCACGAAGCGAAAAGAGGCTGAAGCGGCACTGCGACAGGCACGTGACGAACTCGAAATGAGAGTTCAGGAACGAACGGCCGCGTTGCAGGAAGTTCAATCGGAGCTGACGCACGTGACGCGCGTGATGACACTCGGTGAACTAACAGCGTCGATCGCGCATGAAGTAAACCAGCCACTCGCCGCGATCGTCACGAATGGAAATGCGACTCTGCGCTGGCTGGGCGGCGCAACGCCTAACCTGTCAGAAGCACGACAAGCCGTCGAACGTATTATTAAAGACAGTTACCGGGCGAGCGCCGTTATCTCGCGAATTCGCACGCTTGTAAAAAAGACACCGCCACGTAATGATCTGGTGGATCTCAATGAAGTGATCGTCGAGGTGTTTACGCTTGCACAAAACGAAGTACGTAGAAATCGTGTTTCTCTGAAGCAGCAACTGAGGCACGACCTTCCTCACGTTCGTGGCGATCGAGTTCAATTGCAACAGGTGATTCTGAATTTGATCATCAACGGTTTGGAGGCAATCGCCAAGAATCAGAACGGGACGCGTGAGTTGTCTGTGAGGTCCGATCAGGATGAGGCTGATAACGTCACGATAGCGGTGAGCGATTCGGGTGAAGGGCTCGATGCCGCGAATGTCGAGCGAGTTTTTGATGCGTTCTTTACGACGAAGCCGGACGGTATGGGGATGGGGTTGGCAATCAGCCGGACGATTATCGAGTCGCATGGCGGGCGTCTTTGGGCAACGTCAAACTCGCCACATGGCGCGGTCTTTCAGTTTACTTTGCCGACCGCCGCGGAGAGAGCATCGTGAATAACGAAGCCATGGTGTTCGTCATCGATGACGACGAATCAATACGCGAAGCGCTGCACAGTCTCATTAGATCCGTGGGACTCAGCGTTGCGACATTTGGATCGGCGCACGAGTTTCTGCAAAGCAAGCGACCGGACGTGCCTGCGTGTTTGATACTCGACGTGCGCATGCCAGGTCTTAGTGGGCTTGATCTTCAGCGCGATCTCACCGAGGCAGACATTCATATTCCCGTCATCTTCATCACCGGTCACGGCGATATTCCGATGTCTGTGCGAGCGATGAAAGCCGGTGCGGTCGAGTTTTTGACGAAACCATTTCGCGATCAGGATCTGCTCGATGCAATTCAGCAAGCGCTCGACCGCGATCGGCGCGCGCGTTCGGAGCAAGCGGACAGGGCCGACCTTCGGAATCGTTTTCACTCCCTCACACCACGCGAGACCGAAGTCTTCGAACTCGTAGTAAAAGGACTACTCAACAAACAGATCGCTCTTCAACTCGGCACGAGCGAAATCACCATCAAGCTCCATCGCCGCCAGGTCATGGAGAAAATGCAGGCCGACTCCCTCGCCGATCTCGTCCGCATGTCTGAAAAATTGCCACAAAAAGGCACATAAAGCACACAAAAGTAGAAACCTCTTTTTGTGCATTTTGTGCCTTTTGTGGCTCACCTATACCAAGGTATAGGCCGCGGAAACGTTCGTATAATAGATTTCCCGCCTCCTACGCTCGTAATCTCACCATGCAATGAGAAGCACACCTGCACCGAGCGAGCCGGTAGAAATGCCGCTGATTTCAATTGTTGACGATGATGAGGGGATTCGTCAGGCACTGAAAAGTCTGATCGACTCGGTGGGGTTTCGGGCTGAGGTGTTTGACTCTGGGGAGGAGTTCCTAAATTCGCCCTACTTGTCGCAAACGGACTGCCTGATTACTGACGTCCGAATGCCTGGAATGAGTGGACTCGAACTTCAGGACCGGCTGAGTGCCGCTGGCCGTTCCATCCCAATTGTCTTCATCTCGGCCCACGAAGATAAGGAAGCACGGGCCCGGGGCCTGCGGGCAGGCGCGATCGATTTTCTGCAAAAACCATTCAGCGAAGATTCGCTTTTGGGAGCGATCAGCGTCTGTCTGGACAAGAGTTAAAAAGAAATGGGGTTGCAATGTTACAAACGGCAAGCACTATCAATTATCAACCTTTGCCTGTTCGACCAGGGCAGTCGCTGAATCACAGTCGAACAGAATTTGCGAAGCGTTCCAGTAACGATCTTTCAGTTCTCTTTCCCCAGTCAGTACTGAGATCGAGTGATTCAACTGGTTGGCAAAATGTACGTGCGATACATTTCTGCCACGCTGCCAGAGACGTCGTAATTCCCGCCTCTGACGATCACTGCATCGTGAAAAACCTCGGCGAAGCTCCGTTTTTCATGCAGGTTCTGCCAGGCAAGCGTCGTTTCGAAGGAAAGATGCTTTATGGCGAAACTGCGATCGTTCCTGCCGGGTCATCATGGGTTTGTCGAGCTGAAGGCGCCGAATTGCCACCGATGCTGCTGCTCTATTTACGACCGCTGTTTGTACGCTCGGCTGCGAGCGAATTGAACGCCGGATACAGCGAGATTGGTCTGACGCCGCAAGTCGGTTTCAAAGATAAACACATCTGCCACGTCGCGATGTCGCTCTTGCACGAACTGAACGAAGCGAACGTCGTGGGCCGGCTTTACGCCGATTCACTCGCAAACGGACTCGCCATACAACTGATGAGGCGTTACAGCTCGTTGAAGGACGTCCATGTCGGTCACGGCGGTATGGCGCCACACAAACTACGACAAGCGATCGCGCTAATCGATCATCATCTTTCCGATGAAGAGGAGGGACGCGTGGCACTTCGCGGCGTCGCGCTCGCAGTGCGCATGAGCTACTTTCACTTTTCGCGAGCTTTCAAACAGTCGATGGGAATGACGGCGACGAATTACATTGCGGGACGCCGTATCGAGCGTGCGAAGCGGATGCTGGAGGAGACGGAATTGCCCATCTCGGAGATTGCCCTCCGTTCGGGTTTCTCCAGCCAGAGCCACTTCACAACGGCGTTCCGCCGGCTGGCGGGCGCTACACCAAAAGCATTTCGAGCGGCATTGTAGATGTCAAAGCCTCCACAGACTCCACCGATTACAAAGAATCTGCGTAATCGGTGGATGATCGTGTCTTTACTCCAACCTCATCGTGCCATGCTCGTGTTCGCGTTCCTTGCGGTACTGGGCGAGGCCGGTACCGATCTGCTCGAACCATGGCCGCTTAAAATCGTCTTCGACTACGTCTTCGGAACCAAGCACCTGCCGTCGTGGATGACGGAACTGCTTAGACCAACTTTTGGTCTCACTAAAGTTGGCATTCTTCACTTCGCGATTCTCGCGGTGATCGTTATTGCGGTCGCCGGTGCGCTCAGTGCCTACGCGGAGAAATACCTGACGACGTCAGTCGGTCAATGGGTGATGCACGACCTGCGACGTGTTCTCTATCATCACATCCAACGCCTTTCGCTTGCATATCACGATCAGAAACCCACCGGCGATCTCATCAGCACTGTTACTGCCGACATCGACTCGATTCAGGATTTCATCTCGCAAGCGTTGCTTGGGATCCTCGTGAATGTGCTGACACTCGTTGGCATGTTGCTGGTGATGTTTTATCTGAACTGGCGCTTCACGTTGATCGCACTTTCAGTCACGCCACTGCTTTTTGTCGTTGTCTACACGTACACACGCCGCATTAAACAGGCATCTCGTGCGTTGCGGAAGAAAGAGGGTGAAGTCGTCTCGGTTGTCGCCGAGGTGCTCAACTCGATTCGCGTCGTAAAAGCGTTTGCGCGAGAGGATTATGAAGAAGCACGACTGGCACAACAGAGTCTGGAGAATGTTGAGATTGCACTCCGTGCGCGCAGTCTCAAGGCAAAGCTGGCGCCTGTGGTCCAGGTGATCGTTGCTGTGGGAACGTGTCTCGTGCTCTGGTATGGCGTCAATCTTGTGCTCACCAACCAGATGACGTCTGGCTCGCTGCTCGTCTTTCTGCTCTACCTCGGCAAGATGTACAAGCCGATGCGCGACCTCTCAAAAATGACTGACACGATGTCGAAAGCAGCAGTCGGTTATGAGCGTATACACGACGTGATCGAGACCGAAGACACCGTGCGCAATCTGCCCGGCGCGAAGAAAGCACCGGATTTCAAGGGTCAGATTGAATTCGATCACGTGTCTTTTGCCTACAACGAAGGTTATCGCACTCTCAACGATGTCAATTTGCGCGTCGAACCTGGTCAACTCGCGGCACTCGTTGGTCCAACCGGCGCCGGCAAGACTACGATCGCAAGTTTGATCGGTCGTTTCTACGATCCGACGAAAGGTGTTGTGAAGATCGATGGTAATGATGTGCGGAGTTACAAACTGAAATCGCTGCGACGGCAGATGAGTTTCGTCTTACAGGACACACTTCTCTTTCGCGCGACGGTGTGGCAGAACATCGCCTACGGCCGTCCGGAAGCTTCACGCGAGGAGATCCTGCGTGCAGCAGAGTTGGCGAACGCGGACGAGTTCATTCAAAACATGCCGCAGCAATACGACACGATGGTTGGCGAGAAAGGTGTGACACTGTCAGGCGGTCAACGCCAGCGCATCGCGATCGCACGCGCCATCATTCGCAATGCTCCAATCCTCATACTCGACGAACCGACTTCAGGTCTCGACGCCGCTTCGGAAGAATTAGTCTTCGAAGCGCTGGGCAGATTGATGTCGGGAAGGACCACAATCGTAATCGCGCACCGCCTCGCGACCGTCCGTCGCGCGGACGTGATCTTCGTAATCGAAAACGGCACCATCGCCGAACGCGGCACTCACGACAAGTTGCTCACCACTGACGGACTCTATTCCCGACTGTACGAGATCCAGTTCCGCCATGAAGAGAAAGATCAGATCACATATCGCTGATCACTCTCGACTCAGTGGTTGGAGAATGCAACAAATATGTAACGAAGCTTCTAAAAATATTTGTTGACAGTGGACCAACACGAATCTATGATCCAGCGCGACTCAGTAGTAAGTCTCTTTCGCTTGATCTCATACCTTGCACAGTCTTTCTGCCGAGACTTAAGCACGGTCCAAAGTAGCCCAGTCAAACGATAGAACCCACGCCGTAGTCGCGGAACCCCTTGTCCGCACTAAAGGTCCACGTGTGTTCACACTCTCGTTCAAGCGAGAGTCGGTAGTGGCGTATCTACAAGTCTGTTCATTCGACGCCGAAACCATTCGACGTAATGGGAGAACTCTACCCGTCAGACCGGTTACCCAACATTGATTGCAAATGGAGAACACTATGAAGAACTCGTTCCGCCCACTTAATTACTCTCTGACATTGCGTCCGGTGATCGTCGCGTTGCTGTTTTTGTTTTTACTAACTATTCCTCGCTCCGCTAACGCCCAATGGACCACGACCGGGAGTGATATTTACAACTCGAACACCGGCAACGTCGGTATTGGTACGAATGGGGCGCCGAGCTCGGGCACATTGCTGGAAGTGAAGAAGAGTCAAAGCGCAGGGACGATCATTGCGATTGATAACCCATTTACCACCGCCAGCAACTCCGCTTATTCGGGATTGTTTTTCAAGCAAGCCGGAGTTAACCGCCTACTGGTTTCGTCGGTGAACGACAATCACGGGACGATCACGCCGGGCACAGCGCAGATCTGGAATTTTGCGAATGCCCCAATGGTTTTCGCTACGAATAGCACAGAACAGATGAGGATTAGCTCTACTGGTTTAGTGGGCATTGGCACGACGAATCCGCTGTCTCAACTTCACTTTGGCACTTTGTTGAACGCGGGACTAAAAACCTACACAGCAAGCGCTACCAATCATGGTTTCTTGTTCAGTAGTTACATGGACACGACCAGCCCTTACCGCCGTTATGCTGACATCGTGGCAATGTCGAACCAAGACGGGATTAGCGGCGGCAGCACAATTCGCTTTCTGACCAATCCGCACAACTCTTTTACAGCCGTGGAACGGATGCGCATCGACTATCTCGGCAATGTCGGCATCGGCGCGACTGCTCCGACAAATTTGCTCCACATCAATTCAGGAGCCTCCCCCAGCAGTCAATTTCGAATCACCGCCAATAGCGCTGGCTCGCTTTCGGGTCTGGCGTATTCAGCGGACAACGCCGCCCTTGGATTTGATGTTGATTGGAACGGTGTCGGCTGGATTGCGCGGCACAGCACGCTCGCGGCGCTGTATAAAGTCGGAGGCAAGGTACAAGTGCTTGGCCGGACCGGCGCCACCGTCGGCAGTCCCATACCTGATTGGACAGTCTACACGAGCTTAGATCTCACTTCGGGAAAGTTCGGCATCGGCGTTGCCAACCCCGCTTACAAATTAGACGTGCAGGACGGTCAAATCAATTCATCAGGCGGGCTATGCATTGCCGGCGATTGTAAGACGGCCTGGTCTGCGGTAGGTGGCTCCCAATGGACCGGCTCGAGTTCGATTTATTTCAACACCGGCAATGTGGGTATCGGGACTGCCGCGACTCCGACGCGGAAGCTGGAAGTGGTGGGTGGAAACATCTTTCATGAATTCAGCACGGCCACTGGTTCGGAATACGGCTTCTATACAGCACTTAACAACAATCACTTCACCTCCAATCTCTCTTTTGACGGGCAGTGGAAAATGATCGGGCCCGGGAAGGGCTCTCTTATTGTAACGGGGCCAAACAATGGTAACAACGCCTTCGCCGTTTACTCTGACAACACTTCGCGCGCTGCCAACGCCGCTGCCACTCTCACGCAATTAGTAGGGCTGACAATGGATGGCAACATGGGAGTAGGCCTCAATGCGACTCCCGCCAGCGAAAAGCTTGAGGTCAGCGGCAACATCAAGGTTTCCGGCACCGGAAATATCACTGCAGCCGGTACCATCGAGGGCGCTAACGTTAAAGCAAGGTACCAGGACGTGGCTGAGTGGGTTGATTCTTCACAAGAGCTCACGGCCGGAACAGTCGTAGTCCTCGACTCCAATGTATCCAACCAGGTGATTGCCTCCACTCACGCCTATGACAGTGGCGTTGCCGGCGTGATCTCGCTTCAACCAGGCATCGCGCTTGGCGAGCACGGAGAGGGCCGTGTCCTGGTGGCGACAACGGGACGAGTCAAAGTGAAGGTCGACGCTGGTAATGGCCCAATCAAGATCGGTGACTTGCTGGTGACAAGCGATAAGGAAGGCGTCGCGATGAAATCTATTCCGATCGAGGTCGGCGGCGCACGTATTCATCGTCCCGGCACGTTGATTGGGAAGGCGCTGGAACCATTGGCATCAGGAACGGGTGAGATCCTGGTCTTGTTAAGTCTCCAATAGAACGCGAGGGGTTCCTCGCTTCAAACATCTTAGGAAACTTCCCAGATTAACAAATGGAGGGAACAATGAATCGTAGCTTCAATCACTGTGATGTCATTCGCCTGCTGCGATACGGACTAATCGGATGCCTTCTCCTCCTATCCAAGTCGAGTACCCTGGTGGGCCAGACTAGCTCAACCGATGGCACCACGCCGCCGGTTCTGACAGCCGGTGCTCCGGCCGGCTCATATGCTTTGAGTGGTCTCGACAATATAAACATCTTCAATGGGAATCTGAATTTTAGATTGCCATTGGTCCAGGTAATCGGACGCGGTGATGCGCAGTACACGATGATGCTGCCGATCGAGTCACACTGGCGTGTAATTGATAGATCGACTGATATACAAGAGATCTGGTTACCCACTGATTTTACCTGGTACCTCGACAAGCCTGGTTATGGCCCAGGTGTCTTTTTGGGCCGGTCGGCAGCGACAAATTCTTCGGGCAGCGGCGCTCCATGTGTTCCGTTTTCCCCTACCGGCACTTATAACTCGCTGACGCGCTTTACGTTCATCGCTCCCGACGGTACCGAGTACGAGTTTCGTGATCAGGGGACGGGCGGCCAGCAAAAAGTCAGTCAATGCAGTGGACCCGGTTTCAATCGCGGCACGGTATTCGTAACTGCCGATGGAAGTGCCGCAACATTTACCGCGGATGCAGAGATTAAGGACCAACCCGGCACTTTTACACGTCGTGAGTCCGGCTATTTACGATTTCGCAACGGTCTTACATACCGCATTGATTCGCTGGGCCGCGTGTCATGGATGCGTGACCGGAACGGAAATAAGTTGAGCTTTGACTATGGTTCGTCCGGCGTCACAGCCATTACCGACTCCTTGAATCGGCAGATCACGATCAGCTACGCGGATCTGCAAACTACCTTCTATGACCAGATCAATTTCAAAGGATTCCAGGGCGCATCAAGGACAATCCGTGTCTATTATTCATCCCTGCAGAACGCTCTGCGAACGAATCGATCTGGTGATTTAGCAAACGTTCAGACACCCGAACAGTTGTTCCCCGAACTCACGGGCTCCAATGTTAATCCATACAATCCATTCAAGGTTTCATCAGTTGTTTTGCCTGACGGAGTTCAGCAGTTTCAGTTTCTATACAACGTCTATGGCGAGCTCGCTCGCGTTGTTTTACCGACTGGTGGTCTATATGAATATGATTTTGTTGCGGGTTTGCCGGGTGAAAGCACTAACGGTGTTTATGGACTTCCGGAACCACAGATCTATCGTAGAGTCTCAGTAAAACGGACCTACAGAGATATAGACACACTGGAACGAAAAACAGTCTTTACTGGCGGCACAGTCGATAACTTTGATGCGGGCGGAACATTGCTGTCCAGGGTGAGACACTATTTCTTTGGGGCTCCAACAGGGTCAAGCGCTGCCGGCACAGTAGCACCTTTCGATTATCCGGAGTGGAACCACGGAAGGGAGTATCAAACTGAGGTTATCGAGACCACAAATTGCGCGCCCGAAACGTGTGCTACGGTGCTTCGTCGAACTGTGAATACGTGGCAGCAAGGCGTGGCAGTGAGTCCCTGGAGTAATGCGATACCTAATAATCCTCGTTTAGCAGAGACTACGTTTAGTGTATTAGACGTAACCCCAAATCTAATTTCAAAGAAAATCTTTGCCTACGACGATACCGTTCCCTTCAACAATCAAAAGAGCGTCAAGGAGTATGACTTTGGCACCGGTGTGGTTGGCTCTCTTGTGCGCGAAACGCGTACAACCTATGTGACTAGTTCCACTTATACCGGAACGGCGGTTCATCTTCGCAGTTTGCCGCTTGAGGTTTCCATACACGAGGGTGATGGCACGAAGCGCGCACAAATGACATTTGAGTATGACAACTACTCACTTGATGGAGTGGATTGCTTACACAGTTTCCATTGTGCGCTGCGAGATCGGTCGAATATCAGTGGTTTGGACTCGCTTTTTGGCACCAACTACTTGACGAGGGGCAATCCCACTGCGTCCAGTAAGTATCTGTTAACAGGTGGAGGGGCAACGGGAATTATCAGCTACTCACAGTACGATGTGGCAGGAAATGTAGTGCGAATTCTCGATCCTCGCAGCACGCTTTCCAACAACATCGCGGTAACCATCGAGTACGACGATCACTTTGGTTCACCAGACAACGAAGCGCGGGCGAATTCCGCCCCGGCTGAACTGAGCGGGCCGCCCGAGCTTAAGTCGTTTGCATTTGCTACGAGCATAACGAACGCATTAGGCCATACAAGCTACGCGCAATTCGATTATTACCTTGGGAAGCTCGTGAATAATGAGGATGCAAATGGTGTCGTGGCGAGCGGCACCTTTGATAATTCACTCGATCGGCCCACGCTGCTTCGTAGTGGTATCGGGACCGATGCAGAAAACCAGACAATATTCGCATACGACGACGCGGGCCACAGTGTCACCACAACCCGCGATAAGGAGACGCTTCAAGACGGCGCACTTGTAGGCAAAGTTTTCTACGATGCCTTCGGACGCACGATCGAGACGCGGCAATACGAGGGCGGAGCGAATTACATTGCGGTCAAGATCCAATACGATGCTTTGGGAAGACCATATAAAAAGTCGAACCCGTTCAGGCCATTACAATGTGAATCGCAAATCTGTGAATCGGAAATCTGGACCACAAGCCTGTTTGAAGATGCTTTGGGCCGATTAACCAAGGTGACAACGCCGGATCAAGCAACGGTGACGACGAATTACTCAGGGAACACGACTACGGTTACTGACCAGACAGGTAAACAGAGAAAGAGTATCGTAGACGGTCTTGGCAGGCTAAAAAATGTTTACGAAGCGCCTAATGATAGCAATTTCAATTACCTTACTACTTACAGCTACGATGTGCTTGATAACCTAATTGGTGTGAGTCAGGGCTCTCAAACCAGAACATTTAATTATGACTCACTGAGTCGCCTAACATCAGTAATTACTCCAGAGAGCGGCACGATAAGTTACCAATACGACGTCGTTGGAAATCTGTTGGTCAAAACCGATGGTCGCGGTGTGTCCGCTCACTTTGATTATGACTCTTTGAACCGGCTGAAGCGACGTTGGTACAACGCATCGAGCAACAGCTCGAACACGATTAACAACAGTCCGGCATTGCCCTCGAGCGTGGCGCAAACCGACGAGACAAACTTTTATTACGACCAGCAAGCCTTGCCATACGAACCGCAGGACTACGTTCGCGGTGCATCGATCGGAAAAGTTGTGGCGGTGACCTATGGCGGAATAACCAGCACAACCGGAGATTATTTCGGATATGACGCAATTGGTCGACACATGCAGAAGTTTCAACGGCTCGGCACTAAAGATTACAAACTCACCACAACTTATAACGTTGCTGGTCTACCAACTTCGGTTGGCTATCCGTCAGGGCATTCAGTTAGTTACAGCTACGACTCTGCCGCGCGAACCTTAAACTTTACCGGCACCCTGGGAGATGGTTTCAATCGCGACTACTCGACCGAAGCTACATATTCACCTTTTGGTCGATTGACGAAGGAAAAATTCGGCACGACTCCGTCGGCCATTTATAACAAGTTGTTCTATAACAGCCGCGGCCAATTGTCAGAGATACGCGCAAGTACAAGTTGGACCGGCCCTAATGACGTTACCTGGAATCGCGGGGCGATCATCAATCATTACAGCGACAGTTGTTCGGGGATGTGTGGTGGTAGCAATAGCACCACGCCCATGATCGACAACAATGGCAAACTTAAAAAGCAGGACGTCTACATCCCTAACAATGACCAGATACCCACCACTGACTATACCTTGCGTTCGCAGCAATACAGTTACGATAAGTTGAATAGACTTCTTTGGGTGCGTGAGACCTTAAACAGTGCGGATCAGTGGCGCCAGTGGTTTAGCTATGATCAGTATGGCAATCGCACGATCGATACCGGTCCAGAACCGAATGATTCTCATCTTCGCACTTGGGGTGCGGTAAATAATACGGCTTTCGACACCTTCAATCTCGCCGCCACAAATCGTCTCTATGCACCGGGAGATCAGAACCTACCGGTACAGAATCGACGCATGCAATACGACGAGGTTGGCAATCTTAAAATCGACACATACACCGGTGCCGGCGATCGTACTTATGACGCTGAGAACCGATTGACCGTTGCGATAGGTGGTCCGCAGAACACTCCGCAGTTGTATAAGTATGACGCCTCAGGTCAGCGCAATAAACGCATAGTGAATGGCGTCGAGACTTGGGCGATCTATGGCTTCCGCGGTGAGATGGTTGCGGAGTACCCGGTAAATGGTGTCGCAAATAGTCCGCAGAAGGAGTACGGCTATCGAAACGGCCAGCTACTGGTTACCGCAACGGTTGGTTCTGGCTGGGGTAATGCACCGGCGTTACATGACAATCCACTGGTGGTTGGCGAAACTCTTGTGCAGGCGCGGCATATAACCGAGTTGCGCGATGCGATCAATGCGTTGCGGTCACATCTGGGGTTAGCAGCTTATTCCTGGCAGACCTCGGCGACGACGAACAATTTGATCAGTGCAGATCCGATTCTTGAAATGCGGACGGCATTGGACCAGGCTCTGGGTCAACCGTCAAATGGTTATAGTGCGGGGTTGGCTATCAATCAGTTGGTCCGAGCTATTCACATCCAGGAGTTACGGAATCGTGTGTTGGCCGCCTGGATTACCGGAAGCGGAACAGACGTACGCTGGCATTTGACGGATCACCTCGGGACTCCTCGGATGATCTTCGATCAGAGCGGCGCACTTGCTGCAGTCAGCCGGCATGATTATCTGCCGTTTGGTGAAGAACTACTTGCAGGTGTCGGTGGCAGGACAAACGGTCAGGGATATACTGACAATGATGGACTTAGACAAAAGTTCACTGAAAAGGAACGCGATCTTGAAACGGGATTGGATTTCTTTGGAGCCAGATACTACGCCAACAAACAAGGTAGGTTTTCAAGTCCAGATCCCTGGCTGGGTTCGGCTGAATCTTATTCACCTCAAACCTGGAATCGTTATACCTACGTATTGAACAACCCTTTAGGTCTGATCGATCCGAGTGGATTGGATGATCAAGACCCAAAGAAAACAGGTCCCACAACCGGCGGACTTAAAATAGAAAATCCTTGCACTCAACAAGGTCCCGGTTGCAATACCATTCTCATTACCACTGTAGACGTTCCAATCACTCAGGATACTACCCCGTTGACTACGACAACGGCTATTTTCTCCACCACTATTACTGTTTCCTCATCTTTCGCTCTTAGTAGTGCGGTTGCTGAAGGTACCGCAGGCGCAGGTCCGCTCGGGGTTATGCTGGGGTCTTATGTGTTAGCTACGCCTAGTGGAATGATGGCTGACGAGCAAGAGGCCGCCATGATCGCTGGCCTGGCTGGACTTGATACCTCCATGCATGAGCAGGCCCAGGCCGCATGGATCAGTAACACACTCAACTTTATGATCTGGCTCGGCATAAGTGACGCCCCGGCAGGAAGTTGGGATGCTGACGGCAACCTAAATGATCCGACTGTAATAGTGAGAGGAGGAGTCGCACCAGACTTCACTCCTGGCGTTCCACTTTCTGGCAGTTATGGCTTCAGTTTGTTTGATGCTGCTTCGGGTGTTCCACATAATCAAATCTGGCATACGACTGCAGCCGAAATCCGTAAAGGTGGAGGCAGCGTCATACGTGCTCCCGAACCAGCCTTCCCAGGTGGACCGATCAACTATCAGCATGCAACCATTATCCTGGGAACTAACAACCCATTTGTAGGACCTATCCCAAATCCGGTTCCAAAGGAGAAGCGAATCGGTGGGAACCCATAACCAGACCAAGCACACGGAAAGGAGTTTGTTGTTCCGATGCCATTAGCGAGAATTTTCTATAGTGGTTTCTACGACGCTCCATTGGCCTTCGTTACCAGTCAGGAGAATACGCAATACTTGTTCTGGCGTGGTTTTTTCGATGAGCAACTCGACGACTATCCCAACGACTACCAGGTATTTGTATTGCCAAATCTTTCAGAAGAACAAATCAACGAATCCTGGATCTCATTACCCGAGAAGGCAATTGCTTACGTAGGCAAAATATCAATGAGCCAAGTGGCATTTGATTCTACACGGCGAGAGTCTATTGACACCGATACATTCGATCTTATTAAGCGCGATGAGAAATGATTTTGTGCTTTATGCCTTTTGCGGCTAAAAAAGAGAGTGTGGCTGGGACCATCATGGAGCCCGTATTGTGGTCCCAACCACACTCGAAACACAGGGAAGTTTCCCCCCTCGCATGAATTATCAACCCTGTGTGTATGAAGAAGGTCTCTAGTTACAACGTGTGTGCATACTAATCTCTTGCCACTTCTGTTTCTTTCAGTTTGTTGTCGCTTTTATCAGCTATTTGCTGTAGCGAGATGCCATGGTCCAGATCGTCGTAGAACTCCTTTTCACCGCCTTCAAAGTGATGACCAGTTGCTTTCACCGCATAGAAATATTTTGCACCCGGTGTCGTATCGTAGAGCGACTGTGCTTCGCGGAACGGGGCATTCTTGTCGCTCGTTGCGGCCAGAAAAATGATCGGTGTCTGTTTGAGCGACTTCAGAAAGGGGTGAACATCAAAAACCTTTTCGTGTGGAGTTCCGTGTGTAATGTAAATGATGGAGTCAGCAGGTTTCCACGCGAGTTCGCCATACTCAGGCAGGCTGATCGCGACAACGTGACTTACCGGAAGACCGAAATCCGGTTGCGAGGCTGCGATCACGCTGTAGCCCGCCCCAAGTGACCAGCCTGCCAGAACCAAAGGCGCTTTGTTATCGACACCCGACTGTGCTCTTGCCTGTTTGGCGATTGCGTCGTAATCACGCGTGAGATCCTCGATTGAAAGCGGTTTCTGCGGCGTCGCAAAACTCACGAGATAACTCTTCGCGTCGACACCGGCAACTGTGATACCGGTCGCTGCAATGTGCGCCGCAATATCAGCGCAGAAGGGACTCCAACCGCCATCGCCACTCGTGAAAAGTACGAGCGGTTGATTCGTCGCATGCTCCTGTTGATAAAGCTGTAGTTCGAGCGTTGGACCATTCCGGATCGTCACCTGAAACGTCGAGTGTTTGACCTCGTGCGACAGTTCCTCGTGAGTAACGTGATGATAAAACCCACGATACCATCGCACCGCGTACACGGATGCTGCACAACAAATCAGAACCAGCCCGATGATCAGCGTCTTAATCCGCATTTCTTCCGCGTCTATCTGCTGTTCGCATCCACGTGACTGCATTGGCCAGTGCCGTATAAAACTCCTCGCGCGCGCCGCTAAACCGGTGATTACTAGCCTTGATAAGCACGTATTTCTTAGGATTCCTGGCCGTGGCAAACAACGCGTTGCCAACCTTCTGCGGGCTCGCCGTGTCGGAAGTGCTCTGGATCATCACAAGCGGCACAGGCGCGATCTGGCCCATCACTGCTTCACTCCGAAATCCATAAAGCGCGTTGCCTTCAACGTGCAGGTTAGCGTGATTTGCACCGAGACCGCTGACGAGTTGGTTCTGTTTTGGCAACCCGATGGAAATGACTCCCGCCCAGTTAGCTCGCGTCTGTTCATCTGAACCGACTGCGATCGCAAAACCCGCGCCGAGTGACCAGCCGTAAACATAAATGGGCGTTTCGCCATCAACTCTCGCGTAACTACGTAGAGCAACTGCAACGTCAGTGTAATCACGGGCCAGTTGGCTAATCGTCAGTGGTGTATTGACGGACGAAAACTGCCGGAGATAAACCTTCGAATCAATCCCGGCAACCGCGAAACCCATGTGGGCCAACTCTTCGGCGGTGCGCGGCGCCAGTCCTCGCCAGCCACCATCGCCACACGCATAAATCGCTGGTGTCGCGGGCTTGTCGCCTTGAGGGCGATAAAGGTGAACCCTGAATTGCTGCCCTCTGACGACGACGTCGCGATCTTCAGTGGCCACGTCCGCCCACGTTTTCGTGTCGTCAGGGTCGTAGTGATCGGGATCCTGCGCGGCTGCACGCGTCGCCGAGGTCACGAGGACGACGAGAGCAAGGCCCCACAGAATCCAATGATGAATGAGGCAGCGTGTCTCCATGTTTTGATCTTTTCCGGAAAACCTCTTCGCCCGATTAGCATCTCGAGCCTGAGCGCGTTGCGAACCTGAATCACCGCGTACAGCATGCTGAGAGAGAGGCGGCGTTGATTGAAACAGAAATAACGCGGCTCCCATGTGTGTGGGTGATACTTGGCTTTGTAGCGATAAAGGAGCTTGAAGTCGTAGTTGATGTTGACTCGCTCGTAGACGAAGCGCATGAGTCGCGCGAGTACCGGATGGTCCAGCAGGTCTGGATCGTCGAGCAGTGCGAGTGGGGCCAGACCCATCGACGCCATCTCGCAGCCTTCTTCGCGCAACAGACGAAGGATTTCGGCCGTCAGCAGTTCCATCGTTCCGCGCACAGCGTCCTGCCTGCGCCGTGTGACGTCGAGGTAATAACCACTGCGGCCGAAAATGGGTTCACAAACGACAAAGCCCTCGATCCGTCCTGTTCCCTTCTCTGCTCGCGCGATGAAATAGCGCTTGGCGGATCGACGATCGAGTCCGAGCGAGCCGAGCACAAATCCGAGTTCGTGAGTTCCTTTACACTTCAGCCAGGCTGCGGAAATCTCGCGGAGCTCGTCGTTGATTGTCTCGGCGTCGTTCGCAAAGGGATGATGTTCGGTGACGACAAGTCCTTCGCGCCGCGCCTTGTTGGTCGCGGCACGGACCAGTTCCATCTTGCCACCGGCGAGGGTGAAGCGGTTTAGATCGAAGATTGCTTCTTTCCCGATCTGTACGTCCGCGAAACCCTCCTCCCGGAATGCGTCCAACATCAATGGCGAAACCTGGTAAGCACCCACCGGTCTCGAAATGACAGCAGTGAAATCGCGGATGAGCCGGCGTGCGTCGTGCGGTGCACACACGGGATCGCCGGCGATCAGAGCGACCCCGCCGCTAATCTGGTAAGCGAGAAATCCGTCCACGCGCGGTGACGTGAAGTAGGACTTCGGTCCCTCGAGCAACACGTACGAGCTCGAGCTTGCGCCGTACTGGCGGACCCACGAATCGAGTTTCGCTTGCTGCACTTGCATGAGCGTTAGTAACTCAACTTGTTCTTATAATGCTGATGATGTTTGTGATGATGGTGGTGATGGTGCTTCCAGTAGTTCTTGTCGTGCTTGTCCTTGGCGTTAGCTGTTGCTGACTGCAAACCGAGGGTCGCCGATAGCACCACGGCGCCGAGCGCGAATGAAACGAGTTTCTTCATACCTAGTTTTCCTTTCAAAAAGACATCCGAGCGCAGGAGTGATTGGCAACGGTCATGCCAAGCTCGAATACACGCCGCTGAGGCCAAAATGGACCACGGGGAGCGTGACAGCTTTGCCGTCGCCACAAGGACGCCACACTTTAATAAAGAATGAAGGAACCTGCTGTAGGGGCGGCCCTCCGTGGCCACCCGGCGTGGAACTCGATCCTTTGCAACACAATCGATCAGGCATTTGGCAAAGAGATCGATTCGACGCCGGGCGGCCACGGAGGGCCGCCCCTACAGTACGTCCCGCACCGCCCCGCAAAAAGCTGAAAGATTTAGCTGAATCCAAGGTGGCATTGTCCTTGCCAAGCAAGTCGAAGGTGAGGATGCGAACCGTAAAGCTCCATTCAAAAACAACGCTGCTGAGCTCCGTGTTGACCGTCGCTATGCTGATCGCAGCATTGGCCGTCACCAGCGCGGCGATCGCCAACATCGAACGCAACGACGACCAAACCCTCGTCGAAACGCAAGCGCGCGACCTCGCACAACACATCAGCGACATCGGCTCTCGCGATCCGGAAGCTCTGACCCGCGCCGCTAACCTGATCAAAGGCTCTCGACCCACGATCGTGAGCGTCCGCGTCTGGCAACTCTCGCAGGGAGACTTCACCGAAAAGACCGCAGCCGCCGGAAGCGCACCTGCGACACCTATCCCCGAAGACACAAAGAACGTTCTGCGCCGCGGCCCGGGCCCAACAGTCGTAAACGAGATCAAGTCGGATTCAAACCAGTCGCTGTATCGCGCCTTCGCAATCATTCTTGAGAACGGCCGGCCGAGCGGCGCCGTCGAGATTGTGCAACGCTTCGACAGCATCTGGGCCGTAGCGTTTGGTTACCTGAAGAGCGTCATCTGGATATTCTTGATCGCGATCGGACTGGTCCTGGTCGGCACTTATTTTTTATTCCGGCAATTGCAACTGACGACGAGACTCGAGACCGAGCAAGGCATCCTGCGCGATCGTGTTCGCGAAGCAACCATCGAGCTGGAGAAAAGGAATCAGCAACTGCAGGAAACGAATCTCGAGCTCTGGCGCACCAACCGCCGCATGAACGAACTCGGCCGTCTCGCCGCAGCGGGTCAAACAGCCGCGCACTTTGCACACGAAGTCGGCACGCCGCTCAACCTAATCAGCGGCCACGTCCAGTTGCTCAAATCAGATCTGGATCGCGATCCACGCGACGCCGAGTCGCGCATACGCACGATCAGCGCTCAGATTGAACGCATCGAACGAATCGTGCGCCGCATGCTCGACAAGACGAGATTCGAAACCGAGCTCGCACCACTCGATTTGAATTCAGTGTTACGCAAACTTTGCGACGCAATGTCCCCGGCGTTCGACAAACGAAGCATCCATCTCACCGAGGCTTTTGCTGACAACCTGCCACTCATTGCCGGTTCCTCGGATCGGCTGCAGCAGCTATTCCTGAACCTTATTAACAACAGCCTCGACGCGATGCCCGAAGGCGGTCACATTCAGATTCAGACTTCGATCGAAGAAAAGAATGGTAAGCCACAGCGCATCTTTGTTGATTTCATCGATACCGGAACGGGAATGACGCCGGAAGTTATGAGTCACATCTTCGATCCGCTTTATACGACGAAAGATCGCGGCCACGGCACGGGCCTCGGCCTCGTGATCGTTAGTCAAATCGTTTCTGAGCACGGGGGCAGAATTGAAGTTAAAAGTGAATTGGGAAAAGGCACGCGGTTCCGGCTGACGTTCGCGGCGATTCCGAATGACGTGCCGGTGGTCGTTGAGAACCATGAACCTGAGCTGGAAGTAGGTATTCATTCATGAAACACATTCTTGTTGTCGATGACGATCAGGATTCATGCGACTTGCTGCGTGAGATCTTCTGCGCCGAAGGATGGCGCGTCGACACTGCACTCAGTCCATCACAAGCCTTCACCGTCGCGGAAAAAGAGAAGATCGATCTGGTTGTCAGCGACGTGAATCTCGAAGCAAACCAATCAGGGCTGGACTTATTGAAAGACTTGCGGGCGCAGTGTCCCGTAATCCTCGTCACGGGATTCGGCACACTCGACTCCGCCGTCGAAGCAGCGCGAGAAGGCGCCTGGGACTTCATTTCAAAACCTTTTAAGGTGCAGGAAGTCGTTGCGATTGCGCGCCGTGCTCTTGAGCAGGAGCGAAGTCATGCGGGCGTTGAACAGCGAGCGGAGCCGATTTCGGCGCCTTACGAACAGGGCGGATTACTCGGACGTTCTCCGGTAATGATCGGGCTATATAAAGAAATCGCGCGCGTCGCGCCTACACGTTCGACGATTCTGATTGTGGGCGAGTCTGGAGCCGGCAAGGAGCTGGTGGCGCGATCGATTCATCAACACAGTACTCGCTCTGCCGGACCATTCGTCGCCGTGAACTGCGGCGCTCTTACCGAAACACTTTTGGAGGCAGAGCTCTTTGGTCACGTTCGTGGCTCATTCACGGGCGCTGTCGGCGACCGCAAGGGGCTTTGGGAAGAAGCCTCTGGTGGAACCCTCTTTCTTGACGAAGTCGGCGAGACGAGTCCGGCGTTCCAGGTAAAACTGTTGCGCGCGTTACAGGAAGGCGAGATCAGACGTGTCGGCGCGTCGAAGGCCACACAAGTCGACGCTCGTATCCTTGCGGCGACAAACCGGAATCTCGAACAGGACGTAAAGGCAGGTAAGTTTCGCGAAGATCTTTTTTACCGCCTCAGCGTGGTAACGTTGCGAGTGCCTTCACTCAAAGAACGACGGACGGATATTCCACTACTGGCAGAGCGTTTCCTCAGCCTCGTGGTCGACAGAGAAGGACACAAGCAACTGACTCTGTCGGAAGAAACTATCCGCACCCTCGTGGCTTACAACTGGCCGGGAAATGTGCGTGAGCTCGAGTCGGCGATCGAATACGCCGTGCTGCACGCGCGCGGTCACGCGATCGATCCGGAAGATCTGCCTGAGAAACTTCAGTCGGTCCAGGTACGCAGCGCCGCACGGTCGCCACTCTCTGCCCTCTTCGAAGATCTGCCAGCGCTCGACGAACTCGAACGACGTTACCTGCTCTACATCCTTGAAGTCGCGGGCGGCAATCGCACTCGCGCCGCCGAAATCCTCGGCATCGATCGCCGCACTCTCTATCGAATGATCGAACGCTACGGGATCGATAAAGCCACTGTGGCCATTTTGCCCCTCGACCCCAATTAGCCACAAAAGAAGATTAGCCACAAAAAGGCACAAAAAGCACAAAATGATTATTCCTTGGGCGCGCTCGAACCCCCGAAAAGGAAACGGACGCTGTTGCTGAATAAATCATTTTGTGCTTTTTGTGCCTTTTTGTGGCTATGACTTTTTCTTGTTGTGCTCTTTGTGGCTTTGAAATTGCCATGTGGCTGGCATGCGCTTGCGGCTTAACCTGCAGCAAAAGATTCTGCTACTTGTGGCGGGTTCGATGTCGCTGATCCTGCTCGCGTCGTCGTACCTCCACAGTGGCAGAATTAGATCGCTGATCGAGAAGGACCATTACGACAATGCGGTGAGCCAGACTGCGGCGCTTGGTAACCGGATCGCACAGTACGACTATTTTTCAAACCTTGAAGATTTACAGCAAGAGATGCAAGTGGTCGTCAGTTCGCGGTCCGACTTCAGACAGATTGACGTTTATGAAAACCAGCCAACTGTCCCGCGACTAATTGCTACTACTGCCAGCGGCACGAGCGACCTACTCGCTTCGTGGGACTCCGCAGGGCCAACACTCAATACCGTCGCATCCACGGAGATCAATCGCAACAACGGCCAGTACTGGCTGATCACTACGCCGGTGTCCAACGGCCAGCACAGTGGCTTCATCAAGGCACTGGTGCTCAAGGGTTATCACCGAAACCTCGTCAGCAGTCTTCATCGCGAATACAACCTCGTGTTGTTTGGCGCTGTGATCGCTTCGGTGCTCCTGTTGTACTTGCTGTTCGTCTATTTCTTCCGCAAACCCGTCAAAGAAATCGTGCAGACGATGGCCCGCGCTCGGCAAGGCGATCTCTCGGTTCGTTCACCCGTACACAGAGACGACGAGTTGGGCGAGATTGCCCGCGGCTTCAATCAAATGATGGACGACATTGCGTCGTCGCACGCCGAACGACTTGCAGCGATCGGCCAGGTCACGGCGTCGCTCGCACACGAAATCGGGACACCTTTGAACGCTATCAATGGACACCTGCAATTGCTCGCTCGCAATCATCCGGGCTGTGGCGACACACAACGGCGCCTGACGATCATCAATGCGCAACTCGGCTCGATCGTGCAGTCAGTGAAGAGTTTGCTCGAGCGAACTCACCGCCGGCCAATCGCACCGCAGCCTACCGATATAAATCTGATCGTAGAAGAGCTGCTACTGCTGGTCGCGCCAATTTTCGAATCGCACAACATTCGGGTGAAGCAGCAACTCGACGAGGGATTGCCGTTCGTTCTTGCCGATCATGAGAGTCTGCACCAGGTGTTTCTCAACCTGGTGAACAACAGTCTCGAAGCGATGCCGCACGGTGGTGAGATGAAGTTTGTTACCAACTACATCGATAAGCAAAAGATGATTGAGGTGCGTCTCAGTGATTCCGGTGCGGGCATTAGCGACGAGGCGATGACTCATCTTTTCGAGCCGATGTGGACCACGAAGAAATCCGGCAGCGGTCTGGGTCTCGCAATTGCTCGCGAGATCGTCGTCGAGCACGGCGGGAAGATTGAATGCGTCGAGGTCGAAAAGGGCGCGGAGTTTCGCTTGGTGCTGCCGGTAGCGGAAGCAAGGCTTGTGGCGCCGGCGGAATTTGCTGAGGTGAGTTTAGATGTCGCGTAAGATACCGCAGATTCTCACGGTTGATGACGACTCAGTCACGTGTGAACTACTTTGTGAGGTTTTCGCGCGCGAAGGTTTTAGTGCTGTGTTCGCGAACAGCGGCGAGGCGGCGCTGGCAACGGTTGCTCAGCAGCCGCCGGATCTTCTGCTCAGCGATATTCGCATGAAGACGCGGCTTGATGGCCTGTCGTTGCTGGAAATTGTTCGCCGCGAGTATCCGTCGATACCGGTCGTGTTGATGACGGCTTTTGGCTCGATTGAAACCGCGGTTCGTGCGGTGAAGGAAGGCGCATTCGATTACATCAGCAAGCCGTTCAACATCGATGAGCTCGTAGCAATTGTGCGACGTGCATTAGCAAACGGCAACGGAAAACATGTCACTTCGGATCTCGATGAAGAGGAGCGCAGCTCGGGGCTGATCGGCCGCACTCCGGCGATGCTCGAGATCTATAAAATGATCGGCCGCGTTTCAGACTCACGCGCCGCAGTGCTGATCACCGGGGAATCCGGGACCGGCAAAGAGTTGGTTGCGCGGGCGATTCACAATCACGGCACACGATCGACTGAACGCTTCGTGGCTGTGAACTGTGGCGCGTTGACCGAGACGCTGCTCGAGTCGGAACTGTTTGGACACGTTAAGGGTTCGTTCACCGGAGCGATCGCCAATAAGCGTGGGATCTTCGAGCAGGCTGCTGAAGGCACAGTGTTTCTCGATGAGATTAGTGAGACGAGTGCAGGCTTGCAGGTGAAGTTATTGCGAGTGTTGCAGGAGCGCGAGGTCGTTCCGGTAGGAGGGACCGAGCCGATCAAGGTTGGTGCACGAGTGATTGCTGCCAGTAATTCGGATCTGGAGAAGCTCTCGGCTGCCGGAGCTTTTCGAGGCGACTTGCTCTATCGGTTGAACGTTATTCAGTTGCACCTGCCGCCGTTGCGACAGCGGCGTGATGATATTCCGTTGCTCGTTGCGCACTTTCTGCGAAAACATGCCCCAGGCCCGACTGCTGTTGCTACTGATCAGAAGAGTATGCAGTGCGTGACTGCATACTCATGGCCTGGGAATGTTCGTGAGCTCGAGAATGTAATCGAGCGCGCGATTACGCTGAATCAGGGTGGCGTTATTACGATCGAGGATCTTCCGGCGCGCATTCGTCTGCAGCCGGCGCATGACACGACGCCGCTCTCGACAGACGAGCTCGATCAATTGTTTTCGGGGTTACCGAATCTGGATGAGGTCGAGCGACGTTACATCCTCCACGTCCTCGAAGCCACGGGGAATAACCGCAAGCGCACGGCCGAAATCCTCGGCATCAATCGCAAAACACTCTATCGCATGGCAGCACGGTTCGAGATTGAATTTGGTAATCCTGTTAATCCTGTTAACAATCCTGTACATCCTGTCTAACTATTGACAGGATTAACAGGATTTCTTACAGGATTTACAGGACCTCTGGTCTTTGGGGTTTGACTGTTATCTCGACGGTTTTGTCTCCAAGATATGGATGCTTGCCGGTCAGGCGAATCAATCCGGCAGCCTCGCGAGACTTAATCCAGATAGCCCCGACGCCGCCAAACAACGCGAACGGATTCTCGCCGATGATCTGTCCTGGACCGGTCAGCGTGAAGCTAATCGCGGCGTTCGCTAGCGGCCTCACAGCGCCATACTCGTCCGTAACTTTTAACACCACGCGCGTCGCATCGATCCCATCGCCATTCAACTCACGATCATCTGCATCCATGTGAAACTGCCGATCCGCACCCTGGCCCGACAGCTTCTTAGTAATCACAAGCTTCCCGCCAATGTAACCCTCCAACGTCATGTCGCCCCAGCCCTTGTTAATCCCGGAGCGCAAATTCGTCACGAACGGCGGGTATTTCAAATGCGGAAAATTCTCTCGATCAGGGTCGATGTCAGCGACAAGGTTCTTCCCGATGTAGATCTTGAGATGCTCGCAGTTGGAAGACACCATCGCGATGTTGAAGCTCTCGTTCCGATCTCCGCGCGACCAGTCAAACGCCGGCTCCAACACAATCTCCTCAGCGGGATCGCACTGCGACTTGTAGAACCCACCAGCCGGTTTCGCAATCCGAAAAATATCGCCGACACCGTGGTAACAAATGCGATCGGTGGAACAGAAGTTCGCGTGGGTGTTGTAGTCAAACGCGCACCACCCAATGCCACCGGCATATCGCTTGTCAGACGCAAGCTGGTTGTGCACGCGCGCGTGTCGCATCGCATGTTCCGTCACACGCTCAACATTGTCGTTGCGCTTCGTTGGATACATGTGACCAATGAACTCTGTGTTCAGATACAGCGGATGCTTCGGCGGACGCAGCGGAATCTGAAAGTCGTTCATCGTAAAGACGTCCTCGAGCAGCTCCGACTCGTAGTTGTAACGAATGCCGCCCGTCTGCCGCGAGTCATCAAGCGAACGCGCCAACTGATTCGTGCGCGTGTAGAAATCGTGATCGTCGCGCGACTCGTTGACGCGCACGCCCCAAAGCACGATCGACGGATGATTCCAATCGCGACGCACCATCTTCTCGACATAACTCACCGACAGATCCTTCCATTGCTGATCGCCGATGTGCTGCCAGCCCGGAATCTCTTCGAGCACGAGCAAACCATACTCATCACACGCATCGAGAAAATGAGGCGACTGCGGATAATGCGACGTGCGCACAATGTTGCACTTCAACTCTTTTTTGAGAATCCATGCATCGCGTTTTTGCACGCGCGCAGGCATCGCCTGGCCAACGAAAGGAAACGTTTGGTGCCGATTCAGACCACGAAGCTTGAGATGTTTTCCGTTCAGGAAGAAACCGTCGGGAGTGAAACGCGCTTCGCGAAAGCCTATCCGCGTCTTGTATTCGTCAACGCGTCGATCATTCTCGAGCAATGAAACGCGCACGTCGTAGAGCTTCGGACGATCGAACTCCCACAGTTGGACCGAACCAAGATTGGTGAGTGTTACTTCAACGCTGGGAGTGGCGGCCTCAACTTCCTTCGCATCAACAACACGCGCACCATCGAGTAATTCAACTTTCACGTTCCGCGACCTAGCGTTATTCTCGAGAAAGCAACGTACCTGAAGCCGCCGTCCGGAGCCGAGAACGTCTACCGATTTCGCAAAGACGTTTTCGATAAACGTCTGCGGAACAATTCGCAGCTCAACATCGCGATAGATCCCTCCGAACGTCAGGTAATCAATCTCGCCACCAAACGGCGGAATATCCTTACGTTCAGTCGAATCCACCTCGACTGCGATCACGTTGTCGCCACGCCAGTTCACAAACTCCGTCAGCTCATATGAGAACGGCGTATACCCACCGCGATACTCACCCAGACGATGTCCATTGATGTGCACCGTAGCGGCAGTCATCACTCCACCAAAGTCAATAAACACTCGCTTCCCGCTTGCCCCTACTGGCAACTGGAAATGGCGGCGATAAAGCGAAACGAACTGATAGTCTTTGTCGTCGAACCCATGCCACGGCAGCATCTTGTTCGTATGCGGAATCGTTACGCGCGTGAAGCGCCTGTCGTCGAAACTAGCCGCCGTCCCACTCGGCACGTTCTTTTCACTGAACAGCCACTTGCGATTGAGCGGATAAACTCGCCTTCCCTCTTGTGTTTGCGCTTTGGAGTCCAAGGCAAACAACGACATTCCAACCAACCCCACACCACTACTCTTAACGAAACTTCGTCGGTCGATTTTTTTCATATGTGCTTTTGTGCCTTATTGTGGCAATTTTGGTCCGGCGTAGATTATCGCCAGTTCTGCGAGCGCTGTAGTCTTATCAGTTCCAAAACCGGAAAGCGAGATGAGTTTTAAATAACGTGCAGTGTTGACTCGCGAGAATTCAACCCGTTGTGGAGCCCAGGTCGAAGCTAGTTCGCCACGCGCAATATCCGACCAGACCTTTCCATCGTCGCTCGCCTGAATCACAAACTCGCGAATGTCGCCTTCATGCTCGCGATGATTCTGTCGCGGCATCAGCACCACACCCGACATTGCCACGGGCGCGCGAAACGTAATCATCAACTCCAACTGCTCGCGAGCCGGCGCTTTCTGATCGCCAACCAGCACATACGTCGCCGGATCACCGTCGATTGCAGCCGCCGCGGAGGCGCCTTCAATTTCGGCCTTGGCGCCGAGTTTGGCCATGATGCGCGTATCGAAGAGTATGCTGCGGAAATCTGCGGACGTCAGTCCAACTGAGGGTTGAAAACAATCGCCCTTCATATAAGTAAGGAGCGACCTGCGTAACTGAGCCAGCACGGGATTAGTGTCGTTCTCCTTGGTGACGTCGATCGCAGACACGAGCAGCTTTCCATTACCAATCCCAGCTTCGAACAAGACACCGAGTTTGTAGTTTCGATTCCAGTCGTCGATAGCCCACACTACGGGCTCCAACTCTTCCGGCAAACGATCGATATTGATCGCCCGCGCACCACGGACGAGCTCGGCCCATTGCCAGTCGTAATGCTCGGACGTCAAGAATCCATCGATCATATGATCTTTGGTCCTGCCGCTATTTAGCTTGACCCACAGTCCCAACATGCGACCCCACGCCGGCATCATCTGCCGATTCCAGAAGATGGGGACGACATCGAGCGGCGGACTGGACCAATCGAGATCGTTGCTGCGCGGCGAAAAGAGAACCTTGCCACCCGTTGCGAGTTTCGCTTCCGCTTGTTCCCAGGAGTTTGTGATCAGAACGTCAAGGTCGCGAGACTTCTGACACAACGAACTAAGAGGTGGTTCGGTACTCGCGCGGGCAGTTATTTCCGCAGGAGTGTAAACAAAAAACGTCCAGCTATTCTCGAAGTAAGTCGAGCCGCGCACGGCGTCCGCTCGTGGAATGATTCTCCGAGTGATGGGAGCAAAGAATGTCGACGGCGCAAGCGTGACGGTTAACTTGTGCTCGCCCGGCCCGACTCTCGCAAGACTCACCGAAACATTTCCGAGTTGAATGTTCTTTCCGATCGTGATCGTCTTCGCATCCCATTCACCCACGATGTTGTCGTCGATACGCCAAACGCCTTTCCCATCATCCATGGGTTCCGCGCCGTAGTGCGCGACTTCCACCGGCACTTCGAGTCGTTCTGCCTCGGTATAAACGTACCTCGGAAAGCGTGCTAAGGGGACAGTGGTATTGCAAAAGTCTTTGAACTCCTCGGCCTTCACATAACTCTTCGGCTCCCAGAAAGGATCGAGCAGACCAACAAGCGCGGTGCCCTGGCCGAGATAGTCGTGCAGATCGAGTAGCTGAAAACCACTGAGCCCGCGTGTTCTCAGATTCGCCTCAATCTCCTCTTTGTAAACCGCAACCTGGAAACGGCCCGAAGCATCGGCGAACGATTTGTTTTGATCCAAAAGCCCGTGCGCTTTGGCCGAGTCGCGAAAGATCTCGTAGTTACCGGGTTTCATATAACCGGTGAACTTCTTCATCACATCAAAATCGGGATAGGCGCACCATTGACCAATCTCGTGAGAGATGACGGGGATATTTATGTCTTCGAGCGCATCATCGTAGTCGCCTCCAAACCAACCCGATTCACGTCGCAGCATCTTTGGTCCAATGCGTTGAATCGCGAGGTAGTCGCTGCCTTCAGTAACATTCTCGATTTGCCGTTCGGTGTGCCCGGTGCCGCGCGTGTATAAGCGACGCGGATCCTTCTTGCGGAAGGTGTCCGCCCATTTTGCCAAAGCCGGCTGCCAGTCACCTTTCGGTTCGTTACTCGCGGACAACAACATGAACGAAGGATGATTGCCGTAAGTCTTGATCATCCGCTCTGTTTCTTCGTAGAGCATTCGCTCCATCGGCGTGTCGGGACTGATCTCATTCCACATGCCGGGTTCGGGCTGCAGATAAAATCCGAGAGTGTCGGCCGCTTCGAACGCTGCTTCGGGTGGACACCACGAATGAAAACGCATGTGGTTCAATCCCCACGCGCGACAGAGCTCGAATAATTTTTTCCAGTAAGCAACGTCATTCGGCGGATAACCGGTGAGCGGAAAGTCGCCGCCGTGGTGCGTGCCTCTGAACATGATCGCGCGGCCGTTGAGTTGAAACTCTTTTCCTTCGGCTTTCAACTCACGGAGTCCGACTTTCAACTCGAGATTTTCATTGACGCCATTGCCACTCAACCACAAACGCAGCGGATATAACTGCGGATGAAACTCATCCCACTTAACTGCTTCCTGCCTGAGAGGAACTTCGACTTCCGCAGTTCCGCCATTTTCGTCCCAAGTCACGGGAACAACGCCGATGTCAGGCCAAACCGCGGTCAGCGTTCCGGATCCACTCAAACCTGTCTGATTGCCGATGCGGACTTTGATGAGGAGTGTTTTCGTGGCGAGCCGCGGAAACACCTGGGCGTCGTCGATCCAGACACGTCCGGTAGATGAAAGTTGTATCTTTCCCGTAATGCCATTCCAGCTCGCGGCCAGCGAATCCGAGACACTGTGCGCGTCTGGCCGGTACGGCATGATCATGCGATTGTCGACGCGGATCGTGAGTTGATGACGGCCGGGCGTTACGGTGCCGAAATCGAAAACGTGTGGCGTAACGAGACTCTTTTCCGAACCGATCTTCTTGTTGTCGAGCCAGACAGTTGTTTCCCAGTGTGGGCGTTCGAGTGTGAGAACGACGCGGCGACCGGCCCAGTTTGGTTGAATGAATATTTCTCGTTGATACCAGGCGACGCCTAGATAGTGGCGTGGTGGTTGAGATAGGAACGGAATCTTGACGAGGCGTTCGGTGTAGTCTTTGTAGTCTTCGCGCAGGTACCAGAAATGATCGTAGAGCGATAAGACCCACGGCGTCTTCGTCGTGATTTCGTCGCCCTGGTTTTGATCTTGGAGAATGCCGGGCAGTTTGATGTACTGCGGGAGTCGTACGCTGAACCACTGCTGAGTGACCCCTTCATCATTGCGATCGAGAGTGAAGCGCCACAAGCCGGTGAGATCCTGAGGCACCGTGACGTGCGGCTGCACCTGAGCCCGCACCGGCAGCAGGCAAACAATCAACAGTAATGTGATCGCGATAACTCTCAGCATGTTTGTTGGACAGGATTTACAGGATGTTTTCAGGATTATCACGTAAATCCTGCTGCTTAATCTTGTTCATCCTGTCTACCTGTGTCGATCGAACCACGCCTTTAACTCAGCGTCGAGCTTCTTCAAATCCGGTTTCTTCTCGGCAATCTCCCGACTCTCTTTCCACTCCCGATTCAAATCGCCCAGCTTAACTGCCGCACCAACCCGAACGAACATCGGCAACTGATGCATCGCCGCCGGCACTGTAATCGTTTGCCCGCCACGATAGACCTGCCCGCTCCACGCATCACGCCAGCGCTGCCCTGATGGTAAGTACACCTTCTGTTCGCGCTTCCCTTTTTCCCAGACCGGCGAAACGAGGATGTCGGGGCCGTAGAGATAAGTCCACCAGTTGGACCACGCCGCCGGCGCATTTGGATCGACCAGAAAGAGCGGACGAATAATCGGCATACCCGTCTTCGTCGCTTTCTGCGCATGCGCGTAACTATAGTCGATCAAATGCTGGTGCAAGCGCGCATACATGCGCCACATCGCGATCAGGTGTGTGTCGTATTCCGGCGCGCGCGGCAGATTCCAGAATGCTACGTTGCGCGTTGGACCAACCTCCATGATCGGATTCAGCGCGCCAAAAGCAAGCCACCTGCCGCAGACTTCCTGTTCCAGAAGTTGCTGGTTGTAACCGCAAATGTCCGAGCCCCAGTTTGGATAACCCATAACGGCCGATCGCTGAACCGCGATGATCGACGCACGCAAGCCTTCCTGGGTGCCGCCGATATCACCACCCCAAAAGACTGCGTAAGGAGAACTGCCGGTGTAGGCCGCGCGCGGCATCAGCGCGACGTCGTTGCCTCGATACTTCTGCGCGATTTCGTACACGGCTTTCACGTACATCGCCGGGTACGCGTTCCGATTTTCGCGAATGGTGCGGCCATCAAATACCTTGTAAGGCCCGGATTCCGGAATGTCTTCTTCGGCGCGATCCATTTTGAAACCCGCAACACCCATTTTCAGAAGTTTTCCGACGCCTTCCTGCCAGTATGCGCGCGCCGCGGGGTTGGTGAGATCGACCATCGGGTAGTTGTTGCCGTTAGACGGTCGCACTTGTCCCGCGAGGGTGTAACCCTTTGCCGTCGCTTCCTGCATCATCTTTCCCTGAAAGAATGGCGCGATCCAAAGCACCGTCTTGGTCTCTTTGTCATCAAGCCACTTCACCATTTTTTCGAAGTGAGGCAGACGAACTTCATCGATATCAAAATCGTCGTAACCCCAGGGCTTACCCGGCCCCCATGGACGATCGATCCAGTAGACGCCATTCGGAATACCGAACGCGCGCATCATCAGCACGTCTTCCATGATTTCGGAATTGAATGGGCCGGTAACTGCCGTGCCGTCGTAGTAAGTCGTGCGTTGCGTGTGTTCGTCGCGCCAGCGCCACGGTGTGTAAATCCATTTCGGTGGGAGAAACGGTGGACCGGCGTCGAGCGCGTGTTGGCTTACGAGCGATGCAGGATCTGATGCCGTGTAAATCTTCAGTTCGAGTGATGGACCTTCGAACTCGATTTGAACGCTTTGCTTATTCGAGGCGGCGAGATCGAATACTCCCGGCCAGTTTCCCTTAACGAAGACCGCATAGCCACGCGAGGATATGTAGAACGGTGCGTAGACTGAAGTCGTGGGCTTGATGATCATGTCCACTT
The DNA here is from genome assembly GCA_046733695.1 of Acidobacteriota bacterium. GTDB lineage: Bacteria > Acidobacteriota > Blastocatellia > Pyrinomonadales > Pyrinomonadaceae > PSRF01. Next base: position 50,775 of record JBKPPU010000180.1, read on the forward strand.
TTTGTCCACGCAGATTCATCGCTTCAGTGATGCCGGGAGCCCAGGATTTTGCCTGTGGACCATCAACTACACGTTCCATCAAGCCTGTGAAGTACTCGCCGGGCAACGCATCGATTGAGATACCCCATTTGTCGATCTTCGTGCCGGGCTGCGCTTTGAAAGAGATGTTGAAGTTGTCGCGATCGCGAAAGACAGAGGCCGTGATCTTTTGACCGTCGGGCATTTCGACGGTTCTGGTCCAACCGCCTGCGGGAACGCCTGACGCGGAGAACTGTTGCTTCGTCGGATAGATGCGAGCGTTGCCGACTCCATAGAAGAGGCCATGCAGACGAAGCGTACGAGTGGATTTCAGCTTCGCACTCGGCAGCATGATCTCCGCCCCTTCGAAGACTCGTCTTTGCTGCGCCACAGCCGGCATGGCGAAAGCAAAGATTATTAGTAAACACGTTTGTAGTTGTCTTCTCATCGGTTTTGAATCTGCGTAATCTGTGGACTAGACATCTTATTAGCAAATCCGCGCAAAAAATGTTGACTTCTCTGTGAACTTAGTTTAGAAAAATTTGTCCAGACTACAATTGAAGCTCCCAGCTGACGACCGCACGTTCACGTTAAGTTTCACGTTCCGGGAGGAACCGATCGCATGAAATTGTCGCGGATTACCATCACACTGGCACTCTTTCTTTTCGTTCTACTCTCATTGAATGCGATCGGCTTGACTGCCGAAAAAGGCCTCACGGTACGTGACACGTCAATGCCGGCCCTGGTTGCGGAATATCACGGGTCGGAGACCGAGACGTACGTGTCTAAACCCTCTGACGAGGGCGGTATTAAAGAAGTCATCCCGCCCAAATACGCGACGAGGTATCAGGCCTGGAAGAAGGACTTCCTGTCTACCGAAGCCGGCCGGGAGCAGTGGGCGATTTACGAGAAGAATCCGGACTTCACGTTGACCATCACCGTCTCGCGCGAAAACGCCGAGGGCGCCGCGACCGGGAAATATCGCTGGGACTCGTCGGGCAAACTGGTCGCCGCAACAATCACGTTGGGAAGCCGTTTGGATAATGGCTATCCGAATCCGATTTACTTCCCGGTAATGAACTCACTCATGTCGACGGAGTCGTACATACCGATCAGCGGCAACACGCTTGCGGCGACGAAGATTGCGCACGAGTTTGGTCACGTGATTCGAACGTCGCAAGTTGACGCGCATCTTTACCAACTGCAAGGGCAATTGATTCCGCAGTACAACAAGATCTTTCTTGCGAATGGACGCAAGGCCGCCGATCCGAAGCTGGTGGATCTTGCGGAGCAGATGGGCGGCACACCCGTCACGATCTGGGAAGATCGTGAATACTGGGGTGAAACGAACGCCATGCTTTACCTGCGCGACCGGATCACTGAGAACGACATGCGTTGTTCGTTGTTCAGTCGCATCCGGCATAGTGTCGATCTCTACGCCAAGCAGTACGAGAAACGCTTCTTCGACATCGCCCACGCGAGTCCATCGATGAAGCTTTGCGGCTGGCAGTAAGGAGTTGAACCCGGATTACGCGGATTACGCAGCCGATCTGAAGTTTTCTGAGCGGACGGTCCATGAGCCGTCTGACGGAAAGCCTCCACCCGCCATCATCGCGATGGCATAAAGCAATCCACCGTTACCGGGTAAATAGCATGGCAGGTTTTGTCGCTGCCAGTTGTGGCCGTTTGGCAGGTAACGATTCTTTTCTGTCTTCATCATCAGGGCATCAATAGCAATATTTGGTTCGCCGAGTCGCGCGGCGGTCAATGCCGTTAACGGATAGTCCCAGCCCCACGTCTTATCCCACTGCCAACGCTGCATCGTCTCACGCAATGTGCGACGCATCGTTTCCTTATCGACGCCGTCGCCAGGAAGGACACCGAAAGCTCCAAGCATTGACGGGTGATCGTAGTTTCTTTCAGAGAACGTTTGCGGACAGTTTTCATGCGCGAGATAGACGCCATTCTTTGTTGGTAACGGAGAGAGGTTGCGAATCACGCGCTCCCATTCCGCATTTCTTCTGAGACCCAATCGCTCACGCCATCGCCGTGCGACCTTCAGTCCATACGACCAGTACGAAAGTTCAAACGTCGGATTCCATGTCTCCGCCGCTGGATGATTCTCCTGCGCGGGTATCACCGGCGGTCCGAGCACATAGCGCGACATGCGCTTGTCAAAGAACGCGTAATCCGCCATGAACTCAGCCGACTGAAACACGAGCTCACGATACTTCTGTAACGTGCTTCGCCGTGGACGTGCCCGATAACAAAGCTCGGCGTAAAAGATCGGATGCGGCTGCTGCCAGATAAGCAGCGGTCCAATCGGCGAAGGACTATCGCGCCCTTCTGGTCCAACCATCTTGGGCCAACGAGCACCGAGATATCCTTGCGAACGAGCCAGCTCCACCGCACGCGGGAGAATCGATTCATACCAGCCAAGACTTCTTTCAAACAGCGGCAAGCGATTCCACAAAGCAAAGTGCGTCGCGTGCCACCAGTGCATTTCCAGGTGAAACTTTCCGTACCAACTGTTAATAGTTAGTCCGGTTTCCTGTGGCGGCATACTGCCGGAACACTGAATCGCGGTCAGATACTGCGACAACACGACTCTTCGCTCGAGCTCGATAGCGCGCTTGTCTTTACTTTCAGCCAGTTCGACTGAAGCACCATGCGTCCAGAAGTGTTTCCAGTGTCGTTCGCTTGCAGCAATCGTCTCAAACGCACTTGGCAACGCTCCACCTGGTCGCTGTTGAGAAAACGCAACGACAAACTCTGAACCTGTTATCAGCAGCGAATGTCTACTCTCGCTCCTCACCCGACCCCGAACTGTGACGTAATAAGTATTCCCATCGAGCTCGCGCGCAATCACGGCCCGATCCTTTTCATCCGCGATAATCCGCGTTTGATGTTTCTCGGGTTCATTCCACTCGGCGGCCTGCATCGAAGGCGAGCCATACGGGAATGCAATGCGTACAGCGAGATCAGGAACGCGCGACTCAATTATCACTGCAAGCAGATCCTGAACAGGATGTACGGCAGTGGTGATGGAAACCGGCTCCCCGAGTAGTTTGAATTTACTCTTCAGTACTCCACGCCAGAGATCTAGTTCTTCATCGATCTCTGAAATGTTCGCGGGGTCGATATCCGCCAGGCCAATCTGGCCCAGGTGCAGACGGTGCGGATTCTCTCGCAACCAATTGAAGAGTTCCGTCTGACCTTCCGAACTCGTGTTGTAGCCAACCTTTCGTCCGTATGTGTCGTAGAGTTTCGGACGCAGAGTCTGAGATTGGAGCGACGCCGGCAGCGGTCGCGTGTGCCACCCCCATTGCGACATGGTGCAGAGCGGCATCGCATCGGCATAGAGTTGCGGAAAAGTCTGTAGTCCAGTTACGTCCGCGGTGAACGCGAACTCACCGTTGCCGAGTGATAGTGGACTCAATGGATCGATCTTCGTGAGCCGCGGATTGTGGCGACTCACAAGAGCAAATCGATCGATCGCGGATGAGGCAAACGTACGTGGAGCAAGAACGCCGGTGGCAAGAAGCGCCCGCAGAAATCCTCTACGTGAAATCATTCGTCGTTAATAAACCAAGGGCGGCCCCGAAGAGCCGCCCTATTTCTTTTGTTGCTTTTTGTGCCTTTTTGTGGCTAGAAAATAAACTTCGCTGCCAATTGCGCGCGGCGAGCGTAGTTTAATTGGTTAGACGTCACGATTGCGCCAAAGCCTGTAGATCCGGCATTGACGGTTGGTCCCGGGAACAGCGGATGGTTGAACGCGTTAATGAACTCCACCCGCAACTGGATCTTCATCTGTTCGCGCAACTGAATGTCTTTGCGCAAACCGAGGTCGACGTTGTTGATTGGATCGATTCGTACTTCATCGAGGAAGAACGGGAACGTCCTCAAGTGGTCCACCGGTGTGGCGCAATTTGCAGAGCCACCCGGGAACGCACCGCAGGTGGGCGTTCCGCCAACGACTGAAACAAACGCGGAAGTATTGAACCAGCGGTCAACGGTCTGCTGGCTCTTCGAGAGGCTTGGGTCACCGCCGAGATAGAACACATCGTTTGCGAATCTCAGAGGGAACCCAGTCTGGTAAACATAAGTTCCCTGGATCTGCCAGCCGCCAACAACCGCGTTCGCGAGCCGGTTTGCATCACCAAAGAATCGCTTACCTCGACCGAACGGCAATTCCAGGAAGCCACTCATTGAAAAGCGATTCGGCACGTCCTGCGGTGATCTCTGTTTGACCGGGTGTTCGTCACCCGCATTCAAGTACTCAGTGGCTTCCAACCATCTCGACTTCGTATAGGCGAATTGGAGTCCATACCCCTGAGTGAATCTCTTGGTCAAACTCAACTGACCTGACGCATACCAACTCTCACCGTCGTTGACCGATGTGTTTATGTCACCAAAGTTTGGGAAGGGACGCAGTAACTGCCGTCGCGTTGTCGTCGCACCAGCACCTACGAAGAGCGCGCTGCCGCTTGTGCAACCCGTGCCGCTTGCGTTGGGGTTGCTGCAGAAGAAGGGATTCGCGACTGTTCCGCCGAGAGCCGTGTTGTTGGCATTCTGTGCAGCAGTGCGCGAGTTGTCGAGGCTGAGATACTTGTTGGGGAGAGCGTTAATGTTTCGGGTAATCTCGATGTCGTAGCCCTTGTCGCCGACGTAAGTGGCTTCAAACATCCAGCCACCCCAGAGTTCACGCTGAACGCCGAAGGACCAGCGAGCCTGTTTTGCCACTCTCGGATCCTGGTTGAAGAACGAGATGGTCTGGCCCAACGCCGTTTGTGGTCCTAAAGCATTACCACTGGGCTCGGTAATTCCGCCTGGGAATGGATTTGAGATTAAGAACGGCAGTGGCGCTCCATTCGGGCCAGTGCTCAATGGTTGAATAGTTGTTTGGGTGTAACCCGGCTGGATTACGTCGCCGCGTCGCTCACCCAGGAAACCCTGGAATAGACCAAAGCCACCGCGAATTACAGTCTTGTCGTCGTAGGCATAGGCAAAGCCCACCCGTGGTAGAAGACCGCTCTTCGGCGTATTGTAGAGTCCACTACCTGTGTCTTTACCAGCAAACAACAGACCGCCTTTAGAACTGATCGAAGTCAGCCCAAAAGTCGCTTTGAGTGGATCACTGGCAGGCAACTTATTGAGTATCGCCGTTAAGTTCGTCTGAGCCGCTGATTCGAATGGTTGTGTGTAAGCAAAATCAAAACCGGACACGCTTTTGTTCTGGCGCTCCGTTAATGCGGTCTCAAATTCCCAGCGCAAACCCAGATTGACCGTCAGCTTACTCGTGAGTCTAAAGTCATCCTGTGCAAAGAATCCCCAGGTCTTTGAGTACTCAGAATAGTCTGAAGCGCGAACAATCTGCATCGTGGTTGGATAGCCAAGCAGGAATGCTGCAAAGGCCCCGATACCCTCGACGTCAGTGGCCGCTGCGCTACCGATTCGAGTGAAAGTGTTATCGAAGATAAACTGCCCTGACTGGTTATTGCTCTTGAAACTATCGTCTTCACGATAGATGCGCATCTCACCACCGAACCGCAATGCGTGTTTGTCTTTCGACCAATTCAACACCGCAGTTGCGAAGTGGCTACTGACGGGCCTGAACTCGTTCGTATGGCCATTGCCAACGGGAGTACCGGTGCAGTTCCCCGAGCAATTGAAATCGAAACGCGGGAAACGACGAATGCCTTCACCGATCGCGTTGTTGAAAGAAGCAGGAAAGCCGAGGGTGGTCAGATCCATCCCGTATTGCCCCTCGGGTGCATCCGGAGCGCGGATGAATCGATTAAATCCGTACCGCAGATTCAATACGGTGTTGGCACTGAAGGTGTGAACCTCGTCCAAGACAGCCTGCCTGGACTGAAAGACAAACCTGTCTCCTACGTAAATTGAATTTGTGTAGTTGTTGTAAGTGCTCTTCCGGTTATACCAGCTATACCGGCCAAAGATTTTGTCTTTGTCACCAGCGCTCTGATCGAGCCGGATAGTGTAGTTGCGGTAAGGCGGGTCCAGCAACTCGGAAAGCGTCGAGTCTCTAATGTTGTTGTTCAGAAGAAAGGTTCCCTGCGCTGCCTGTTTTGGTGCCCCCCAGTAGGACATCACCGCTTTGGCTACCGGGTTTATTCGGTCAACAGGAATTTTGTTGTTTGTGAACTGCGTGCGATTAGTGACATTGCCGCCTGAGAATGTACCGGTGAGAGGATCGTAGATCTTGATCTTGTCTGCAAAGGCAGAGAAGTCGCCGTTCTTCATAGCCTCAGTGGGCACCCAGATGTTGTTTGCGTCGAATCGAGGTCTTGAGTCGTTGATACTCTCGTAAGAGAAGAAGAAGAAGCTCCTGTTCTTTCCACTGTACACCTTCGGAATCGTTATTGGACCACCAATACTGAAGCCGGGGCGATTCGAGAAGCTGTATGGTCTACCCTGCCTTTGAGCATTTCCAAAGAAGTCGTTGGCAGCCCAACCGCCGGGTTCGATCCAGTAGTAAGCCGAGCCATGAAAGTCGTTCGTGCCGCCCTTCGTCACGATGCTGGTGACGCCGCCTTCGGTGTTGCCGAACTGCGCATCGTACGTCGCAGTTTGTACCCTGAATTCCTGCGTCGCATCGCTGGTCGGAACGTAAGAGGCGATCACTTCGTTCGCATTCGCCGTCGCCGTGCTCGGCGCGCCATCGATCAGGAGATCGCTGCGGATACCGCGCGCACCACCCATCGCGAAGTTGGCGATGTGTGTTGGTTCGAATGGTCGATCCAAACGAGTGCTGCCGGTATATGAAACGCCGGGGGCCAGATTGATAAGCACGTACGGATCGCCGTGAATCGATGGCAGCTCGTCGACGCGCTTGCGATCGATCGTCATACCGAGATTCGGATCCGAGACATTGAGCTGCGATGTATCAGAGGTGACTGTAACCGTCTCCTGCACCGTTCCTACATCGAGAGTTATCGCTAAGGTGCTCGTCTCATTGATTGCGACTGTGACCTTGTCGACCACCGCTTTCTTGAACCCAGAGACTTCCACCAGCACCTGATAACTTCCCGGCAGGAGGTATGGTGCGTCAAAGCGACCGTCCTCGTTTGTTGTCAACGCCGTCGTTCCAGATCTCGCTAGATCCGTGATTTTTACGGAAGCACCCGGTACGGCTGCGCCATTCGGGTCCGTAACGCGGCCGCTGATTTTTCCACGCGACTCCTGAGAGCTGGCTGACATAGGCATCAGCAATGCGGCAAACACAATAACGATCGCCCAGGTGACATGTGCGAACGCTCTGAATCTCGATCTCATTTCACTCTCCTCTTCAGTAATAAACTTCGGGCGTCTAACTGAGAAATCTGCGATTTCAGGTGCAGCCATCGCTACACTTCAAACCGACATTGCCTTGGTCTGACCAATTAACGAATTAGAATTGCTGGGCTAACTTGTAAGTGCGGTAACAAAACTGCTCTAAACACCGCTTGGAATCGACAAAATCGCTGGCCCCGCATTTTGTTGCAGGCCCGGCTCAAAGTCAAGCTTTTTTCTTACCAATTTTTTGAATCACATATCTCTGGTAATACCAAAGAGAACTTGAGATTTTCTCGTGCAAGGTTTGTTCCGCGGAGTCAACAAATTCGACTGGCTGATTTTTCCGTGCTTCCGGACGAAGAGCGCGGTGTTAACGGTCCATAATTATGGATTCCGCTTTGCTTTTTTGAACTAACGATTCTTCGATTGGTCAAGCCACACAGGACGTACGTCCAATGGCTACATACCGACGACGCCGGCCTTTGGTGGGTTGGCGTAGTCGTTCCACAATCGATTTAGGAGTTTGGGATCCGGCGGTCCATCGGACACCACGTAGCGATATCGGAAAACAAATTTTTTGCCCGGCTCGATCTGGAACCGTCCCAGTTGCGACGGCGCGTAGTTAAAGTACGGATCGTCCGGATGGATTCGCACCGGCACTGGCGCTCTGAAGTTCGAAGGATGATCCAAAACAGCGATGCCCGCCAGTTGCCCGTCGACTGTACCACCGATGTGACACCAACGAGCAGGCGTGGCATTACCGTCCGCACGCGTCTTACCTTCTGAAGTCAGGAAACTAACCTTCGACTTATCTTTCCATTCTCTATTCCCGCGCACTCCCATGCCACCATATCGATATTCCTCGAGTATCAACGGGCTCGTCGATACGTTTTCCTGCGTGGCGGTGATATCGAACACGAAGTACGGTTCCTTCTCGCTTCCGACGTTATAGACTCTCACGTCCCATTCTTCATTGAGCACAGTCCTGGGCGCCTCACCAGTCAGGGCAACATATTTCTGGAACGAAGTAAATCCTGCATAGATTGGGCCACTCGAGGTTGTGCCGACCTTCTCAAAATCAACTCGTCCGGTGCCGTCACCAACATTCCAGAAGTCCGGATGTTTACCTTCAAACTCCGTCTTGGTCCATGCGAACCAGATCCCATGGTGGTGGTAATGATCTGAGGGATAGTCGTCAGTGACGATTTTTCCTTTTGGTGTAAAGACCGGATGAATATAGCCACCGCGCAGGAAGACTGGCTTGATATCAGGCGAAGGCAAACTGGCCGGCTCTGCTACGAAGCTGAACACCTGGTGCCCGCGCATCTTGATCTCCAAACGGTTTTGAACTCGCGTCAACTCGACACCGCCAGTATCGCGCGGAGACTTTCCGGAATCATGCCTAAGCAGGAATGCATCGTGCTGACCGGCTTTCAGCTCCCGCAACACAAACCACGCCGTTGTGCCGTCAAACTGCAAGGGAATCCGATTTCCCTTTAAGTCCTGCAAGTAAGCGCGGCTTCCCGTGGGGTCGGATGGGAAATTTTTGGAGTCATATTGGAAAGACACGACTGTGTTATGGCGATCCCACTGACCAGCGTCCACCTGAACGGACCAGCCATACTGCACCGCCGTAGCGCCGGTGTTACTCAACAACAGCGCCAGCAGCACTGCTGCGATCAACGCCATGTACCTAAATCTTTGAAGTTTCATTTGTACTCTGTGCCTTCTTTGACAGGATTTACAGGATGTTTCAGGATTAACATGTAAATCCTGTTCTAATCCTGTGAATCCTGTGAAGCCAACCGTTTGCCGATCAAGCGGACTGGGCCGAGAATGCCCGACGGCAACGCCTGGATCTTATCCATGTCCTGTGGTTGAAAGCGTTCGCCGTAACGGAGGTTCAGCAATCGATAGTCCGGCAAACTGTGGCCGGCCATAAAGTTCATCGCTGTATTAGCAACCAGAATGCGAATCTTATTAGTCCCCGGTCGCAAAAACTTTCGCACTTCGAGCGAATACGGCGGACACCAGACTGAACCCGCGCGCACGTCATTAATATAAACGACAGCCGCCTCGCGAACCGGACTGTCGAGCCACGCCTGCATTCCATTTCGCAACGACTGCGGCGTCGACGGAATTCCGCTTCCAAAATCCAAACGCAATGAACTGCTCTGCTGGATCAACGCTGCCGGAACAACAACATCCTTCTCATACGTTGCGACTCCGGAAAAGTAACGAGTCGTCTCATCATCAGTCCATGACCGCAGCTTCTCCCACTGCACCGGCGCGGCCGAACCAATCGAGACTTTCCAGCCACTACTAAGATCTATCGGAGCCGTGTCGGCCAGAAGTGGAGTTTCAGAAGTAGTCAAACTGCGTTTCGAAAAAACCAGCAGCCGCGAACCATACGGCTCGAGATCGAGCGTGACATTCTCTGACTCCAAACCGCTCCACTCACGTACCGCCGTTCTCACACTGCCATCAAACGGATTCCACCATTCCGGTCTCAAACGCGTAACGCGGAACGTTGCCGTCACACTTTGCGCACTGTTCAAGGTATTTACGATGAAGTAGATCTCCGCGTCTTCAGTGCGTCGATGAACAAAGGCCACGTCCGCCGAACCAAGTTCGAATCCGACGTCAGGTTCTGTCAGGCGATTCAAAGTTCGACCAAGATCCCGGCTCTCATTTTCAACCAGGTGGGCGATCGGGGTAGTCGACTCAAATAGTCCCTTCGTAATGCCGGCAATCTGCTGATGATCCTCCGGAGTGGCGCGGAAGCCGGGCGCCTGCGACGGTGTTCGCTTCGTCGCTATCAGCACGCCATTGGCGCGCGCAAACTCCTCAAATTTTCGGTAAGTATCAACCGGAATTGTTTCGACATTTGGAAGAACGATTACCCTGTACTTGTTTTTACCCAGCACGAGCGCGCCGTTCTCGATCTTTCCAACCTGCCTGAATGAATCGTCGTCAAAGAAGTCGATGTTGTAACCAGCGGCGAAGATCGCCGGCAGCAGATCCGGACCAACATGCTCCCGCAAGACTTCGATCAAATGTGGATTGCCGGGCATCATCTCGGCCCACCCGTCGTCATTCGGCAGGTACACCGCCACATCGTTCGCGGGCTCTCCCTGCCGCATCATGAAGCTGACTCGCTGCAAATACTTCGCAACGTCAGGCATCACGATCCACCACGGATTCTTCTCGTTCAATACAGCAGCGGCGTAAAAACGCCAACCCGGATATTCAACACTCGCCGGTGTGTAAGGCCAGCCATGTCCAATCAACTGATTGATACCCTGGAGAAAATGGATGTCGGCTTCGGCTTTGACGTCGAGCGGCGTCGCACGAAAAGACGGCGAGTGCAACCACGTCCACGTTTCGGACGACGTGATGTTCCGGCCGTAAACGTGATTTGCCGACGATGCCCAACGGGCGGCACGCACTACTCGCCACTGCGCGCCCTCACCTTCAGAGACATCAGCAAAAGCGTTGCTCGACAGCGCTGCCGAAGGAACGCCGTAGTCCTGTATTCGAAACAACACACCGTTTCGTTTCGACCACTCGTGTATCGGCGCGAGGAAACGTTCGTTCAGGAGTTCCGTCAGCGTCTTGCCCCAATCACGCCGCAGCGCTTTCGTGCGTGGTCCAACATCGTTAACCAGAAACGGCAACTGTGGTTTCAGATCGTAACCACGACGCCGTTGAAACTCTTCCAGAAAGTCGCTGGACCAATCCTGGTTGTAAACTTCGAGACTGTCGCAGAAGATCGCGTAGGGCTTGTTCGCACCGAACGCAAACATCAAACGGTCGCCTACGTTCTTCAGGTAAGCGTCGGTTGCGGCACGGTTCAGGTGATCGAGCACAAAGCCTTCACCGCCAACCGCCGGACGTTTGACCTGCATTCCGGTGCGACTGGAGATGAAGAAGAGAACCTCAGTTGTGCCGTCGGGAATCTTGACGGCTCCGTTCCTTACGTCCGTCAGTTCGTGAATGCTGTCACTGATCAGTGTTTTGCCTTCACTACGCGCCTGAAAGGCAGCGATCAGTTGTTCACCAGCGCCGATGGAAGGAACTTTGACGAATTTTGAATTCGGTTCGACCTTCACACGTTCGTAGCGCAGACGTGCTGCGGCGTGTTCGATCGAAACCGTTGGTCCACCGAAGGGCCAGCCGCTACCGAGTGTGAGATCAAACCGGAGACCGATTTCTTTGGCTTTATCGGCTACAAATCTGAGCGCGTTGAGAAATTCCGGGGAGAGAAATGCAGAGGTCTTGATTCCTTTTTGTGGATCGTCGAGGGAGAGCGGATAAACGGGCTGCACTTCAAACCCGCCGATGCCGCCCTCCTTCATCAGGCGCATTTCGCGCTCGAGCTGCGCGTTATCAACAGCCGGACCAAACCACCACCAGCGCATCATGATGCGCGCGTCGTCCGGTGGCGCAAGAAAGGATCGCTGCAGATCGCCGATCTGGGCGACCACGAGACGCGGCAACACCAGCAATGCGATGATTACTACTCGGAGTCGTGACATCGATGAAAGGTAGTAGACAGGATTTACAGGATTACAGGATTTTACAAGATGATCCTGTAATTCCTGTTCATCCTGAAATCCTGTGAAACATCTCTAGAAGAAGATCCTCATTCCAAATTGAATGTAACGAGGTTGCGAGAAGCCGGCGTTCAACGCGCCGAAGTTTGTGTCGTAAGCCTGGCGCAAACGATAAAGCTTCAAGCCGTTCAACGTCGTGATGTCAAATGCGTTCGGATTCGTGGTCGCGAAACCTTCCGGAAGTTGGACGTGGAAAAAATCCAACGGTATCGCTCCACTCGGCAGACGACTGTTGATGATCAGGTTATTAACCTGGGTCAACGTCGCCGCACGTCCCGGCGCAAAATTGTTCCACGCATTGACATCGGCCTGTGCCAGTAACGCTTCATTCGGTAATCCGCCAAACGCCGGTGGCGTGTTACCAGTATTGGTGTAACGCAAATTCGGGTGGTTGAACGCATTGATAAAGTCCACCCTGAAGTTGATCTTCCGGCTGCTGTCCCTCGCGCCAAACGGAAACGGAAAACTCTTCTGGACGGAGAAGTCGAAGTATTCCTGCATCGGAGCGCGAATGTCGAGCGTTCGCGGTGCATTTCCGAGTGATCCTTTCGCGGGCCGCATGAACGCCGCGGGATTGATGTACGGCTCGCAAACATTTCCCATCGAGCAATTATCGTAAGAGTAACGCGGATTCAGAATCGGCACACCCGGTACGATGTCCGGCCGAATCGATCTGTTTACGCCACCGAGCCGGTTCGTATCAGTGATGATCGGCACGTACGGCTGTCCACCCTGTAGACGAGCCAGACCCGAGATGGTCCAACCACCTACGATTGCATCGACAATCCCGGGCGCGCCATCGAGAAACTGCCGGCCTTTACCAAACGGCATGTCGTAGATGAATGTCGAACTGAAGTTGTGTTTGATGTCGAACGTGGAGATCGCTCGATCGCTTGTTCGTGGAATGCCGTACGAGATCTGCTGGCCCAGGTTAGTCGGCGTCGTCAACGTTCTCACATCCGGACTCGCGTCCGACGCATCGTCGATCGACTTGCCATAGGTGTAGTTCGCGGTGAACGTCAACCCGCGCGAGACTCTGCGACGAACGTCGACGTAGCCTGCATGCCTGATGCTGTTTGCGGACGGATCGAAAAAGCGGAACAGATTATTGAACCCGAAGAACGGAGCCGTAACACTGTTTCGCTGAATCGTTACCACGGCCCCAAGCAGGTTGCGACGGCCCAGCGGATCGGCAAAGGTCGTTTCAGCATTGAGGTTCTGCGCCTCGAGTGATTCGACGAAATCAATGTCCTTGGGATTGATGTTCACGAGCGGCATGTAGAGGTGCGTACCCTTGTTGCCGACGTAAGCAACTTCCACCACAGTGCCCTTCCATGGTTCAAACTGAATTGACAGGTTCCAATTCTGACTCGTCGGAACTTTGCCGCTTCCTTCACTAATCACGAAGCCCGGAGTGCCGAGACTGTTTTGGAATACGAGTCCATCAGAGTTGGTTCCGAGCGTTGCGTCGATAGAGCCGCCCGCGATGAATGGTTGATTGCCAGTCAAACGCACTGGTTGAGTTGAATCCGCAGTGCCGCCAACAGTCGATCCGGCCGCCAATGTTGAAACGCCGGTGAAGGCGCCGAAATCAGGATTGGGAAGTCGATTTTGACCCGTTAGAGTCGCGTGTGAAATTCCGTAACCACCACGAATTACGAAACCTCGATCTTCTGCCCACTTGAACAGCTTCGGACTCCATGCAAAACCGAAGCGCGGTTCGAAGCCGAGATAGTCGACCGGGGTTAGATAACGAGATCTTCCTCCACGTCCCGCGAATGCAAATGGTGGAATTAGCACGCTGGTCGGGACGCTTACGGGAATCGGCTGGTTTGTCGGAACACCCAATCCGGTTGCAGTTGCACGTCGTTGCGCGTCAGTGAGCGTGACTCGCTGCGAGAGATCCGGACGGAACGAACCCTGGAGATCATTCTTTTCAGTGCGCGGATACTGAAGTTGATATCGCAGACCAAGATTGAGAGTGAGATTCGGTCTTACCTTCCAATCTTGCTGCACGAAAGCAGCAGTGCTCTTCCATCGATAATCGTAATTAAGGAGCAATGGACGAACCTGGACCACGTTGGGAACACCAAGCAACATGCTGGCAAGATTATTTCCGCCGTTCGCGACACCAGTGCCGCGATTGTCGCTTGTGTTCACCACGCGAAATTCCCAGCGGCCGCCCGACGCCCCGAAGAACGGAATCACGTTCAAGCGCGCGTAGCTGAGGTCCACACCAAACTTCCACGTGCGGCTGCCGCGCGTCCAGTAAACGATGTCGTTGATGTTGAATCGTTCTTCGACGTTGAAGTTGTTCGTCGAACCAGACGAACCGACGTCTGCGAATGCGTTGTAACCATTGACGGGATTGCCGTCGCCGCTGATCTGAAACAGGGGTAGACCGCCTGAGGTCAAACTTCCCAGCCCGAGTTCCGTCGCGAGATTTCGTCCGCCCTGAATGGAAAACTCAGGTGAGAAATCCTCGCTGAATACACCGCGCGTATAGTTCAAACGCAGATCGTTTACAAGACTCGGCGTGATGATCTTGTTGTAGGCCAGCAGGTATTGCTTCGCGTTACTGTAAATACCGTTGTTGCCGTTTACGTCACTGCCGAATCCACGGATTCCGATCGCGGGAGTTTTTGTGTAACGGAAGTTGACGCTGTCGTTGGCCGTGAACCTGTGGTCCAGCCGGAAGGTGTAACGGGTCTCATCCTGCTGCACGAATCGTTGCACGATGTAGTTTCTGACTAAACCTGCATCGTCGATGAAGTAATCACCGGCCGGCGGCATGAACTTCAGAATCTCGAGCGCCTTCGGATCGATCAGCGACGCCGGAATTCTGTTGCCCGGAAACTGGCAAAACGTTGCGGTGGTGACACCGTTGACCGTACACGTTTGCGCGAGTGGCACCAGACGATTATTCACGAGATTGAACTGTTGGAAGATGTTCGAAGTGCCGACCGATACGAGGTTGAACCGCTGTGCAATTGAAGCAGGCACCCAGCCGCTACTCGTCCTCACGAGGTTGCTGAAATCACCGGCGCGCTCGGCTGCTGTCGGAAGCAAAGTCGTAACGGATAAGAAGTCGCGGCGCCAGCGTGGCTCGTACGCGAAGAAGAAGAATGTCTTGTTGTGGCCATCGTAGAGTGCTGGACTACCCTCGCCGAAACGCGGCAGGTAGACCGGACCACCGATGGTCGCCGATACCTGGTTGTAGCGAAGGTTGTTGGCAGGCCTTGGGCCATTACCGATGCGATACGGCAAAGCGTTTGTCACCGGATTGCGGTGATACCAGAGCGCGACGCCGTGGAAGTCGTTGGTGCCCGATTTGGTGGTGGCATTAATCACGCCGCCTCCGGTTGCCCCAAACTCAGCCGAGTAAGCCGAGCTCTGCACCGTGAACTCCTGCACTGTTTCAGGAGTAAAGCTGACCACCGCGCGCGCAATTCCAACGCCCGTGTTATTCACGCCATCGGCGAGGATCGCGCTGCTGCCCGCGCGGCCACCGTTGATGTTCAGATTGAAACCCGGTACCGGCTGATCCGAAGTCACGCCAGGGTCCTCGCTCCCGGCGTCACCCGAAACGTTCGGTGCTGTGACAGCGAGATCGAGAACGCTCCGGTTGTTCAGAGGCAACTCGCGTATCTGACGTTCGTTCACAGTCTGCGTCGTGGTTGCCGACTCGGTATTTATCACGGCGGCATCGGACGTGATAGTCACTGTTTCTCCGACCGCACCAGTCTCGAGCGTAACGTTGACCGCAGCGATCGTCGCCGTGTCCACTTTCACCTTTTCGATTATTGCTTTCTTGAATCCGGTGGCTTCGACCCTGACGCTGTACGTCACCGGATCGAGTGATGTGGCCGAATAAGCTCCTGACTCTGATGTGGTCAGAGTCACGACTTTTTGCGTGCCAAGATCCGTGATTACGACTGTGGCGCCCGGAACCACTGCGCCATTGGGATCGAAGACGGTCCCGCTGATTCCGCCTTTATTACTCTGGCCAAGAACGACGACCGAGCAGATCACCGTGAACACGACAGCATTTACGAGTCGCATGGAAACGCTCCTTTCAATCCACAGATTCCACAGATTTGCAGAAACCATCTGCGTAATCTGTGGATAAGTTGGGGCTTCAGATAACTAGCGCTTACCGTCTGTTGGACCAGGCCAGTTGTCTGTGCGGAACGGACCGGCGGGGATGCCGGTATCGTTTGTGAGATTCGGATTCCTGGGGTTGTTGTTGAATGCGTAACGCACGGCCACGGGTTGCGAAACCTGCGGCGACCAAACTTCGACGCGATTGCGTCCGACAACTTTTGCTTCAGCCCAATACCATTTGCGATCGGCGCCGGCGATTGCGAACTCTTCGGGCCTGCTCCCACTGCGCAGTTTCAAACCGCTGCCTACTTCAGAAAACGTTACAACGATCTTCGAACCATCGGTCTCTGCTTTCTGAAGTACGGGACCTGATTTCAAGTCCTTGTGCTTGTAGACGTCGACGAGTGCCCAACGTGCCATTCGCTTGCCAACGTCCAATTTATTCTTCGGGTGAATATCTCTTGCTTCACCGATATCGATCGTGACAATCAGGCCGGTGCGTGGCACTGAAGCGGCGGTGAGCCGTTGTGCTTCGCGCACATGACTCCACGCTTCGTCTGCTGGATCTGCTTTCGCCTCTCGATAGTTTGGCAGTTGCACGATGCCAAACGGAAAATCACCTTCACCCCAACGCTCGCGCCACGACTTGATCATTACCGGCAAAAGAATTCCGTACTGTTGAGCGCGCGCTTCGTTCGATTCTCCCTGGTACCAAATTGCGCCGCGAATCGAGAAAGGTATTAGCGGCTCGATCATGCCGTTGTAGATCGAGGACGCAACGCGATATTCACGGAGAGCGTCCGGAACGGAAGGCGACGGTCGTGGAACTGCGCCGGCGGCCTTTGCCTTGTCAGCCTCCTCGCGCCACTGCTTGATCGCTTCATCGTATTGCACTTTGACTCGCGGTCGTTCTTCGTCCCAGATCTGTTTGCGATCGACTGTCGGTTTTAGATCAGCGGACGCAGTCAGGTATTCAACGGGTGTCCATGCTTCAGCCTGCGAACCTCCGTACGAAGAGTTAATCAGGCCAATCGGAACGTTCAGTTCTTTCTGCAACTCAACGCCAAAGTAATAGCCAGCCGCTGAGAAGTCCCTTACAGACTCCGGACTACAAGCCTTCCACATGCCGAGCGGCGGTGGAGCGTGTTTAAATGCGACCTGACGACTGACGTTGAACAAACGCATTGTCGGATGATTGGCAGCGGCAATCGCCTCTGCACCGTTTGCCGTCTCACTCAGCAGTCGCTGCATGTTCGACTGGCCGGCGACAAGCCAAACTTCACCGACGAGAATGTCGTGCAGCTCGATCTTGTTCTTGCCTTCGACGGTCAATACCGCCGGTGTCACAGTGGCTTTGAGACGTTGCAGTCTAATCATCCATCGACCATCCGCGCCGGCAGTCGTTGTCTTAACCTGACCGTTGAAGCGGACAGTTACCGACTCGCCCGGATCAGCCTTGCCCCAGATCGGCACCGCCTGTTCGCGCTGCAGCACCATGCCACTGCTGATCACATCAGGCAGTGTGACATTAGCCCGCGCGACAGGCGCCAACAACAAAACCAGAACTGCAATAACAAGTCTCATAATCAGTTCTTACTCTGCGTAGTCTGTGGTTTCACTTCCACCGCAAACACATACGTTGGTCCAAGCATATTCGACCGAAACACGATCCACTTCTGGTCCGGCGTAAACGTCACGTTCGGCTCGAGCCCGTAGTTGTGCTTCGCAAGATTTACTAAACGCTCGGTTTTGAACTTCGAACCCGCCGGCCTGAACAAATAGATCCACTGTCCATTTCCCGGCGCGGCCACACTGTTTGGACCACCACCATCCCCGGCGAACAATTCTCCATCCGGCGAAACGTTGAAGTGTACCGACCACTCTTGACGAGGCACGCTGTAGCGCATCGTCTTTCCGCTCTTCACATTCACACCCGCGAGCCAGAAAACCTGACTCTTCGGTGTTTGCAGGTCGTACCAGATCATGTCGTGTGGACCAAAGAATTCGTGACCCGCGATTTCCATGTCCATCGTGCGTTTATGCATCAAGCGCGGCTTGCCTTCATCGATTCGAATCGACCAGATGCGATCGACTTTGTGCCATGGTCCCTCGTGGCAATACATCATTAACTTCGGATCGCTCGGCGAGAACTGAACGTGATTCAGCCAATCCGTGCTTCGATAGACCGCCTTCATCTCACCGGTCTTGACGTTCACGGTGTAGAGTGCCATCGGCAGCTTGGCGGCAAGTCTACGTTCCATCATGTCGCCTTTCCCGGGATAGTTATCACCGGGTTGACCCCGAGCAGGTGGACTCGGGTTCGTGAACTGCTGTCCACCTTCGACGTAACTGCCGCCGAGCAACGTTTCATCGGCGTTGAGCCCGAATCCAGATCCGGTTCGCAGCTCAGCGCGTTGCAGAATCAAACGTGTCTCACGGGTGTCAAGATTCGTCGCGTAAATCGAATCTCCTTTGAAGTAAAACGCCTGGCGCGTCTTTGGTCCAACGATCAGACTTCCGACGCGTCCCTCGACTATCAACTCACTCTTTCCCGTTTTGAAGTTGTAAGTGTAGAGACCAGTCGGGCTCGTAAACACCATCTTGTCGCCCGAAGCCGTGTAGGGGTTCTGGTGAAAGTAGAGACTCTGGCTGCCGGGCTCATCCGTCAGACGAAGGACACGATGTCCTGTATCCTGGTCTATCCATTCTTTGGGCCATTCCTTCGGCGGTTGTTGCGCCAACGTCGAGATCGCGCACACGAAGATCACAAGAGACAACGCGAGCAGTCTCATTTGAGAACCTCCAATCTGTGTAATCTGTGGATTACTGCGTAGTGTATCCGCCGTCGACCATCAAATGCGTACCCGTAATGAACGACGCCTCATCAGAAGCGAGAAACAGAATCGGGTATGCGACTTCGCGTGGATCACCAACACGGTTCAGCAGGTATTTGGGGGCTTCCGCCGCAAAAAAATCTTCTTTCGACATTCCGACCCGAGCCATGTGTTCCTCTGTTGCACTCGTCACAATCGTGCCCGGGCAAACACAGTTGACTCGAATGTTGAAAGGCGCAAGATCCATCGCCATGTTTCGCGTCATCTGCAAAATCGCAGCCTTGGTGGCGCTGTAAGTAACGAACGACGGCTGCGCAACAAAACTCGAAATCGAACCGAGATTGACGATCGCTCCGCCACCCGACTCCTTCATGTGCTCTGACGCATACTTGCTCATCAGCGCAGTGCCAACGAGGTTAACGCTCAACGAACGTTGCCAGTCGTCAACCGTCGCCTCTACTCCCTTGAGAACGAAGACGGCTGCGTTGTTGACGAGTATGTCGAGACGTCCGAATGCGCGCGCTGCTTCGTCGCAAACGCGTCGACAATCTTCTTCGTTCGAAATATCAGTCTCGACAAAAAACGCCTCAAACTCCGGCGTCACCCGGTCTGCAACAACAACCCTTGCGCCTTCTTCAGCAAACAACTCCGCCGTCGCGCGTCCAATCCCCGCGGCGCCACCAGTAACGATTGCCACTTTATCTTTGAGCCTATTCATCAGATCTCGCCTCAAAAAGGCACAAAATGCACAAAACATTTGTTTGTGCTTCTTGTGCTTTTTTGTGGCTATAACCGCTTTTGGGCATCAGGTTCATACAAAGGAATAAAGATATCCGTTTCGCGCTTTATTCGCTCGGTTGTGACGTAGTACTCCTCGAGGCTTTCCTGTATGCCGAGTGGTTCGCCGTCGTCAATGTTTCCGAATTTGAACACGCAATCGGAGAAGCCGACTCTTCCCTTCTCGGTCTCGACTACGTAACACATCGATGAGCGATGATGAACACCGGCCCAGAAGCAGCGAATGCCGGGTATCACTTCGTCTTCATCTTCAAGCAGCCGCAACTTCTCATGACCTTCGAACATCAGGTATTGCAACGTCTCGTTCGAAAGGCGAAACTCTCGCGGCACGTGCATCGGAAATTTCTCGGCGTGAAAGTCTTCGATCCAACCCCGCTTTGAAATGCAAACCTGCGCATTCGGGAAGAGTTGGATGTTAGCGGTCGCGTAGTTCTGAAGTGGCGTGATCAGAACGTAATCGACATCCTCCGGCCTGATGTCGAGCGAAGTCAATGCGTTTAGCGGTCGCTCGCTTTCCTCACGCACGAGCTTTCCGCGTTCACCAAAACCACTACTCCAACGCTTGTTTAATTCCGTCAGATCGGACGGTGGTCCAGTGTTGATAATCGCTGTCTTTCCATGGCCCCGAATCACCACCATCCAAAAGAATAGCTGCACCCACTCATTCCAATGACTCATCCAGTAGACTTCAGGCCCAGCCACATCACACTGGCCCATCTTCAGCAGTTGAATCTGATATGTCATCGACGATTAGTAAGTAGCTCGGCCGCCTGTCATATCGAACGTGAATCCGGTGGTGAATGCTGTCTCGCGTGAGACGATGAACGCTGCCATGTGTGCGATCTCGTCGAGCGTGCCGCAGCGTTTCATCGGAATCTTGTCAGTCATGTATTTGACTTGCGCTTCCGGCATTGCATCGACCATCGGGGTTTGAATCACTGCGGGTGCGAGCGCGTTAACCGTGATTCCACTCTCCGCATATTCTTTTCCCTGGACCTTCGTCATGCCGATCACAGCCGCCTTCGACGCGGAATACGCCAGCATCCCGGCATTCCCTTCCTTACCCGCAACCGACGCGATGTGCAAAATGCGCCCGTAATTATTTTTCAGCATCCACGGCAACACCGCCCGCGCAGTAAAGAACGACGCCATGAAATTCACGTCGAACACGAAACGAAGGTTATCAGTCTCGACTTCATGACTCTTGATATTCGTGGCGCCCGTCACACCAGCGCTGTTGACCAAAATATCGATCCGTCCAAACTTCTCCGCGATCTGATTCACGACATTCGCAACCTGATCTTCCTTCGTCAAATCGACTGCAAACGAAACCGGAAGGCTAGCCTCATTCAGATCAAGCGCCACCACCTGCGCGCCTTCAGCAAGTAACTTCTTGGCGATTGCCAACCCCAAGCCGGACGCGGCACCCGTCACAATCGCTACCTGATCTTTAAATCCGCTCATAATCCGTTCAATCCGCGGCCTAATACGGCCTGATCAACTCGAGTCCATCATTCAACTCAACACCCCAGCCCGGCTTCTCCGACAGCTCAACGACTCCATCCTTCGGCAACGGCTCACACTTAAACAACTCTCCAAACAACGGCACGAGTCGATCAGCCTGCGGACTCATCACCAGAAACTCCGCAATCGGACAGTTCGTAAACGCGTACTGCAAGTGATACGAAAACACACTCGAACCATGCGGCACGACCGGAATATCGTAAGCCGCCGCCATCGCCACGATTCTTCTTGCTTCAGTGAGACCACCAACCCAGTTGATGTCAGGCTGCAAAATGTCAGCGCACTTGCGCGCGATCAGTTCACGAAAACCATAACGCGTGTATTCGTGCTCACCAGTCGTTACCAGACAGACACCTGTCAGTGCTCGCTTCAACTCGGCGTAACCATCAAAATCATCGGGCGGCAAACACTCTTCAATCCAGTGGAGATCGTAAGGCACCAAAGCCTTCGCCAACTGGATCGCGTAAGGCACCGTCAAGGCCATGTAACAATCAAGCCGCAGCGGGAAGTCAGGCCCGACTTGCTCGCGTGCTTCGGCCATCACACTAATATTCTTCTTGAGCCCCTCAACTCCGTCGGCTGGTCCATAACGACAAGGAATCTTTGCGCCGTTGAAACCCCAACGCTTCGCGAGATCCGGCCGCGAGGTCGTGGCATAAACCGGCAGCTTGTCTTTCGTCTTTCCACCTATCAATGCATAGACAGGTTCTTCGCGGAGATGACCAAGACAATCCCAGATCGCGAGGTCGACTGCACTGATTGCCTGGACCGTCAGACCCTTGCGACCATAAGGCATCGTCGCGCGCCACATCTGATCCCAGATGAGTTCGACATTTCTCGGATCCTGCCCTTCGACAAAACGCTTGAGATGTTTCTCGATGATGTAGCACGCCGGTTCGCCACCAATGCTGCAGCCGATGCCGGTGGTGCCATCGGTGAGTTCGACCTGGACCACGACGGTTCCGAGCGCGTTGATTCCCCAACTGGTCCGCTGCGCCTTGTACTCCTCGTACACGGACATCGGATTCGCAATCGGCAGATCGATGATCCAGTGATTACCCTGCTGGTTGTGATAGTCCGCGCCCATCTCACTGGACGCGATCACATAAGCACGCACTTCTCGAATCTTTGCCACTTTCATAATTCAGCCACAAAAAAGCACAAAAGGCACAAACTCAAAAGTCAAATCGATCGATGTTGTCCTTATTAAAGATGAAGGGTGCGCCTAAGCGTACTTCGTCATCGACTACCTGAACTGTTCCCAATCGTCCGGCCTTGAGCGCGCTGTCGCCGCGTTTGAGCGTTCCACTACCGAGGGCGTATGCCGCTTGCACTGTCAGATACCCGAGGTCGACAGTATTCCAAAGCACTACGCTCTCGACAACACCCGTCTTCACATACGGCTTGTTCATGTTCGGTAGCGACAGTCCCGTGACTTTCACGTCGGTGCGGCCCGCCTGTTTCACAGCTTCCGCGGCACCGGGTACGGCGGGTGCTGCGATCGCCATGATGACTTTCACGTTTGGGTAGACTTTAAGAATTGTTTGCGTCTCCGAAAACGCTCGATCGCGATCGCCTTCGCTTGGTTGAATGGTCACGAGCTTCAGATCGGGATACTTCTCTGCGAGTCGCGCACGAATATTCTTGATCCACTCGTTTTGATTTGCCGCACTCAACGACGCCGTGACGATCGCAAACTCACCTTTGCCATTCATCATCCGCGCGGCCTCGTCGGTGAGCGTGTAGCCGATTCCCTGCGGCGTCGCCTGATTGATCAGAAAATCGCGAGCGTCTTTTTCCGCATCGGCATCCCAGGTGATCACCTTGATTCCCTTTTCATGCGCCTTGCGCAGCACGGTCGAGATGCCCGCCTGATTCTCGACGCTCACCGCGATCACGTCGACGCCCTTCGTGATCCACGCTTCAACAACTTCGTTCTGCTTTGCCGGGTCGAGATCTGTTGGACCATCCCACAACAGATCGACGTTCAACTCGCGCGCTGCTTCCTCCGCGCCTTTGCGACAACTTGCGAAATAGGGATCGCCTTTGGCTTTCGGCATCATCGCCACCGTCAGCTTCTTGTGCTGCGGCGCCGACGAAGCAACCGGGATAACGGGTTGTTTTAGTGAACGAACGAGCAGCCAGTTACTACCGGCAACCAGCAACGCTGCCAGGAGAATGACGGCGCTCAGAATCGCCACCTGCGAATTCTTCACATCAAGATCCTCAGAAGTTTCTTCCGTTCGAACACGAGGTCGAAAAAGCGCTATGCGGTTCAGCGCTACTGTCAACAGGAGTAATGCCCCCGTTAGTATTCCTGCGAGTTCCGCCGGCTGTCCACTCAGCCGCAGACCATTTTGCAAAACGACGATCGCAAACAGACCCAGCACCGTTCCGAGAACCGAGCCGCGGCCGCCGAAGATCGACGTGCCACCGAGCACCACCGCCGCGATCGCCATCAACTCGAATCCAGTACCCGCATCTGACTTCGCCTGCCCGAGATGCGCAACGTAAATTACCGCAGAGACACTGGCTGCGAGTCCTGAGAACAAATAGACGACGAACAGTTTGCGTGCGACATCGATGCCGGCGTAACGCGCACCATCGGGTGAATGTCCGATCGCGTAAAGGCTGCGACCAAGAGCCGTGCGATGCAGCACCCACGCGCATCCCGCAACTGCGAGTAACAACAGGATCAATTGCGTCGGGAAGATGCCACCAATGTAACCCTGGCCCAGAAATAAAAAACCCGACGGAAAGCTCGAATAGTTTTCGATCCCGCGCGTGATGCCTTCCGCAACTCCTCGAAACAGCGAGAACGTCGCGAGCGTCACGATCAGTGGCGGCAGCTTGAAGCGCGCAATCAGCGAACCATTTAGCGCGCCGCCAACTAATCCTAGAAGCAAGGCAACTACAACGGCGACAGCGATCGGAAGATGTGCGTCACGCCACAACGCGCCAAGCACGACTGCTACTAGCCCCATCATCGATCCGACTGATAGATCGATTCCGCCGGTGATGATCACGAAGTTCAGTGCGAGTGCGAGTAACCCGACCTCAACACTCAGTCGCGTGATCTCGAACGCATTCGCGGCAGTAAAGAAGTTGTCTCCGCTAATCGAGAAGACAACGATTTCAAAGAACAGCACGAGCACCAGCACCCACTCGTGATTCGGAAACACTCGCTCCGGCCACGAGGCGATCAACTTCAGATCACGAGTCTGTGCTCGGGTAATCGTTGAATTCACATGCCTGTCCTGGCGCGCAATCCGAAATTGCCGATGCGCCATGCTGCCATCCGTCCAAGCGCTACATCCGACATCACCGCGGCGAGAATCACTGCGCCCTGAATCGCCTTCTCCCAAAATGGATTGATACCGAGAAAGGTCAACGCGGTACCGATTGTTCCAAGCAACGCAACACCGATCAATGTACCGATGAGACGGCCGCGTCCACCCGTAATCGCAGTGCCGCCAACAACCACTGCCGCGATGGCTTTTAGTTCGAGGCCCATGCCTGCGTTGCTCGGCACGATCGAGAATCGCGTTGCGTTGAGAACCGCCGCGAGTCCGACGAGCGCGCCAGTTATAACGAAGGCGCCGAACACGACTTTGCGTGGATCGATTCCTGCCAGACGTGCAGCTTCTGTATCAGATCCGACAGCGTAGAAGGATCTTGCGCCCGCGATGTTGCTCAATCCCCACGTGAAGAGGATGAACACAACGGCGGTGACTGCAATCAGAATCAACTCGCCTTGTGTTTGGCCCAGGCCGACCCATTGAAAGTCTGCCGGCAGATCCTGAATCCATGCACCCTCAGTGGCCCAACGCAAACCATCACGCCACGTAACCATCAGTGCGAGCGTCACCACGATCGACGGCATCCGCAGCCACGCAACGAGAGCGCCCGCGACGGCACTCATCGCAACACCAGCAATCACAACGCAGGGCAATACTAAGAGTATCGGCATCCCCTCTTTTGCGAGTGCGCCGGTGAGATACGTGCAGACAGCGAACTGAGATCCAACCGAAATATCAATCTCACCGCTGATGATCACGATGGTCATTCCGATTGCAACAAGCAAGACCGCCGCGTTATTCATCGCGAGGTCGCGCACATTTCCCGCGCCCAGGAACGACGGCGTCACGATTCCCACCACGACCACGAGCGCCGCATACGCCAGCGCAGCCGACAATTCCCTCGTATATCGATCGACGAACCCCTGCATCTCTTCTTTCGTGCTTTATGCGCCTTTTTGTGGCTTAAGCTGCTTTATCGTGGCCCACCGCCAACGACATGATCGCTTCTTGCGTGGCTTCTTCACGATCCAACGTGCCGGCGATCGTTCCGTGGCGCAGCACGACAATCCGATCGCTCATCCCGAGAATCTCGGGAAGCTCTGACGAGATCATCAGAATCGCTACACCTTGTTTAGCGAGCTCACCCATCAATGCATGAATCTCCGCCTTGGCGCCCACATCGATCCCCTGTGTCGGTTCATCGAGAATCAATACTGATGGTTCGATTTCCAACCAGCGACCGAGCGCAACCTTCTGCTGGTTACCACCGGAAAGCGTGCCGACAGTCGAAAACACCGCGGGCGTCTTGATCCCCAAACGTCGCACCGATCGCGCGGCAGTTTCTCTTTCCTTCTCACGATCAAGCGACCACTTGTTCGAAAACTTTTTCAACGAGGGCAATGTGAGATTGGCGCTGATCGACATATCAAGCACCACGCCGTGACGCCGCCGATCCTCCGGGAGATAAGCAATCCCTCGGCTGATTGCGTCAAGCGGCGTGGCGATTTTGACGCGTTCACCACGGATTCGAATCTCGCCGGCATCTGCCTGGTCTAAACCAAAGATCGTGCGCGCAAGTTCGGTTCGTCCGGCTCCGACCAATCCCGCCAAGCCAACGATCTCGCCGGAACGTACTTCAAGATTTATGTCGTTGACAGCGTTCGCACTGCACCCGAAGTTATTCAATTCAAGCACCACTTCGCCGAGTGGAACTGAACGCTTTGGAAAGACTGCCGACAGCTCGCGCCCGACCATCAGACTGATCAACTCGCGCACTGTTAAGTCCGCCATCGGCCGCGTCGCGACGACTTCGCCATCAGTTAGCACCGTCACCCTGTCTGCCACAACCGACAATTCCTCGAGACGGTGCGAGATGTAGATGATGCCGGCACCCGAATCACGCAGGTTTCTGATCACGCGATAAAGGTTCTGTACTTCTGCTTCGGCGAGCGACGCCGTCGGCTCGTCCATTATCAGGATTTTGGCATTTGCGCCTAAAGCTCGAGCGATCTCCACCAGTTGTTGCTCGGGCATGGTGAGCGTCGCAACGGTTCGATCCGGATCTATGTCGGCGGCTGTCTGTTTCAGTAGTTCCGCGGCGCGTGTTCTTCTTTCCTTCCAGTTGACTCGCGTCCAGGCTCGGGCGTTTTCGAGTCCGAGCGCGATGTTTTCGACGACACTCAAATCCGGGAAGAGCGCGGGCTGCTGATAGATCGCAGCGACACCAAACGTTTTCGCGATAGCGGGCGAATTGGCCTTCACGGCGACGCCATCGAACTCAAGATGACCACTATCAGGAGTCACCGCACCCGTGATGATCTTGATCAGCGTCGACTTGCCTGCCCCATTCTCTCCGACTAACGCATGCACCTCCCCCGCGCGCAGATCAAACGAAACATTTCTTAGCGCCTGCACGCCGTCGTAAGCCTTCGAGACATTCACAGTGCGAAGAATCGTCATAGACATTTGGACAGGATTAACAGGATGAAGAACAGGATTTACATGTTTATCCTGAATAATCTTGTAAATCCTGTCTAACTTTCTTCCGGGAATAGCAGCAGCACCATGTCGTCTTTCCACGTCGACAGGTACTCGGTGAACATTTGCCGCAACTCAGGTGCGGACATCGTCGCCAGCGCTTCGACAACGCGCATGTGCATCGACGCACTCTCGACGTACGACTTCTGCTGCCTGCTCGTCTTCATCACAAAGAACGCAAACAGCGGCACAACCAATCGCTCAAGTGCGTCGACAAGGTAAGGATTGTCTGACAGGCTCCAGATCTTTCGATGAAACGCGAGGTCGGAATCGTAAAACTGCGGCAAGTCGAGATTGTTCGCCGCCTCTTCCATGCGATGAATCGTTTGCCGTAGTTGTTCGAGGTCTGCCTCAGTCGTGTGTTCCTTGGCCCACTCGATCGCCACGGCTTCGAGCTCAACGCGCAGCGCAAAAATCCGACGCACGTCAGCAGGTGACAACTTTGTAACTGTCGTGCCTTTGTATGGCGTTCGCTGGACGAAACCCTGATGTTCGAGCTCTATGAGCGCTTCGCGGATAAGGGGAACGCCGGCGCCGAGTTGTTGTGCGATCTTGCTCTCTACGATCGAGGCGCCCGGTTCGATGGTACCGGAGAGAATCGCCTGCTTCATGGCTTTAACTACCTGATCTCGTTTCGAGATCGGCTGAATGAGTTCCAGCATAATGCCGTCCCTTCCGTAATGCGTGCCGGGCTGTTTATCTCTTCATGAAACGCCTGGAGTCAATAACTTCGCGGCGATGTTCCGGGCTGGTGAGACTCAGCACTGTGTGGTTAACGGTTACCAGAAAGTCTGTATGGGATCCTTTGAAACGCCCCCTGAGCGGTCGTTCGTCGAGATACTCGACGATGTCGTCGCGAACGAGCTTCCAAAACTGTCGCGGCGAAATCCAGACACTCCGCTCGGAGCAGACCACTTTTGCCGAATGTTTGCTTGTGCCAGGCAGACGAATACCTCCAAAAACTTCGCCCTAAGCGGGAATCTCCATTGGGAGCACTTTTTGTTTGTTTATTAAAAGGACGCCCCGGCAGTATACCCGGTTTTCAGAAGATTACAAGATCATATTAGAATCTTTGAACACAGGGTAGAGACAGGAGCAGATGACAGGAGTAGGGGGGGCCCCGGCATTTCTGCTCCTGTTAGCCGCTTTCCTGCTACTGGATCTGGAGGCGAGTTTGTCTGTCTGCGGAACTATTTCCGGTAAGGATCGCGATTGCCGAAGCCTTCGCCTTCTCACCCCCACAACGCACTGGACTCCCGGTTCTGACGGCCGTACAAAACTCCGCAATCTCGTTTTTGTAGGAAATTCCTTTGTCCTGGATTCCGCCAAGGGGAGCATCAACCGTTCGCGCGGTCGAGTCCGCGGCCTGCGTTGCGGAGGCATCGGCCACCGGACCGCTCTGTTTCGAGATCTCAACGCGTGTGTTCCCGGTCTCTCCTTCATGGAAAAGAAACGCGTCGAATTCGCGCGACATGATCAGTGTTCCCTTCGTTCCCATGAACATTTCGTAGTTCGCCTCAAACGCGTTTGACTGGATCGAAGAAAACGTCGCGGTGCGTCCGCCCGGATAATCGAAGGTAGCATAGACGTGATCGAAAACTTCGCGTCCGTCTTTGAAGCGATAAGTTCCACCCGTGCAGTAGACGGCTTCAGGCGCCGAATCCAGAAACCAACTCGTCGCATTCAGCTGATGACTGCCCAATTCACACAACAAACCTTCCGAGTACTTCCGGTACATGCGCCAGTTCAGCAGATGTTCCCAATCAGGATAGCCCCAACGACTCGGATCGAAATTCGGCGCGGGCGCGTCTTCAGTCTTGCGCCAGGTTGAGTTGCGATGCCACTGGAGACGCACGTGATAAATATCGCCGAGCATTCCCTGCTTGATGATGTTTGTATAAGCCGCCTGGTACACAGGGTTGTAATAACGCTGGTAACCAATCTCGAGGACGCGTTTATTTTTAGCAGCGGCATCGATCATCGACTGACACTCAGCCGCGCTCTTCGCCATCATCTTTTCACAAAGAACGTGCTTTCCCGCGTTGAGCGATCCAACCGCGATGTCGGCGTGTGTCCATAGCGGAGTTGCAATATGTACCGCTTCGAGATCTTCTTTCTGCAGCATCTGCTGCCAGTCGTCGTACTCGTTTGGTTTGGCCCAGCCCTTCTCCGACATCATCTGGACCATCGCCGCGCGGCGGTTCGGATTCACATCGCAGAGCGCTTTCAGGTCGCAAAACTCTCGTTGATACTGATTGAGCAATCCCCTGCCCATATCGCCGGTGCCGACCAACGCGATCTTCACCGGGCCGCCGCGTACCGGACCACGCGTTAACGCCGCTGCGCCGAGTGCCACTAACGCGGGCGCGCCTGCACATGCTTTTAGAAAGTTGCGACGTCCGATCTTTCGCTGCTCTTCGGTAAGATTCATGATGAGTACTTTCTGCGTTTTAGAAATAAATCCAGTCCGGCAATCACGCCAGTATCAAACATCAGCAACACAGCGACGGCTGCGGCTTCGATGAGTGTCTTGTTGACGATCAGATATGTGCCTTCATTGTTTGGTTGCGGGATACCGAGTGTCGGGACGTAAAGCAGGTAGAAGAGGCTCAGCATCGCGAGCGCGAGCCATAGTCCGACTCGCGTGAACAGGCCTAAGATCAAACTTACTCCGATCACGAGCAGCGCCACTTTAACACCGCGATCCAGCCACACAGTCCAACCCGCATTTACGAGGCGATGAAAAATTCCGGCGAGTGGCCCGCTGGATCCTTGTAGATAACCTGCAGAAGTCCAGGGCGTTAATGGACCGCCACCGCGGGTCCAGGCGGGCGACATGATCTTGAAGTACGCCTCGTACAGAAAGTGCCAGCCGATCAGAGTGCGCAGTACGATCAGTGCGATGCTCTGCGCTCGATTCATTGTTTGTTCTTCTGGATTCAAATTAATTCAACCGCGCAGTGTTTGTTGTTTCCGATCAGAACCGGGCGCTGCGCGTGTACCTCCAACACGATTGCTAGTACATCGTCGTGTTTTTGACAGTAACGCTGGGCCAGGTCGCGTCCACCGACGAAGAAGGCTGTCGCGAGAGCGTCGCTGCGTGCGGCGGAATCAGTGACGACTGTCACAGAGCTGACTTTGTCTGCGGGCCAGCCAGTACGCGAATCGATGATGTGCCCGAAGCGTCGTCCGCCGGTTTCGAAGAACTGCTCTTCGCTTCCACTCGTCGACAACGCACACTTGTGCAGTCGAACACTTGCGAGTCGTTTCTGTTTTGCACGCGGATCCCGAATGCCGACTAGCCAGGAAGCTGTTGCAAGAAAACTACTGGCCCCGGCACTCAACAAAGCCGGTTCATTCGCTCTTTTGAAGTGCCCACTCACGACGTCGAGCGCGTAACCTTTGCCGATGCTACCGAGATTGATCTCAACACCTGGCCGCGCAAACTGAACGGTAGACGATGCGGCATCGAGAAGGAGTTTATCGCTGCCAACTAATGACTTTGCGTTCTCGATCTCGCCGTGGGTCGGAAGGCGTCCTTCCCTTTTCAAGAACCCCCAACAACGAGTCAGTGGCCCACTCGTAATGTCGAACGCACCTTCCGTTTCGTCATACAATTGTTTGCAAACCAAAAGCAGATCAAACAACGATCGATCTACTCGGATTGCACCCGATGCAGCGCTGCGATTGAGCAGACTGACGGCGCTCTCTTCTTTGAACACCGACAAATGCTTCTCAATCTCTTCGACTTCATCAAGCGCCTCGCTCGCGATCGAAACGCCAAACTCAGTTGACTGATGTAGCGTCACTTCAAATCGACACGCCATTGCGTTTCGATTCACGTGCAACCAACACTCGTCTACGGGCGCCGCTCGATTCTGGCGCAAACTCAGGAATGCACGTCTCGTTGCCTGAAGCATTTGCTAACTCGTCTGCGCGCGCGCGGCGGACTTTAATGCCTTCAATGCCGTGCCGTCTGCTGACTTCCGGTAAAACTCGTCGAGCGGGTAACAACCCGAAGGCAATCCTTTACGGGGCGCGGTGGTGCAGTCGCTGAACGTGCGACAGATTCGTTTGTGCTGCAGTCCGCGTCCGCTCAACACGTCGAGCGGTAGTTCTGGATACGAAAGGACCATGCGGCCTAATCCGATCGAATCGACCCAGCCTTCTCGCACCGTGGCCTGGGCGACGTGCGGCAGATACTCCTGCAGATAACTGTAGCCTGTGCCGACAAGCACAAGCTCGGGAAACTCTTGCTTCAACGCGCGCGTCACTTCCATCTGTCGCGCCACGCCCACGAGCGGATCCTCCGGTGGTTGATAGCCGTCAGACGGCGGATACAAAGCGGGACGCTGGATGTGCGGGTTGTAGTAAGGACTGCCTCCGGAAATGTTAACGAGAGGAATTCCGAGTTCGCGCAGGAGAGATAGAAATCGGCGCGGCTCGCTCAAGTCGTAGCGCTGCGGATCGTCGACGTCGACGCCGAAGCCCCAGTGATACGGCAGCTCCGTACGTTCAGGAATGCCTGGACCAGTCTTGCCGTCAGTCGCTTGCGTTGGATCGGAACGAAAAGCGATCAGATCGAACGCTGATATCCTCACGCCGATAAGCATCCTCGGCGCAACTGACCGCACGCCTTCCGTCACCTCGCGTAAAAACCGTGTGCGATTATCGAAACTGCCGCCGTAGTCACCTGTGCGTGTGTGCGCGCTCAGGAATTCGTGGCCGAGATAACCGTGGCAGTGTTTGACGTCGATGAAATCAAAGCCGAGATCGTCTGCGATGCGCGCGGCGGCGATGAAGCCGTCGACGATCCTTTTGACATCATCGTCAGTGAGGAGCGTTGAGTTGCCGTTCGCGTTTACTCGGGCGTCAAGCAGTGGATGATGATAGAGAAGACGCGGCTCGGGTCGCATCTTTTCATTTGGGCGGCTGAACCGACCCGAGTGTGTGAGTTGCAAGCCGACTACGAGATCATCTGTTGCGCCGCAGGCCTGGCGGTGATGTGCGATCAGTTCCTCACGCAGTTGGCCCAGGCCGTGCTTGTTCTCTTCGTTGATTAGTAATTGATTCGGATTGGCACGCCCGTCATGACGAATGGCAACCGCTTCTCCGCCCCAGATTAATTTGGCGCCGCTCAGACCAAAATTTCGCCAACGCCGAACGGTGGCTTCGCTCGGTTTGCCGTCGCTCGTTCCATCCCAACCTTCCATTGGATGGATACAGAAGCGATTGCCAATAGTTTTTCCCGCAACGTGAAGGGGTTGAGCAAGCGGCGAGTCTGGAGCCGCTTCGATGCGATCTTCACACGGCACCGTCAGTCGCAGACTTTCGACGTGCGCCCGAAACTCCTCGACGCTCCGCATCCCACCAATCGCCGGAAACTGTCTCATTTATCTGTGTAATCTGTGGATAAAACTCGTCGCGCTTGCTGTAACGCTTCGACGAAGAAGAATTCACCCCACATTACTGATTCGTTGACGCCGAGATTTTTGTGGATGTGATAGACGCCGCCGCGCAGAATTCCCTCCCAGCCGTCACTTCCCGTGCCTAAATATTTTGAAGTCAGAGAATCAATCGCTCTCAGAGCACAATCGCGATAAGCCGTTCGTCGCGCAGCACTCGGCGCGTGTGCCGCCAGCTTCAGCAAACCAACGACTGCAATCGCCGATGCGCTGGTATCGACGTGGTCATCTGCCGGCGCGTCGAAATCCCACGGCGCCACACCATCCGCGGGCACATTCGATAACCAGTAGTCAGCATTGTGCTCCGCAACCTCCAGGTAAACGGGATCGCGCGTGAGCTCGTAACAGGTGCCAAACCCATAGAGCGACCACGCCAACCCACGCGACCAGCACGAATCACCGCGATACCCCTGCTGCGTCGTTTGTCTTAAAAACTCACCCGTCTCCAGATCGAAGATCCCTTCATGAGACGTGCTACCATCTCCGCGCACCAGCGTCCGTCGCGTGGTGCGGCAATGGCGATGGGCCAGTTCGAGTAACGCTCGATCGCCAGTCTCCAACGCTGCGTAAAAGATGATGCCGACGTTCATCATGATGTCGATGAAGTTCGAATCTTCACCATGGAACGATCTCAAACATCCGGCACGTTCATTGAAGCGAAGCGCGAGCGTTCGGCCTGCGTGAATGACAACGTCTTTAAGCGACTGATCTTTAGTGGCTTCATACCAGCGTCGATAAGTGCCGTGATAGAAGATGAAACCGAGGTCGTGAACATCTCGATCATCTTTTCTTGACTCAAGCGGTTTCGAATATCGAATGGCCAGCTCTTTCCATGCCGGATCTCGCATCTCCTCATGGAAGATCCACATCATCCCCGGAAGAAAGCCGTCGCACCAACGCGTCCACGCCGGCTTCGAATGACGCCAGCGCCCACCATCCGTGTAGAGCGGATAGAAGTCCGGATCGCGCTCAACCAGCGCCCGCACCTGCGCCTGCGCGAAACCAAACGCCTGATCGATCCGCGATAATCGTGCTTTTTTATCCGTCTCCATCCGCGTCCTCACAGTCGCCGCAAATGAAACCCACCATCGACATTGATCACTTCACCCGTCGAAAACGGAAAACTCCCGGAAGCGATCGCCGCCACCGCACGAGCGACATCTTCGGGAGTTCCCCATCTGCTGATCGGAGTCAAACCATCCGCAATCTGCTTGTCGTATTTTTCCGTGACGCCGGCAGTCATGTCAGTAGCGATAACACCAGGCCTGATCTCGTAAACGTTGATTCCCTCATCAGCGAGCCGCGCCGCAAACACCTTCGTCATCATCGCCATCCCTGCTTTCGAAATACAGTATTCGGCGCGTTCAGGTGACGCGGCATACGCAGATACCGAGCTGATATTGACGATCGCGGGAGCGTAATCCGGTACGGCGCCGGAATGCTTTTGCTCGATCATCCAACGAGCAACGAGTTGACTCAGAAAGAACGGTCCTTTCAGATTCACATTCATTAGACGATCGAAACTTTCCGCCCTCACTTCAAGAAGATCCACGCGCTTATCAGGTGCGATACCTGCATTGTTGACGAGTAAGTCGAGACGTCCGAATAGCTCGCGTGTGCGCGTTACGAGCCGTTGTCGATCATCATCGTCGGCAACGTCCGCTGCGAAGATCTCGGCCCGTGCGTTCTCACCCGCCACCATCTCGCGAGTTCGTTCAGCTTCAACTGCATTCGAGCGATAGTTGATCATCACGTCGTAGCCAATGCGACCGAGGTCGATCGCAATCGCTCGCCCGATTCCACGAGACGCACCAGTGACGAGTGCAACGCGACGTGATGTTGTGCTCGACGAACTCATTTGGTTTCGGGCTTAGCTTCAGGCCTGGGTAGGCACGCGACGGCAATTGCCCCCACAAGCGCAAGCGCGATCAGTACCCCAAACCCAACCGTATAACTCGCGGTCTGATCGCGCAAGTTTCCAACCAGCATCGGAACCGTCGCTTCGGCCACTCCGTCTGCCGTCAGTATCACGCCCATCAAACGCCCCATTACTTTGACCCCGAAGAGTTCCGCAGCCATGAGCGGAATGATCATGTAATCGCCGCCGAGTCCGATGCCAAATATCATTGCAAAAAGATAGATTGCTCCCGGCGTCGACGCAAAAAACAGCAACGGGATCGAAGCAGCCACCAGCAGGTAGATCAGCAGCATCACGTACTTCTTCGTGTAACGATCCGCAAGCCAGCCCATCAACAACCGACCGACCAGACTGAAAGCAAGGACAAGCGAAGCCACGCGCGCGGCCTGTGTCTGAGCATACTGCTGGTCCAGACTAAGGAATAGTTTCAGATGTTGATTTGTACCGCCAACCGCACCAATCGAGCACATGCTTCCGATTGCAAGGAGGTAAAACGTCTTCGTCTTTAATGCCCATCCAATGGGAGCTGTCGGCGTGGGTGTTTTCGTCGCGGCGACATGATCATTTGGCGATTCCTTGACGAAGTATGCGAGTGGCAACGCGAGCACGATGATCAGTACGCCGAGTACTCGAAGCGCATTGTGCCAGCCATACTTTTGGACCAGCCACACCGAAAGCAACGGCACGAGCGCGCCGCCAAGTCCGATGCCGAGATAGGCAAAGCCCATCGCGCGGCCGCGAGCTTTGTCGAACCATCGTGTGAGCAGCACCTGGTTAGGTAATGGCCCGGCGCAGACGTAACCGAGGGCGTTGAAGAGGTAGAACAGGTAGAACATCCAAAGCGCAGTCATGCTGCCGAGGCCGATTAGAGCAACACCACCCATCAGAATGCCTGCGAGCATCAGGCGTCGTGGTCCAAACTTGTCGATGATCCAGCCGGCGAGAAATCCGAAGAGTGGTCCGACGACGAGTTTGCTTAGCGCATTTCCGGAGGTGACTTGCGTGCGGGACCAACCGAATTCCTTCACCATGAAGTCGTAGTAAAAAGGCAACCCGTAGAGTGCGAGGCCGACGATGGCGAAGAGTGAGAAATACGAAGTTACCGCCACTTGGATTTGACCGCTACGCGGTGGCGCACTGGTTTGCTCAGCGACTGTTTGCATCGAGAATCGGTCAGACCTTTATTGAAGATTGGCGGCGAGATTAAGGCTTCCGGCCGAAATCCGTCAAGACTCCGTGTGGAGTTGTTTGACCAAAACTAAATCAATTGCCACAGAACGTACTGTAGGGGCGGCCCTCCGTGGCCGCCCGGCGTGGAACTCGATCTTTTGAAACAGGATCGATTCGGGCCTTTGGCAAAGAGATCGATTCGACGCCGGGCGGCCACGGAGGGCCGCCCCTACAGTACGTTTTATGGCCCAGGATCGTGGTAATGTTTTCCTGGTGTTCAGGAATTCGATCATAGTAATACTGGTTCTGATCGCCTCGGGGGCGCAGGCACAGACTGGCGACGTTAACCTGGAGCGTCTCACTGACGCGGCGCAGGCGATAAGCGACCGTCAATTACCGCGCGCTGAAAAACTGCTTAACTCAGTCCTCGCCGCACTGCCCAATGACGCCGACGCCCTGAACCTACTCGGCGTCGTTCGCGCAAAGCAAAACCGCCTCACAGAAGCAGAACGACTCTTTCGTCGCGCACTCGCGAGCTCTCCGTCACACCTCGGCGCGCACGTCAACCTGAGCGAACTCTTAACAACCACAAACAGATCCGCAGAGGCCGTGCCGATCTTAATCCGCGCACACAAGCTCGCACCGGCGCGTTCGGAAATCACCCTCAAGTTGGCAATGCTATACGCGGACCAGCGTAATTTCCCCCAAGCACTTCAAGTTCTCGAGGAAGCGCTCGCAAGCAAACCTGATGATGTAGCGACCTTGCGAGCACTGGCTCGCATCGCACGCACATCCGGCAATATGGAAAAAGCGCTCTCGCATCTTATCGAGGCTCGCCGCCTCGCACCTCAGTCGCCGGCAGTGCTTTACGACTTCGGCGTAACGACTCTACAGATGGATCTCGTACTCGATGCTTTACCGGTATTCGAGCAATTGCATCGCGATTATCCGCGCGAACCTGCATACCTCTATGGCCTGGCAGCAACGCATTGGAAAAAAGGTGAGACGGCGGAGACGACGCGCTTGCTAAACGAGTACGTCACACTGCAACCACGCGATCCTTCCGGCTGGTACCTCCTGGGCGCAGCATTGCTTCGACAGGAACAAACTTCAGAGGCCAACGCGGCACTACAAAAGAGTCTCCTTCTCAAAGCCGATCCGGATACTGAGTATCTCTTTGCTGTGAGTTTCGACAAGCTGGGCCAGCGCGGCGTTGCCATCAAGAGATTTCAAGCGATCGTTCAGACACACCCGGACCATGCTGCGGCTCATGCCGCCCTCGGGACTATTTATCGTGAAGCGGGCCGCTATGCTGAAGCTCGTTCCGAACTGGAACGCGCCGTTGCGCTCGATGCCAACGACTTACGCGCGAATTACCAGTTGGCTTTGGTCTACACAAATCTGGGAGAAAAAGACGCGGCCAAGAAAATGTTTGGCCGTGCTGATGAGCTGCGCAAACGCCAACACGATCAGGAAAGAGTGATTCTCAAATTAATCGACCCGCCTAATTAGAAATCGTGGGCCAGCCCTGCAAGTCCCAGCGGAGAGTTGAAATCCGTACTGTAGGGGCGGCCCTCCGTGGCCGCCCGGCGTGGAAT
>JBKPPU010000181.1:0-12741 GCA_046733695.1 Acidobacteriota bacterium
GTGACCTTCTCGGCGGCGCAGACCAGATCGCCCTCATTTTCGCGATCTTCGTCGTCAACGATGATGATCATCTTGCCGTCGCGGATATCGGCGACGGCTTCTTCAATAGTCGCAATAGGCACGGGCTCATGTTACCCGAAAGGAGATAGCCGCGAAAGTGGTGAAAAGGCGTATTTGGGGGGTCGTTTAGACAGGATTTACAGGATTCGAACAGGATTTACATGTCAATCCTGAAAAATCCTGTAAATTCTGTCTAAACGTTGCTTGAGAGATGGGCCAATAGCTTCTCAACGTACTTCCCAATCACGTCGACTTCGAGGTTGACGTCGTCGCCGGGCTTTAGGAGAGAGAGATTTGTGACCTCCCAGGTTTTCGGGATGATGGCGATTTCGAAGAAATCATCCGTCAGTGCGGCGATGGTTAAGCTGATCCCCTCAACAGCCACAGATCCCTTGAAAACGAGGTACCGGCCGATCTCTTTTGGATAGGCAATCCTGAGTGTCCACGACTCGCCGTGATCCTCAACTCCGGCGAATTGGCCGCGAGCATCCACGTGTCCCTGAACGATGTGACCACCGAGTCGTGTGGCGGGCGTAACGGCGCGTTCGAGATTTACCGGCACGCCGGGTCGCAACCTGCCGAGCGTCGAACGCTGCAGGGTCTCACGCGAGACGTCCGCTGCAAACGAGTCGGGTTGAATGTCGAGGGCAGTCAGGCAGACGCCATTAACGGCGATCGAGTCGCCGTGGTTTGTGCCTTCAGTAACAATGCTCGCGGCAATAATGATGCGCGCGTTTTCGCCACGCTCTTCGATGCTGCGCACGCTGCCGAGTTCTTC
The DNA here is from genome assembly GCA_046733695.1 of Acidobacteriota bacterium. Classification (GTDB taxonomy): domain Bacteria; phylum Acidobacteriota; class Blastocatellia; order Pyrinomonadales; family Pyrinomonadaceae; genus PSRF01. The sequence goes on from JBKPPU010000181.1 coordinate 839, forward strand.
AATGATTCCGGTGAACATTAATGTGTTCCATCATCTCCGCAAAAACTTCTTCAATGCTCTTTCGAGTCGAATCGATAATCACGGCGTCGTCCGCGGCTTTCAAAGGCGAGTCGACGCGGGTTGAATCGCGACGGTCACGTTCGGTGATGTCTGCAAGTGTCTCAGCAAGCGTCGACTCGGAGGTTACTTCTTTGTAGCGGCGTTCCGCGCGTTCGTTGGCATTCGCAGTGAGAAAGAATTTGAAATCAGCATCTGGAAAAACGACGGTGCCGATGTCGCGCCCGTTCAGCACCGCGCCGCGCTTGCCCATCGCGCGCTGCCGTTCGACCATCGCGCGTCGCACAGCCGGAATGATCGAGACGATCGACGACATTTCAGTCACGGATTCGGTTCGGATTTGGTCCGTCACGTCACGGCCGTTGAGCCAAACTTTTAGCGAATCGGGATCGCCCTCAAGATCGATGTCGAGCTCGTTGGCCAACGCTGCAACAGCTTCTTTGTTGGTCGGGTCTATGTTCGCTTCCATAACGGCGAGCGCAACTGCGCGGTACATCGAACCAGTGTCGATGTACAGCAGACTCAACGCACGTGCCAACAAACGACCGAGCGTTGACTTACCGGAAGCGGATGGACCGTCAATCGCGATGATCATAACTCTACTTGGATACTGATCGTTCAAACAAACGCTGCGAATACTTCATTCGATAACAAAGCGCCCGTGCGGGTCAGTCTAATCAAATCGCCGTCAAGCTCGACGAGGCCGGCTCTGCAAAAGCGGTCCAGGTCTTCTGCGTGCTCGTCGCGCAGATCAACGCCAAACGATTTACTAAACGCTCGCAGATCGATCCCTCGCATCAGCCGCATCCCGAGAAACACAGCCTCGGCACGGACGTCCGTCTGGCTCAACTGCTGCTCCTCAACCACCGCCGATTTGCCACTCTCAACCAGGGTCACGTATTTCAACACATCGCGATGATTGGACCAGCGCCGCGTTGCTCCATCATAAGAATGCGCCGAACAACCAAACCCGTAATAGGCGTCGCCAGTCCAGTATTTGAGGTTATGTCTCGAGTGAAAACCAGGCCGGCAAAGATTCGAGATCTCATAATGCTCGTAACGGGCATCCGCGGCCTGTTCGAGCATCCAATGGTACATCACACCCGCGAGGTCGTCGTCTGGCTCAGGCTGAATACCGCGTCGAATGTGTTCCGCTAGCGGCGTGCCTGAATGGACCTCGAGCAGATAGAACGAAAGATGTTCGGGACGAAGATCGAGTGCCTGGCTGATGTTTCGTTGCCAGCCCGCGAGCGTTTGTCCCGGCAGACCCGCGATGAGATCGAAGCTCACATTCTCAAATCCAACGCCGCGCAGATCGTTGAAAGTTTTAAGCGTCTCAGCAGTCGTGTGCGAGCGGCCGAGTTTTGCGAGCTCAGCATCGTCGAAAGTCTGCGCACCGAAGCTCGCTCTGTTAACTCCCAAACTGCGAAACGCACGCAGCTTCTCTTCGTTTACACTGCCGGGATTTATTTCCAACGTAATTTCCGATTGCGGATCGATCTTGAAGCAGTCGTGAACAGTCGCGAGGATCGATTTCAGTTGCGCAGGCGCAAGCAGCGACGGCGTGCCGCCGCCAAAATAGATCGTGTCAACAATGTCACCTAAATAACCCGACGATCTAATGTCCGCAACGAGGGCGCGCACGTAACGTTCGGCGAGCTCCTGCTGGAACAACCCTGTAGCAAAATCGCAATAAGAACAACGCGAACTACAGAACGGAATATGTATGTAGATACCGGCGGCAGTCATTGATGTGCAAAGAATAATATCACGCGTGTGTATGATTTCATTTCCGCGCGTATTGTTTTCAAAACTCTTTCATAGCAGCAGTTAGCGATAATCGCGATTTAGAGCGCGATCCGCAACTGGCACGGTGGTTGATGGATTAAAAGCGGAAAGAAAATCATCGAGCATATGGGAGGAATAAACCGCATGGCAGATGACAGAATGAAGAACGATGATGCGCAGAGGAACATGGGTTCTAAAGGCGACCAGGGTGGCTCCGGCCAACAATCACCAGGTCGTAGTGGACAGTCAGGTCAGCAGGGCGGCCAACATGCTGGTGGACAGCACGGTGGTCAGCAGGGTGGCCAAAAAGGAGCACAAAATCTGGACGACGACGATGAGTTCGATACTGGCAGATCCAGCGGACAGAATCGCGGCGGTCAGAACCGGTAATTGATATATAGACTCTCTTCTTTTCTGCTTGAGCACGGACGTAATGCGCCGTGCTCATTTTTTAAGACATTGGACAGGATGTACAAGATGTTTTCAGGATTTACAGGTCAATCATTTTTCATCTTGTTAATCCTGTGAAGACTACCGTCGCCGCTAATCGTCCGGCTTGAAGTCCGTGCTACGCGTTCAGCTTCCACCATCACGCGCAACAAATTCTCACCAAGAATCTTCCTGATATCTCGTTCGCTGTAACCACGCTTCAGTAGTTCATATGTAATGTTTGGCAACATCGAAACATCCTGCGCCCCTTCCGGCATATCGTTCGCGCCGTCAAAATCAGCGCCGATGCCGACGTGATCGATGCCCGCGACCTTCACGATGTGATCGATGTGATCGATTAACTTCGAGATCGGAAGCGGCGGTAACGGATTCGCGGCTTCGAGCTTGTCACTTTCTTCCGCACGCCGTTCCGGATCGTCTTTGTACTTCTCGTCAATCGCATCCTGCTGCGCTTTGAGTCGTCGATCGCGTTCGGCGCTCTGTGGTGAGACAGTAGCAGTGTCGACAAACACACTGTAGAAGTTGACCTGGACCACGCCGCCATTCTTTGCGATCCGGCGGAGAAGATCGTCGGGAATATTTCGCGGGACGTTGCTGAGAGCGCGTGCCGACGAGTGGGAAGCGATGATTGGCGCTTTCGACACGTCGAGCGCATCGCTCATCGTCTCGTCTGACACGTGCGAAACGTCGACAAGCATTCCCAATCGATTCATTTCGCGCACGACTTCCTTCCCAAAGTCGCTGAGGCCATTGTGTTTCTTCTCGCCACGTCCGGCATCGGCCCAGTTGTTCGTGTTGTTCCAGGTCAGCGTCATGTAACGGACTCCAAGCCGGTGGAACTCGCGCAATGTCGCGAGGGAGTCTTCGATCGCGTGCCCACCCTCGATTCCCATCAACGCTGCGATCTTCCCTTGCCTCTTGGCGCGCCGGATGTCGGCGACTGTCGTCGCGATCATCAGATCTCTCGGATGGCGTTCCACCGCGCGGTAAACAGAATCGATCATGTCCAGGGTGCGTCGCGCCGAGCCGCCGTGTTCGACGTACCACGGTTTGACGTAGAGGGAGAAGAATTCCGCCGTCAGCCCGCCCTTCCGCATGCGTTCGATGCTCGTGCGATACGGCGTAGGGGGAGTTCCACTCAGATCGAAATCGTCGTTGGTCATCGGGGTAGTCACGTCGTTATGCGTGTCGATGACGATCGCGCGCCGGTGGATCTGTAGTGCCCGCTGCCAGAGTCGTTCGTCCCGCGTTTGGGCGACTGTGGGAAGCACGGTTGACGTAAAAAACAGATAGAGTAAAACAAACACAGCAGGTTTTCGGAGTCGCATGAGTTCACCTTTCAACACGGGTCTATGAAGCGTTATCATCACGAGTCATGTCAATTCTGATTGCTGAAGATAACATGGCCCAGCGCCATTACCTCCGCGAGATCCTGGAAAAGGAGTTTCCGTCACACGTGCCCGTTTTCGAGGCGGCGGACGGGGAAGAGACTGTAAAACTCGCTCTGGCTGAACGACCAGACGTCTGCATTCTCGACATCCAGATGCCAAAACTCTCGGGTGTTAAGGCTGCACGAGCCATCTGGCGCGACTTTCCGACGGCCCGCATCATCTTCTGGACTCAATTTCCCCACGAGATCTACATCAACGAGATTCGGAAGATTGTAAAGTCTGTCGATCCGCCGCCAGCCTACGGCTTCATCCACAAGAACAATCCGGAGTCGCGATTTCTGCGTTTTGTCGCTGCTGTGCTTGAAGACGGCGCTGACATGATCGATCCCGCGTTCAAGGATTCATTCAAGCGACCGCTTCTGACTGAGTTCGAAGCTGAAGCACTTTACTATCTCGCGCTCGGACTTTCGAATTGGGCCATCGCGCGCAAGTGTTCGTTGAGCTTGCGTGGTGTCGAAAGCCGGCTCGCCACACTTTATGAAAAACTCTTCGTGTCTGTCGCCGAAGGCACCGACCAGGAAGCGTACGAGAAGCTCGCCTACAACATTCGCACGCGAGCATTTTTTGAAGCACTGCGCCGCGGACTGTTGAATAGCGACGAGCTCGAGAAAGCCTCAAAGGATCTCGAAGCCTGGCTCGAAAAAGATCAGAAGCGTTTCAACGAAGAGCAAAAACGAGAACTCGCCTCAAAAAAGAAATGAGGCCACAAAAAGGCACAAAAAGCACAAAAGGCTTTCTTCTGCTGTTTTGTGCTTTTTGTGCCTTTTTGTGGCTTGTTTCTGCTTTAGTGCCGTTTAGTGGCGCACAGACGGAAGCGCAACCGACTGCGTCGCCGTCACCCTCGCCTTCGCCATCTCCATCACCTTCGCCAACACCGATAACGGGTTTGCACCAGTGGGGCGCCGTGACGCTCTTTCATGGTCTGCCTTCCGATCGTGTGCGGACGATTGCGCAAACGTCGGATGGTGCGATGTGGTTTGGGACTGAGACCGGACTTGCAAAATTTGACGGCCGCAGAACACAGACAATCAACGATCCCGCGCTGCCTAACGGAAGAATCCTCGCGCTCCAAACGGATAAAGACGGCGCGCTTTGGATCGGCACTGAAGCAGGTGCAACCCGCTTTCACGACGGCCAGTTCTTAAAAGCGAACGAAACGTCGGGCCAACCTATCACGGCAATCGCCACGGATCCTTCCGGCTCCGTGATCATGACCTCGGAACAGGGACGTGTTTACGAGAGTCGCGCACACCTGGTCGTTACGCCAATCAACGACGGCATCACCGGTCGGGAAACTACAACCGTGAGCCGCACGGTTATCGACACTCGCGAGTTCCTGAAACAACCGCTGGAAAGCAGCGATCGAGACCGACCAGGACCACTGCCGCTCACAAGTGTCACTGATACAAACGGACGCATCTTTGTCGGCTCGCTGAGTCGTGGCGTACTGGAAGTCGCAAACGGCGTCGCCAAAGAAAGCCAGATGAAGCCACCCGTGTTCTTTGTCAACGCACTCGAACGCGATCAGGACGGCAATCTCTGGGTCGGCGCGCGTGCGAAAAAAGAGGAACCGGGCGCGCTTTCAGGTGACGAACCTTCAGGATTAAAACGCCACGAAGAGGCCACGACTGGCCCGGTGATGTCTCTGAGGCGAATCGGAGACGAGATGTGGGTTGGCACTGACGGGCGCGGCGTCTTCCGAATTTCAAAAACAAAAGTTCAGCGTTTCACTTTCGACGGCACTGCCGGTGGACTGCGTTCGGATCACGTCTATGCGATCTTCGCCGATCGCGAAGGCGTCATCTGGTTTGGAACTGACCGTGGCGTCTGTCGTTATGATCCACACGCGCCCCGTGTCGAATCAATCGGCGACAATTCCGAAACAAACTTCGTCAGATCACTCTTTCAATCGAGCAGCGGCCGCAGTGTTGCCGGCACAAATCGCGGGCTCTTTGTTTACGACGACGAAACCGCGACGTGGAATCCGGTGCCGGCTCTCGGTCGCAACATCATCTACGCGATCGCGGAGGACAAATCGCAGCGACTCCTGGTTGCCGCAGCGAGTGGTTTCTACGCAGGGTCGAGGCAATCCGGCCGTTTAGAAGAACAGACGTTTTCGCGCGTTGAGGCCGGTTCCGGCGCTCCCGACACGACCGGAAGCGTGCGCGCGATAATCCAATTCCACGGTGCCACGTATTTCGCGATCTTCGGTCGCGGCATCGATCGCATGGACGGCGGACGCAGCAGCCTCACGTGGTCCACTGCTCCCGCAACTGCTCGTGAAGTTCTTAGCCTGCTCGCCGATGGCGAAGAACGAATTTTGATTGGAACGAACCGCGACGGCGTGTTCGTCTCAGAGGGGAAAACGATTCGCGAAGAACCCGCGTTCGCACCGATGAAAGGAACGCCTGTCCGATCGATGGCGCGCACCCCAGACGGTTCACTCTGGTTTGGAACGGGTTCCGGAATCTTTCTCTGCAGGCCGGGAGCCGCGTGCAGCGTTACGGTTCCCAACGTCGATGCGCGCTATGTCTTCACAATCCAGTCAGAGAAGACCAATGAGCTCTGGTGCGGCACACGCGGCAATGGCTTGTTGCGGATCCTGCTCGATCCGGTCGTTGGACCAGTGGTATCGGAGCTCGATTCCGAACAGGGTTTGCCGTCACAAAGCGTTTTTGCGGTTCAGCCTCTACGCAAAGCTGACGGCAGCGATGTAGTCTTAATCGGAACGAATCGCGGTGTGGCGCGTTACGAACCGGGACGTTTGGAGCCGTCGTTATCGGCGACGCGAATCCTGAGTAAACGCGTGCACGCGCCCTCGGAGTTGCAGGCCGGGTTGAATCTCGAATACCCGCAGAACAGTTTGTTGCTCGACGTAACGGCAATTAGCAGTCGCACATTTCCAGAGCAGTTTCAGTATGCGTTCACGCTCGTGGATAGCAAGGGGCAGTCGATCAGGCAGAAACTGTCGCGCGAATCGCAGTTCACGATGGAGGGCTTGAAACCGGGGACGTACACCGTCACAGCACGTGCTTTCACAAAAGACCTCACCTCATCGGCGCCTCTGAGTTTTTCTTTCACCGTTGCCAAAGCTCCGTTCCCGTGGACGTCGACGGCGCTCGCGATTCTCTTAGCTCTCGCGTTGCTCGCTCTCTTGTGGGCCATCCTCGAGCGACGTCGGATTGTGGCCACGAGTGCGGCCCTCGTCGACGCCAATCGCGAGCTTGCCGATGCGCGTCTGAATCTCGCAAACGAAGCCGAACGTGAGCGACGTCGAATCTCTCGTGACTTGCACGATCAAACGCTCGCCGATCTCCGTCATCTCGCACTCTTGACCGATCAGATCAAAGTCAACGGCGAATCAGCCAGCAACACTCCAACGGTCGCACTGCGAAGCGAGATCGAAACGATTTCACAGGAAGTGCGGCGCATTTGTGAAGACCTGAGCCCCTCGGTGCTTCAAAACGTCGGCTTCGCGGCGGCGCTCGAGTTTGCACTCTCGCACGCTGTTCAGGACGCGCCCGCGGAGAAGCGCTTCGTCTACGAGTTTCATTGCGATGATGCGATCGAAGAGCGAAGTGAGCTGTCGCCAAGTGTGCAGATGCAGATCTATCGCATCGTACAGGAAGCAGTGAACAATATCTGGCGTCACGCTGAGGCGACGGAAGTAAAGATGTTTGTGACCAGTTTAGAGGAAGGTGATTTTTCCTTGCGCATTGAGGACAATGGGCGGCCGTTCAAATCGCAGCACACAAATTCCGAAGGGCGAGGGCTCGCCAACATGCGCGCGCGGGCGGGCATGATCGATGCGCACATCTCATGGGAGCCACGCGAGTCGGGCGGCACTATTTTTACTTTGACGAAAGCGGCCACTGCCAATGCGCGAATTTCTTAACATCGCTCCCGAAATCGCAAACGCACTCAGCGAGCGTCGTGCGGTCGTTGCGCTCGAGTCGACAGTGATCGCGCATGGCCTGCCGCGCCCGCAGAACCTCGAAACCGCAAATCGCCTGGAAGCGACGGTGCGTGACGGTGGCGCAACACCGGCCACGATCGCGATTCTCGACGGTAAACTATCGGTCGGAGTCGACGACGCGCAACTCCGTCTGCTCGCCGACGGCAACGACATCCGAAAGATCAGCACTCGCGATATCTCGATCGCAGTCGCGCGAGGTTGGAACGGCGCCACGACAGTTGCTTCCACCGCATGGATTGCGCATCGCGCGGGAATAAAAGTCTTTGCCACCGGGGGCATCGGCGGAGTTCATCGCGGTTCGCTGCCTGACGTGTCCGCGGATCTTCCGGAACTCGCGCGCACGCCAATCATCGTTGTCTGCTCGGGCGCCAAGATCGTTCTCGATTTGCCTGCCACGCGCGAGTGGCTCGAAACACAAGGCGTTACAGTCGCCGGCTATCAATGTGATGAGCTTCCGGCTTTTTACTCGCGACAAAGTGGACTCCCGATCGATGTTCGCGCCGACTCGCCCGAGGACGTCGCCGGGATCTTTCACGCGCAACGCTCTCTCGGACTCGAATCAGCGCTGCTCGTAGTAGTTCCAGTTCCCGCAAAGTTCGAAGTTCCGGCCGAGACGCTCCAACAAGTCCTGACTACAGCTTTGGAAGATGCAGAATGGAAAGGAATCACGGGCTCGGCGTTGACGCCGTTTCTGCTGAGTCAAATGGCAGAACGCAGCGGGGGCGCCACTTTGCGAGCGAACATCGCACTGCTCGAGAACAACGCGCGCGTGGCAGCCGAGATTGCGAGAGCAGTCGGTTAGTTGCTACTCTCTGAATGCCCCCTACAAATTAGAGGCAAGGAGGATCCCATGGCGGACGAGAATAAGTGTAAGAATCCTGTTTGTTCCTGCCCACCGCAACCCGGTGGCAAATACTGCAGTGCTTCATGTGAAGGGACAGGCGATACTATCGAGCTTGATTGCGACTGCGGGCACGATGAGTGCGGAGGCAATTTCTAGAACGCAGATTACGCAGATTAAACGGATTACGCAGATCAATCTGTGGACAGTTTAAGGAACTGGGTCGCAAGCTTGGGCCCGGTTCCTTCGTCTTCGTGCCTGAAGAACACGAAGGTATCTTTCCACTGCTGCGCCTTCATCCATTTGACCCACTTCTTGAGCTCGCCCGCGGAATATTGAACCCGCCGCAAACGCAGGTAACCCCAGTCGGCAGTTTTCTCCCTGTAAACTTCAGGCAAGTCTTCAGTATCTGAAACCACTAGCGCGCGATTGTCGCTGCGCAATAGTTCGAATACTTCGTCGTGAAACCACGTTTGGTCTCGAAAGTCGAAAGCGGCCGGCGTGTCGCGCGGCAGGTGCTTCAGAAAAGTCTTCAGCCGCTCGAGATCTTTCTTCATGTCTGACGGCAGACGAAAGATAACGGCGCCCAACCGGTCATCAAGTGCAGAGATCGTTTCGAGCATCACGCGTGTTGGATACGCTGCATCTTTGAGTCGTCTGAAGTGAGTGATGCCTTGTGAAGCTTTAACGGAGAAGCGGAAACTCTCAGGCACCTGCGACTTCCAGCTTTCCACGAGATTCGGCTTCGGCGTACGGTAGAAAGTATTGTTCAACTCCACTGACTGGAAGTGCTCCGCGTAGTAAGAGAGCATGTCTTTAGCCGGAAGCTGCTCCGGATAAAACTTTCCCTTCCATTCCTTGTAACTGTAACCGCTCGTGCCAACGTAGAGCATTGCCGATTTCCAATTGCCAATTGTCGATTTGTCCAACACAATACCGTAAACACCAGCAAACCCGAAAATTGGCAATTGGCAATTGGCAATCCACTGTGGTACACAGGCAGGCATGTCGACCGTTACTAACATCGAATCAGTGCTTCACGAGGAGCGAGTGTTTCCGCCGTCAGAGACTTTTTCTGAGCTGGCGCATATCAAGTCGATGGACGAGCTCGAGAAGCTGCGCGCTGAGGCCGCGGCTGACCCCGAAGGATTCTGGGCCCGAATGGCTGAAGAGCTTCACTGGTTCAAAACGTGGGATACGGTGCTGAAGTGGAATCCGCCTCATGCGGAATGGTTTGGCGGCGGCAAGATCAACATTTCCTACAACTGTCTCGATCGACATCTTAGAACGTGGCGGCGAAACAAAGCGGCATTGATCTGGGAAGGTGAGCCCGGCGAGACTCGCACGTTTACTTATCAACAACTCCACACGGAAGTCTGCAAGTTTGCGAACGTACTGAAGCACGCGAACATCGAACGTGGCGATCGGGTTGCACTCTACATGCCGCTCGTTCCGGAGTTGGCAATCGCGATGCTCGCGTGTGCACGCATCGGCGCTACCCACTCCGTCGTGTTTGGCGGATTCTCCAGCACTGCCCTCGTCGATCGCATCAACGACGCCAGTTGCAAGCTCGTCGTTACTGCTGATGGCGGCTGGAGACGTGGCAGTGAAGTCAAACTCAAAACAGCAGTCGACGAGGCGTTGAAATCAACCCCTTCGGTTAACGCATGTATCGTGGTCCAACGCACCGGCTCACCTCAGCACATGGAACCCGGCCGCGATTTTTGGTGGCACGAACTGATGGAAACTGTCGATGCCGATTGTCCTGCGGAAGAGTTGGAAAGTGAACATCCGCTTTACATTCTCTACACCTCCGGTACGACCGGTAAGCCCAAGGGCATTCTGCACACCACGGCGGGTTACTTACTGCAAGCTCATCTCACAACCAAGTGGGTTTTCGACATCAGAGACGAGGATCTTTACTGGTGTACTGCAGATATCGGTTGGGTGACTGGACACAGTTATGTGGTCTATGGACCACTCTCGAATGGCGCGTCCGTTTTGATGTACGAAGGGGCGCCAAACTTCCCCGAGCCCGATCGCTTCTGGAGCATGATCGAGCGCCACCGAGTAAACGTCTTCTACACGGCTCCGACCGCGATCAGGTCCTTTATCAAATGGGGCGAGCACTGGCCTCAGAAGCACGACCTTACAAGTCTGCGATTACTCGGCACGGTCGGTGAACCGATAAACCCTGAGGCGTGGATGTGGTATCGGCAGGTAATCGGCAGGGACCGATGTCCGATTGTCGACACGTGGTGGCAAACTGAAACCGGCGCGATCATGATCACGCCGATCCCCGGAGCGACTTCGACGAAGCCTGGTTCGGCGACCAAACCGTTTCCCGGAATCGATGCCGACATCATGACGCGCGACGGCAAGCCTGTCAGCGGCAATACGGGCGGCTACCTCGTTATCAAGCGTCCCTGGCCGTCGATGCTGCGGACAATCTGGGGCGACGATGAACGCTACCGGCAGCAATATTGGTCGCAAATTGACGGGATTTACTTTGCCGGCGACGGCGCCAGACGCGACAATGACGGCTATTTCTGGATAATGGGCCGCATCGATGATGTTATTAATGTAAGCGGACATAGACTTGGAACTGCAGAAATCGAGAGCGCACTCGTGTCGCACGACGCGGTGGCTGAAGCTGCGGTCGTAGCGCGTCCTGATGACATCAAGGGCTCCTCGATAGTGGCATTTGTAACACTCGAGGGGTCACACAGTCCGTCAGACGCGTTGAACCAGGAGTTGAAAGCGCACGTCGTGAAAGAAATCGGCGCCCTCGCGCGACCTGACGACATTCGTTTTTCTGATGCGTTGCCAAAGACTCGATCGGGTAAGATCATGCGGCGGCTTTTGCGTGAAATCGCAACGAGCGGGTCTGTTGCTGGAGATGTGACCACGCTGGAAGATTTTTCAGTGTTGGAGAAATTGAGAGCCGAGGAAGAATAGGTCCAATAGGACCAATACCCCTATTTGCCTGGAGAGGAGGCGCACAAATGCCGAGACCAATGGAAACAGAGAATCGCTCTGGACCACGTTATCTCGCCAGCCTCGAGATCAAAGCCGAGTGGGACGTGCCCGACGGCACGCACATCGTCGCTGAAGGAATGACCGAGAACGTTGGTCCCGAGGGAACGCTCGTACACTTGCCGCGACAATTGCCTGACGTCGGGAGCACCGTGCGTCTCGAAGTGCTCGGCGAGTCCGGCGAGAAACTGCAAGTGATTGCTGAGGTGCTCCGCATCGAGCGACATCCTGGTCACCCGCTCGCTGCCTTGCAGCTACTCGGCGAAACTGATGAGTGGAGAGGTCTCGTTTGGGAACCGGCCGC
>JBKPPU010000182.1:0-18124 GCA_046733695.1 Acidobacteriota bacterium
TTGTATCTTGTCGCCATCGGCGTTCGCGATAACGACCCCATTCGCATCCAGCAGCTCGAAATAGATCCGCTGGTTTCCATGGTTCTGATTGATCTGCGCATCGAGCCCGCTGCGTCGAAGCGAAAAAGGCATCTCCACCGATGATTGCCCTGGCTGGATCGTACCCGAGTAGCGCTCCTTAAAGTCATTGTTACCCTTTCCATTGTTGCCATCACCGGGTGTGGGAGTCGGCGTGGGGTTAGGTGTTGGTGTCGGATCGGGCGCGGCCGGAGCGATGTCATAACTCGAGCCGGTTCCCGAATCGGAGTTCAAGAGAAGCCCACCAGACAGCGATGAACCGATGAGTATCTGAGCTTGTGCCTGCGTGTTCGTCGAGGTCGTTCCAAGGACATTCTGCCCGACCGCAGCGTTCACCTTTTCAAGTCCGAGCTTGATCGTGATCTCATTGCCGTCGATTGCGCCGAAGTCTGTCGCGCCGATCGTCTCCTGATTTCGCGTTCCCGTCGCGAGAGTCGTGATCTTTCCGTATTCAAACGTCGTGGCGGTCTCGTCAACCGATGCCGTAACGTAAACCTCGACCGCGCCAAATGCCGACGTCAGCGTCCATCGCATGTTCGGCGTGCGCACTGACGCATCGGTAACTCTCAAGCGGTAGACGATTTGGTTTGCACTCTGATCGTATTTGAAATACGCAGCTCGAATATCCTGTGCGGTGGTACCGAGTTGATCATCCTGAGCGTCGACGATCTGTGGCGCGTTCGGATCGTTAGACGGAAACAGGTTTGCCGGATGTGGCACCGCCGTTAGCGACATCGCAGCACGCACAGCGTTATGCGCATCGACATAACCCGCGCCCACCACGCGTTCCTCATAAGGCATCGGCGTTGCCGTCTGCCGAAGCAGCGTTACGACCTGGTCCGGTGTCATCAGCGGATTTGCCTCGATCATCAAGGCAACGATGCCGGTGACCTGCGGCGTCGAGAAACTCGTTCCCTGCGAGGTCGTGTAGTACGGCAGAAATGCAGGCGGGATCGTCGAAAGGTCGTTCGCACCGACAAAGATCGGAAGCGTGCCCGCGACATTCGTCACACCCGGAGCCTTCGAGCGTGTGCTCTTGATATCGACTCCCGAACCGGTGATGTCGGGTCGCAGATTCGGAGGAGTTGCAGGATCAGCAGGCTGGCCCGCCGTATCGCTGCCCGTACCGTTGTCGTTGCCACGTGAGGAAAATCCGGCTGGTGTACCAAGGCCCTGCTTTTCAGCAGCTGCGACCGAGATCACCCATGGAGCAACCGAGAACGGATTGATCATGTTTGGAGCGTCGCCGTCGTTGCCCGCTGCGAACACGACCGTGATATTTCGGTCGTGCATCATACGCGTGGCGGTATTGATCGGGTCGTTCGGATCGTAAGGATAGTCCGCGAGCGTCGTCCCCCACGAGTTATTGCAGACGCGGATGTTGTATCGATACTGATTGACAAGCGTGTAATCCATAGCTTGCACGATCGCGTAGGTCGTGAGTCCGACGTCGTTACCTGCACGGATGCCGATCAATTTCGCACCCGGCGCCATTCCTGTGTAGAGGCCTGCCGATGCAGCCCCAGTACCCGCAGCTACGCCGGCGCCGAAAGTTCCGTGTCCGCCCTCGACGTCCGTGATGGGCATGTTCTCAACGGGCACAACAGGAAGAAATCCAGCAGGTGGTTCGACCGGTAGATCAGCGGTGGCGTAATAGACGTTCTGAATGACGTTCTGCCCGAGCTGCAGATCGGGATGGGTTGCATCGATGCCCGTATCAACGTACGCAATGCCGATGTTTTTGCCTGTCACCGGTAGCCCGTTGTTGAGTGCGGTCACCTGAGTGTCACGGATGAGATTCTCGATACCCGTTATCGTCCGGCCTTCCAGATCGAGCAGGCGAAACGTGCGATTGGCGTAAAGCGATCGAACACCCGACTTTGTCTTTAATGCATTGAACTGTGTTCGATTGATCGACGTCAGCACGATTGGTAACGCCTGTGTGTAGCGTCCGCCGGCGATGCCAAGCGACTGCAACATCAGGAAGTCTGTGTTTGTCACTTTGTGATCGAACGTGATCACAACCGGTGTTAACGACAAAGGAGATGTATTGATCCTGGTTGCCAAAAGGCTATCGACCGTTGGTGCCGCAAGGCCAGAAACGGTAGCCGCAATCGTGACGACCAATATGGTCAGGGCTTTTACGAGAATTCTCATCGGGCTTCCTCCTGTGTTCATCTAACCCGACATTAACTAAGTTCGCTTGAGATTAACTTGAGCCCTGCTTGAGCCACAAAAAAGCACAAAAAGCACAAAAAGCCCCCGAAAAAGGCTGTCCTGTCGGACAGCCTTTCCGGGGGGGACGCGAATACTCCAGCGAACTAGAGTATTCGGATTGAAACGGTTTTGGTCAGTGGATTCACAGTGAAGCGGACCAAACGGGTGAGTACACTCGTCGTCGCCGAGACCGTCGAACTGCCGCCGACCGTTCGCGTACCCCCGTTCTCATTCGGCGAGCCCTGCGGAAGCAGTTGATTCGACACGATCTGGTACGTGCTCGGACCATTCGCAAAGCCGAGTACGCGGAACACGTACGTTGTGTTGGGCTGAACAGCGGCAGAGACGAACTCGCTTGGCGTTGCTCCAGCCGAGCGCATCAAAACCTGCCCGTCCATCGTTCGCAGTTCAAAGTCCATATCGACCGCAGTAGCCGAGGAGAGTTGCCCCTCGAGAGCCAGGGCATCGGACTTTGTGGTGACGAGCACGTCATCCCACGTGATGCCTTTGAACTCAGGTTTGCCCCACGTCGCGCTTGTGCCGCCCGTGGCGGTTGGCTCGCCTGCGAGCAATACTCCTGTCTTCGTTTCCGTAAAGATCGAATACGTGACCGGCGCCGGCGGGCTCGAAGTACCGTCTCCATTCTGCGAACCCGTGCCAACGATCGAACCTGCAAACGCGTTTGCATAAACTTTCGCGTCGAAGGTGAACATCTGCGCCAGCGAGTCGTTGAATTCGAGGCGTTTCGCGGCGGATGTTTGGCCGAGAGTCAACGCCTGGTTGTAGATGAACGTGTTGCCGTTCGCGTCCGCGTTCCGAACTGTCACTGATGGATTCGAAATGCTGACGATCTGGAATTCGAGCGGTGTGTAGAGAGTCTTGTCTGTCGAGAATGCACCGCGTGCATTTGTCAGACGATTGTCAAAAGCCATCACGCCATTCGCGAACGAGATGTTGGAGATGGCTGAATCGACTTGGGCCGTAACCTCCTGACGTGTCTCTAGTGCCCGAGACGAACCCGAAAAATTCGACCATCCGAGCTGGCCCGTCGAGTTCACACCGATAGCTCGAACAACATATTCGCTGTCGAACACGTCTTTCAGGCCGGTTGGCGCAAGGACCTCAAAGATCGGCCCTTTGTCTTCCCAGGAGATTTGATCTCCTGCCGTGAAAAATGCATGGCGGTAACCGGAAGTCGAGGCATCGCCATCGGCATACACGCGCTTGCCGTTCGGTTCCCGCTGCCCGGCAAGTGCGGTCTTTCGCTTGAGAACTTCGTAAGCAACAACGCCCGGAACAGGATCCCACGTGATGGTTACGCTTTTTGCAGAAGCCGGCGTGACTTTCACATTTTGCGGAACTGCCGGAGCCGCCTGTTCACCGGCAAAGTGCGAAACCTGCGTCGAGATGGTCGCTTGTCCGCCAGAAACTTCGCGAGCATTAATGCCAAGCTCTTTCGCAGCGAAGATCTGTTCGATCATCGCACGATGCTTTCCGGGGGCGTCAGGATCGGCCGAATCCGACGGATACAGCATCTGGTCCGCGACGATGAATGCATCGCGAGCCTTCACCATCGTATCGGGCGACGTCGTGCCGAGGATGTACATCGAGCCGAGGAAATCACGTTCGAAGATGTTGGTCCCACGAGTGATGGGCTTCTGCGGCGAACCATCCATGGCGCGCGGGCGTTTGTAAGTCGTGTTGTCCGGATAAAGGCGATTCATCATCTCGCGAATGTCCCACATCGTCGACATGTAGATCTCGCCGTCGCGATGCTCTTCAACCTGGGCACTCGCGCCGTAGGTTCCATAGTCGGAATATTTAAGAGTCGAACGGGCGCTGCGGATATACGCGATCGAATCCGGATCGCGTCCGTTGTCGCGATAGAGCTGGCGGAAACCTTTTGCGTTCACGACATAGTCGCCAAGGCTCGCATTGTCCGTGATGGTGAATGCCCACATATCTGCCTGGCCCTCGTTCATGGCGCTTCCCTCCTCGCCTTCGAGTCCGGCGATGGGCGACGTGATCGCGTGCATCCCTTCGTGATACGGAACTGTGCCCTCGAGAGCGAGATCGTTGAAGTAGTAACCATGGCCGTAAACCGTCGGGTTCACGACGACGGGCGATTTCGTGGCTGTCACGCCTTCGATCAGCGACGTCAAATTCAAAGCAACGGCATTGTCGAGTCCCATAACGATCTTGACGAACTCAGGATTCGTTACATCAGGCACTTCACCGTTTGCGATACCTAATGCGAGATAGAAATTGGGAATGTGGACCGTGGCCGGAAGCGGCGTCGTCTTGTTTGGATAATCGTCCGGGAAAGCGCCGCCGCCGATGGCAGTGTTATCGCCGCCGACATGCAGGTAGTCGACGTACTCGACGAGATACGTTACGAAGAAGAAGGCGTTGATCTCGTCCTGATGTTCGGCGGGCTCCGCGAGTTGATCTTGTTCGTTAGTGCGAGCTTCGAGGGCTGCCGGATCGTCCTTGCGGAAGTGCCACGTCCCAAGGGCGGCCTGTCCGAACGGCTGCTTTGTCGCGAGAGCATTGTTGACGATCGTGTGCGTTCCGGTGAGCGTGCCATTAAGACCGGTCACTCGGTTAGACGGATCGAAAGAGCGTAAGTTGACACGTTCCTGTCCGCACGGCGCAACAACGCCGTCCTTCGTGCATGAACTGATTATGCTGTTGTCCTTCAGGTTTGAATCGATCTGCGGGTACTTCGGATAAATGTCCGCCGTTTCCGCTCCCGGCGTAGTTTGAAATGCTGCGAAGTCTTTGCGTCCAAGAATCTCACCGGAGTTTGCATCCACAGTGACCAGATACAGGCCGAATGGATTTTTCGAAAACTTCGCGACCTTCCAGGCGAGACGATATCCGTTAGCGGTTGGATAGATCGAGAGAGTGGGTGGAATATTCTCTACAGCGGATAACTGCTGCGACAGGATCGATAAACCGTTGTTCAGAAGATTTGTCGCCGCGGCAGGCAGCCCGACGTAAAACTTATTCAGATCGTTGTCGGCTGCTGTTCTTGCCTGCTCTGCGCTCAATGAAGGCTGAGTACTGACTGCGACATCGCGAAAGAACGGACCTGACGCCATGATGACCTGCTTGTTCGCATTCATCACAATGCCGATGCCGCCATTGTCAACCGCGACGCCGTTGTACGTCTGCTGCAACCTGACAAGATATCCACCGAGCGCATTGCGCGAACTGAAGACGCGGAAGTTATTCAATTCGGTTACGCCGAAGATATTTGCGTTCTGCATGACGAATGCGCGTGCCGCTTCTTCCGGCGTGCCCGAGTACGGCTGCGATGCGAAGTCGTAGATCACGTCAGGCGATCCGCCGAAATCGTTCCAGCGAGTGGTCATACCGGGCGCGTTTACGGATGTCTTGAGGTCGTTGAGAGCGGCGAGCTGCGCGGATGTTGCCTGGCGCACGTTCGGCAAGTGCAAAGAGGCATTCAGATCGAAGTTCGGAGCAGGACGCTTGTACAGATCCTTCACCAGTTGCGATGCTGCCTTACTTGAATCGACTGGTAGCCAAACCATCGCTCCGAAGATCGCGACAATCGCGGAAAGCAAAACCGCGAATCGGAAAGTGCTCTTGCTCCCAAGTGCTTTTTTAGTGTCTCTCATTCGTCCTCCCAAGGCCTCTGAAATGTGTGCAATAACGTTTGGTCATCAGCGTATTCACCACTGCTTGAGAAACTCTTGAACCCAACCTGGAATAAGGCTTCGCACCCACCCGCTACCGCGAGGTGGTACTGACTGTGTCCAAGCAGGAACAAAGTCATAACGTTGAGCCAGACTTCAAAAAAAGCGGCCCACCGCGGGGGGCCGCTTGAAGAACTCGTTCCTCTGGGCTGGAACGAGAAACCGCTGGTATTAAAACGCCGAGCGGAAGTTGTCGTTGGGGGTGAGAAGCGTTACCCGCCGGTCGCAAACAATGTGTGATAAGTGTTGAGCTTTCCTGCAAGTCCGGCGCGCGAGACCGCTGTCGCGGGCTCGAATCGTGGTCCGGGGATCGCAACGAATTGTCCCGGTGCGATTTGACGAACTTCAGCCGGAAAGGCCTCGAACAGTCCTTTATCGATTGCGATCTGAACATAGCCACGGAGCGCACCCGGTATCTGAGCGTTGTCGCTCAGTGCCGTACCGTTCGCCGTGACGGTCGTGTTTGCCAGAGCGCGTGCCTCCGCGTCGTGACCGAGTGCTTTCACCAACGCGACGACAAGATCAAGCCGGTTAACAAAGCCAGCCGGGTTGAACGACGTACCCGAAGCGGCGATCATTCCTGTTGGAGTGAAATCGAAGTCGCGGTTCGTTGATCCGCGGGCAGTGCTGTACTCGGCGTAATACCGGAGGTCGCCGCTTACGTCGGTGAACTTCGACGTCGAACCGAGTACCTGACGAAGGCTCGTGTTCAAGGCGAGTGAACGCGCCAGGTCCTCGCGCGTTACCGTCGAATCCGGACGGAAGGTTCCATCCGGGAAAGTGTCGATCAGCCGGCTCTTTAATGCCGCTTCGATCGTCGCCTGCTGCGGATGTCCCTGGATGTCAGCTATCAACGGAAGAATGAATCGCGTTTGCGTAATGTTTCCTTCAACCGGCCCCGGAGCCGCGACTTGAACCGGAGACGATACCTGTTGCGCGGCGGTTAAACCGCGTGCGCCGCGTATCTCGACAGTCCATGTTCCCGGTTCGGGATTCTGGACGACTACCTCTCGCTTATCCGTGCCGATCACCGGATACTCGATCGCGGTCGAATAACTCACACCACTTGGGCTGGTGACGCGCATCCCGACGAGGTTCCCTGTTCCTTCTCCGGCAAGCGTGTCGACGGTCGCAAAAACGTCAACGACATTGATATTGGGCTCGACGGTGAACGTTCTCGCGTTCGCAGAGGCCGGCCCCGACACCTCTGGACTGAAATCGATGTGGAAGTTCTGAACCGGCGGATGTTCCATCTCAAAAACCGCGTTATACATGGCATCCTGAATGTTTCTATATGGTTTGGAGCGGTTGAAAACCTTATCAACCGCTGCGTATGCGTTCACGAAACCGGCGCCGACTTCCCATTCCTCGCGGCCCGGCATTTTGCTGGCAGTCGAAGTCAGGATGTCGCGGATCTGATCCGGCGAAAGCGTCGGGTCAGCATCGAGCAGCAGAGCGACAACACCGGCGATATAAGGCGTCGCCATCGATGTGCCCGAGATCTGCGTGTAGAAAGGAATGTATGCAGGCGGAAGCTCGGTGTCGGCGTCGAGCCCGTTTGCTACGAGATTGCTGGTCGAGCGTGTGGATACAATCGCTGACGTAAACTTAGTCGCGTTGGTTTCGTAAATGCGGCCAGTGCCGGGAGCGGTGATTGTCGGGGCATTGAAGTCGTCGTTCGGATCGTCGTTGCTGAGTCGAATGTCACGGCTAACTCCGCGTGAAGAAAAGTCAGCGAGATCGCCTTCTTTCCCACCTGCTGCAACGCCGATCACCCACGGAGCTTTCGCATAAGTGTTGTAAGTATCTTTCGTAGGCCCATCGTTTCCGGCCGCAAAGACCACGGTGATGTTTCGGTCATGCGCCAGTTTTGACGCGATCGTGATCGGATCGTCGGGATCGAATGCACCCGCGCCTCCATAGCTGTTCGACACAACGCGGATGTTGTAACGGTATTGATTTGAGAGACCCCATTCCCATGCAGCAAGGCCGTTTATTACGAAAATTCCGGCGCCAAGTCCCGCACCGATGATCTTCGCACCTGGGGCAACGCCGGTATAAAGGCCGCCGGATCGCAGTCCTGTTCCGCCGATGATCCCGGCGCAGTGAGTGCCGTGGCCGACGGTTTGGTCGGTGTTCGGCACATTTTCGATCGAGACATTAGGAGTAAAACCCGGCAGTGTTCCTGCCGCGACTGGCGTCTGCACATTCTGAATAACTTTGGACCCGAATTGGAGATCCGCGAGGGTTGCGTCGATGCCTGAGTCGATCACTAATACAGAAAAATCACCTGCGCCCGAAACCGGCATGCCGCCGTTCCGCAGTGTCATTGCAGAGTCGGTCTGCACTTTCTGAACGCCGCCCAGGACGCGTGCCTGATGCATGTAATACATCAGGTGATCGTTCGACCAGAGCGATCGTACGGCGGGGTTTGCGGCAAGCGTGCGAACCTGGCCGGCGGTCATCGGTTGCGCGACCATTCCCAGCGTCGGAAATGTTTGGCCACCAGTGACGCCGGCTGCACGGAGAACGTTAAGATGCTCGTTCTGCAATCCGTTTGACGTCTTGAATGCAACGATCACCATTCCGGCGCCGGCGTCATTCGCGAGACCCGCTATACGGGCGCTCAGTGCTGGGCTAAGCGTCGCCTTGCTTACACCTTGCGCCCCTACAGCAGTAAGTGACGAATTCGGCCTCAGCCATAATCCGACACCCAAAGCAAACAAACACAGAAGTGTGAGAGTCCTTCTTAACAGGTTCCTCTTCTGAAAGTTCACGTCCTTGTCTCCTTGACGATCGATTCGGGAAATCAACTGTCAGCAGGGTAAAGGAGGGACTTTGAGAAATACTTGAGGTGAACTTGAGCGAGTCCGTTTAGCCACGGATAAAACGGATAAAAGCCGGATTTATTTCAGGAGTTCGGCGAACAGACGCTTGGTTTCCTCGTCAGGCTCGATGCCGAGTTCGGTGTGAAGAGTTTTTTTCATTTTTTCGAAATGCTTCTTAACGGATGCCGGTTTGCCCTGGGCGGCGAACGCTTTCATTGTCAGCCGGTGCATGTCCTCGCGAAATGGATCGGCGGCCAACGCTTCACCCGCATACTTCAACGCATCCGCCCAGTGTTTTTCAGAGAGTGAGAGTTTTGCGAGTGCGGCAACGACACGTGCGGACTGTTCTGAGTAGAACTGGCGTCTTTCCTCTGCCCAATCCTCATAAACGCCGGGCATGAATTCCCCCCGGTAGATCTTGTGAGCGGATTCGAGAATCGCCCGTTGATGCTCCGCGTCTTTCTCGCGTTTTGCTTTTTCTCCTTCGACGATCAACTGCTCGAATTCTTCTGCGTCGATTGAATACGACAGCTCGGGATTGAGTTGATACGCGCCGTCGCGAAAGATTAGAAAGTTTTGCTTGAACGGCTGACGACTGTTGAGCGCTTTTCGGATATGCGAGATCGTTGGATGAAAATTCTTCTCGACGGTTTCAAGTTCCTCATCGGGCCAGAATGCCTCGATCAGCACCTCTTTCAGAACGCGTCGATTCTTGCTGGTAGCGATGTAGCAGAAAATGTCTCGTGCGCGCCGCGTGGTCCAGGCATCGGCCGCAAACTGAACGGAAGGATCGCGGAAGATCTCTACTGGGCCGAGCACCCGGATCGTCAAATCTGTGATCGGAGCACGTGGTTCCAGCTGAGATTGCACTGGTAGCACGGAGCGTTCCGCACTCAGCTCCTCACGAAGATCTACTGGCAGGCGATCCACGATATCTTCATGTCCGAATATCGCTGGGTTTCGCCGGATCTCCCCACGCAGCCAGTACTCGTAATCGAAACGAGTCGAAAGATCCAACGCCCGGCGTACATACTCGATCATGTCTTTCGTGTTTCCCTTAACGAGGCACGTCTCGGCCAGGAGCATCGCTGTCAACGCTTCGTCGTAGTATTGATTGTGGCGGTTGAAATAATCGAGCAGCTCACGAAGGTGCGCGTCGAGTCCTGCTGTTGCGCCTTCGGCAAGATCGAGTTGATAGCAACGCAGACGAGCGGTGACGACTCCGTGCTCGTTTCCCTGCTGTTCACGTCGCGTGATCAAAGCTTCCAGCAACGCGCGCGCCTTCGGGAGATCACCACGCATGCGAAAGAAAGCTGCACGTTCTTCGTTCAACTCCTTCGACGTGATGTCGATCTCGGCCTCATCATATGCATTCGCGGCTCGCTCGTAGAATTCCTCAGCGTGAGCGAAGTCGCCTTTCTCGCGATAGAAATTCGCGTACGCTTCGAATATCTCGCCCCGCAAAAACCGGAGATTGTAGAGCTGGCACAACTCGAGCGAGCGGCTGAGATGTTTTTCTGTATCCTCGAATTCGCCGCGATAAAGATGCAGGCGGGCCACGTTCAAATGACCGATCGCTTCCTGCGGTAGTTGCTTGTCGGGTTGGCCGTCGCGAAAAATACGTCTGAACCAGCGCAAAGCCTCACCAAAATCTCCGCGAAAGCCCGGCGCAAGCGCAAGATTGTGGGTCACGAGCCGAACGTATTGATCGTTTCCAAGTTTGTCAGCGAGGTCAAGGGCGAGCCTGAACTGCTGTTCCGCCTCGGTCCATTTCCCTTGCACGATCAGGCACAGGCCACGCGTGTTCGCGCACTTCATGAACGTTTCCGAAGTATGCGATACGAGAGTTTCGGCACGCTCGATAAGCGAGAACGCCTCGGGGTATCGACCGCGCCGGCGCGCCAGACTCGCAAGCGAGTGGAGAGCTTCGCCTTCCCCGGTCGAATCCCCAGTCTTGTTTAGAAGCTCCACCGCCCGGTTCAGAAGTTTCGACGACTTTTCAATCTCGCCATGAAGCCGTGCCACCTCAGCCTTATGCAGCAGCGAGCGGGGATATTCCTCCAGGGATCGCTCGGGTATCTGTTCCGCGAACAAGCCAAGTGAAGTGAACGCACCGGCGGCGATCCACTTGTCTCCCGTTTCTGCGATCACGGACGCTGCGCGATCGAAGTTTCGCGCGGCCAGCAGGTACGGCAAGGCCACCTCCCACTTTTTGCTTTTGAGAAAGTGGTCCGCGATCCGGTTCCGTTCTTCGGCCACACGCGCCTGGCCGATATCGGATCGAAGACGACGCGCCAGAAACTCGCGGAACAGCGGATGGAATCTATATTCCTCGCCCGTTTGACGATCGCCGGCAACGGTAAGAAACACGTTCTTCTGCGCGAGCTCGGGAAGTGCTGCCGAGCAGCGCAGATCAGGAAACAACGCGCTGCAGAGATCGAGCTGCAGCGATTCGAGCAGCGACAGATCCATCAGCAGTCTCTGCGTATCAGCCGACTCGCGCGAAAAGACCTCTTCAGCGAAATAATCGAAGATGTCGCGTTCTGATTGCTGCAGAATGTCATGCAGGTCCAACGCCGCTGGTCCGTTTGCTGAGTGCATCTCTTGTTCGGCAACCTGGCGAACCAGTTGAAGCGCCGTTATCCACCCTTGGGTTCGCCCGCGATACTCGGCTATTTCCCTGTCTTCCAGTTCGACATTGAGCGTTTGTTTGAACAGCTCTTTCACTTCGTCGTCTGTAAAAAGAAGATCGTCGCGCGTTATCACGAGGGCGGCCGACTGGGTCTTTCGACGCATGGTCGCAAGTGGCGGAAGGTCGCGGGTCGTAATGATCAGGTGGACCAGGTCAGACGAGTATTGCAGCAGGCGATCGACGAGCTTATGAACGATGGTATCGCGTCCGATGTGATGGTAGTCATCGAGAACAAGAATGAATGGTTGCTCGACGGATTGAAGTATCTCGTTTATCAGCAGGTCGGCCGATCGCTCAGGAAAGCGAAGCACCTCTTCGTTAGCTTCGCTCAGATAGGGAAAGATAGCTTCGCCGAATGCCGGATAGAGATTCTTGATGCCGTGCGCTATATAGCCGAGAAAGACGACCGGATCCGCGTCGGTATGGTCGAGCTGGTACCAAACGGTGGGCCTTGTCTGGCTGCGCACAAAATCTGCGATCAGAGTGGTCTTGCCGCACCCGGCGTCCGCCGCCACCATCGTTATAGGAGACCCGAGGTTGGCTTGGAGCTTTTTCGTAAGCCTCGGACGCTGCAGTAATTCGGTAACAGCGCGCGGGGGAAGCAGCTTTGTGCGGAGAAAAAAGTTTCTGTCCTGCATCGCTACGACGAGACCTGTCGGAAGGCCGTATTATGCCACGTCGCTCGGACGCAAATCGATTTCTTCGCGCCTTTGCGTCTTCCTTCCTTCGCGTCTTTGCGTGAAACCGATTTTTCCACGCAAAGCCGCGAAGGAAGACGCAAAGGCGCAAAGAAGCAACCCGGGTAGGACACTACCGTCATAGCTGAGGCTTCGACGGTTTCCCGCCGCTGATGAATGGAAGGAGTTTCGAAACTCGCCCGAACGTTTCCGCGTGAATGCGCGTGGCTTCAGCTTGCGAACGCCCGACCTGCTTGAGAAGCAATATCGTCTCATTTCGATCAAAGGCGAGCGTCTTCTCGTCGATCACGTCAAGCTGCTGTTTCGAACGCAAACGCCATAACGGGTTGGGTGGCCTGCTCCGGCATAGAAGAAGGACATCCGCAGTTTGGGAAAGCGACGGCTGCAGAATATTGAAAAACCCACCGAACCAATCGGCGTCGAATAAATGGTCTATACCGTCAAGCACAAGCAATGGGCGGTCATCCTTTTCGTCGGTTTCCAACACCGAAGCTATGACGTACAGAAATAGCGCCATCGCGGCGGGCGAAGAGTTGGTAACGGCGTGCAGCGAGTCGCCGACAGCTTTCTTGCTTTCGGCCACTCGATGCACGCTCGCGGCGAGGTAACTTGCGAAAACGTTCCAATCGACGTCTGACGATTCCACCGTAAACCATGCGACTCTCTTTCGCGTTCGCGCATACGCGGCAGCGATCGACGTCTTACCGGTGCCCGCCCTACCGGAAACTAGTGTTACGGCGAACTGGCTTAGTGATCGGTCAAGTTTTTCAATAAGTCTTGGCCGTTCGACAAGCCCTGCACACCGCGGAATCTCAAGCTTTTCATTCAATATATGCACGTCATCGCGTTCACTTTTCGAAGCCGTCCCTGCGATCTTGATCGACGGCGAACATCTTTCCGTCGAATCGAAATGGTCTTGAATGAGGAAGCTCATCGTCATCAAATCAGAACATACAGGTCCATCCTTGAGAAAAACTTGAACCGCGCTCAAGTTTTTCTCAACCAACCTGATACAGAATCCGGGTCTATTAAGGGTCTAGATCGAGCTCGGCGTGGCGGCAGCGCTCGCCGCAAATACAACGAGCATGCAACTGAACTGCAAGCGGGGACGATATATCATGGTCGCCTGGTATTTGTATTTATTCGATACAACGCCCCGCGACGATTCGGGTTCCGTCTTCTGCGCCTGAACTGCCTGCGGTAGCGGAGTCCCGGCTGGATCGGATGAATAGATTCATAGCACTCCTGTTATTACTTCTGCTGACGGCGCAACCCGCCTGGGCCGGCCTTTCTGTCGTCAAATCAAACGGCATCACGTTAACCGGTGCAGATGGCATCGACTATGTTGGGATCAACGGCATTACGCTCACCGGAGCAGACGGGATCCTCGATTACAGATCGAACGGCATCACACTCACGGGCGCGGACGGTATCACGCTGACCGGAGCCGACGGCTTAACGTCAACAGGCGCCAACGGCACGACTTACACGGGACCAAACGGGATCACACTGACAGGAGCCGACGGCATTACCCTTACCGGAGCAGACGGCATCACGCTGACTGGAGCCGACGGCATAACGTTGACCGGCGCCGATGGTAAGCAATACACAGCTGACTCGATCCTCATTAGTCGACCGAACGGAATCACTCTTACCGGGGCTGACGGCATCACGCTCACGGGCGCGGACGGTATCACTTTGACGGGAGCTGACGGCACGACACAAGTCGGCCCAAACACCACTACAATTCCCCATGCGGATGGCATCACGTTAACCGGAGCGGACGGCATAACGCTCACCGGTGCTGATGGCATCACTCTGACGGGTGCCGATTCGGTCATCGGCTTTGGACCAACGGCCGTCGTGTTCGACCTAACAAATCCAACGGGAATCACGCTTACAGGAGCCGACGGCATTACTCTCACTGGAGCTGACGGCATAACGCTCACGGGTGCGGACGGCATTACTCTCACCGGAGCCGATGCAATCATCACGGGTGCAGGCGAAAAGACGGGACTTCAGGGTGTGGATCCTGAGCTTGCAGTTGCTCTTAATAAAGCGACGGACGACAGCACTATAAACGCGGTGATCGTCTATCACTCTTCGGTGACTGACGCTGACATCGCACAGCTTCAAAAACTCGGGATCCCCGGCGGAACGCGTATGCGTGTGCTACCGGTGGTTTACGTTACCGCAACCAAAGCGCAGCTAGTCGCGGTTTCACAGTTACCGACAGTCCGGTCGCTCTACGGTAACCGCACGCTGACCTTCAATTCCGATCCGTACTTCAACACCACCGGCGTACAGCGTGTGGCACCAGACAGCGACCTTCGTCAGAACAACGGCGGCATACCCGTAACCGGTCGCAACGTCACAGTCGCGGTCCTCGATACCGGCATCAACAGCCAGCACGTCGACCTTGCAGGAAAAGTAGTTCAAAACGTTCGATTGGCCGATACGCAAAGCGTTCCTGCCTCATTCGCTTATCCGTCGCCGTTGGAGAATCTCTCGAACACGGATCTGGTGGCTGGTCACGGAACTTTCGTCAGCGGAGTGATCGCTGCAAGCGGAGCGAGCTCGTCCGGAAAATTCGCCGGCGTCGCTCCGGGCGCGCGGCTTCTGGGACTTAGTGCAGGCGATCTAAACCTGATGTACGTCCTTTCGGGATTCGATTATCTGCTCGAGAAAAGAGCCAAATACAACGTGCGGGTAGTGAACTGCAGCTTCTCAGCGAACACGGTCTACGATCCTAACGATCCGGTTAACGTGGCGACTAAGATGCTGACGGATGCAGGCGTAAACATTGTCTTCTCAGCCGGCAATAGCGGCCCGGGAAACGGAACGATGAACCCGTATGCGATAGCGCCGTGGGTAATCGGCGTCGGCGCGACCGATGTAACAGGCAAGCTCGCAGGCTATTCATCACGCGGCAACTTCGGCGATGATTTGCAGCACCCGTCTCTCGTCGCTCCCGGAACGGACATTGTCAGCCTTCGGAGTGCACCAACTGTTACAGGAGTTTCCGGGATTGCCAGCGCGGACATCAAACGTCTGACGCCCCTCGAATTACCGTACTACACGACGGCGACAGGCACATCGTTCTCAGCCCCGCAGGTTGCCGGAGCGATTGCGCTGATGCTCGAAGCGAATCCGAGCCTGACTCCGGCAGATGTCAAGGACATCCTAAGCCGCACTGCGACGCCGATGCCTCGCTACTTTTTCCACGAAGCCGGCGCCGGGATGCTCAACACATACGCCGCAGTGCTCGAGGCCGCGTTTCCGGAACGTCACATGGGTGGATTTCGCTCAACGCTCTCCCGCAATGCGATCCGGTTCGTCACGCGCACATCGCAGACGTTCGCGCAGACTGTGTATCCGAACCTGACAAGCTCAGCGAGCGTCGCAGTTCCGCAGAACACAATTCAGATCGGCATCAATATCTCTTGGGACCTCAGTGCAAATGATTTTGGACTGAGAGTTTATGACCAGTCGAATTCATTGCTCGGTGAATCAAACTATCTCAACTTGCCTGGCTTCACCGGACGCCGTGAGAAAGTAGTGCTGCGCAACCCGACAAGCCAAACGTTGCGTGCGTCGATATTTCATTCAGGTTGTGTGGGAACAAGCCAGCAGGTGTTCGGCGCGGTCGAGCTAACTCAGGTTGAGTATCCGGTCATGCTCGATGAGTCGACGCTCTCGCCTGACCAGGCTATACAGGTCGAGAAGAGTCTGCTTGCAAATCTGATGCTACCGGAAGGCAGAAAATTCCGTCCGAACGATGCCGTCAGCCGCATTGAACTTGCTGAGGCACTGGTTCGAGCGGGCCTCGTTCCACAGTACATGGCAGCAGCTCCGATGTTCACCGACGTTCGCGACGATTATTCGCGTAATGTGGTCGAGAGCACTCAGGCGTTGTTTTATGATGCGACCGCCGGCCGGAACTTCTATCCTTACAACGGAGCTACGAAACTCGCGGCAGCGATCGGGTTCGTGAAAGCGGCCGGCCTCGGTTCTCAGGCAGCGACCGCGTCGCTTCCTCTGACAGTATCCGACGCCTTGTCGATACCCGTCGCATGGCGAGGTTACGTCGCCGTCGCTCTGCAGCGCGGCTTCATTTCCCTCGATGGCAACGCTTTCAACCCTTCTCGCAGCCTCACGCGCCTCGAACTCGCAACCTCGCTCAACACGCTAGTCGCGCAATAAAATAAGTTACGTACGATTAAGCGGGACCACGGCGTGGTTAACGTCGTGGTCCCGCGAAGGTAGGTGAAAGGTGTAGAACCGTTTCTAAGCGTGGTTAGTCCCCACAGTTACGGCTCGTATTGTTGTCGATCGTCCATTCCGGACTACCGGAAGCTTCAACCGTGGTCTGCAGGAAACATCCATCCTGATCCTCGGCAACCAACTTAACGCTGGATTGCTCCCACGACACGTTAAGCTGCCGGCTAACTCCTGTGCCGATTGGCGAGTTGTTCAGTTGATCGGGTCCCCAGCTGTCACTATTCGCCGCCGATAAATAGAGATGCCGAATGTCCCGACTTGAATTGTTGTTCACGGTGATCGACAGAGTCGGTGCAGATGCAAGCGAGCTCGCTGTGCAGATGAAGGCTATCAGCACCACGAATAGAATGCGTGTGTTTTTCATATCAAACTCCTTTGGGGTTATAAAGGTCAAGATTCATCTTCCATCGTGAATGTGTGTGAGAGCGGGATGGATGCGGACTCGCCGCATCCATCCTTGACGCCTTCTTACGGACAACCGTTAACCGTGTAGACCACGCCACTATCGACCGCTGAACTACCTGGCGAGGTGCGCACTTTTACCTGAACGGTTGCTGTCGTAAAGTTGCCCGCTGAATCTACGACCTTGAACGTGATCGTGTAGACACGACCATCGCCGAGCACTGAACGTTCGGACCGCAACTGAGCCGTCTTGCAATCAGGTGCGATGACGATGTCGTTCAATGTGTTTCCGTCACCGGCTCCGTCTTCAGCCTCATCACTCGTGATCTTCGTGATGTAGACATCGTTGATGTCAACACTGGCGTCGCAGTTATCACTGGCGCTAGCCACGAAGTCCGTAACCGATATCGAGTGATACGAGTGATTCGGTGGCCACAACTCCATGTTCACTCCGGGAATGAGCGTGATCGTTGGTGGCGTCGAATCCGCCGTATTGTTGATAGTGCCGGAAGCCAGGCTGGGTGAACCCACTCCATAACCCGTTCCAGATTGGACGGTGAAGTCAACTGTCTCGGCGCCTTCCACCATACAGTCGCTCAACGGCGTCACAGTCACCGCAGCCGTGGAGCTACCCGACGGAATCGTCACAGTAGCTGTCGGCGGAGTGAATGTTGCTGCACCGCTCTGCGAGTAATCCGATGGGAAGCTGGCTGTGCCGCCCACCGAGAAGTTGACTGTTATCGCACTGGTGGTCGGGCCAGTGCGTGTGAAAGTGTAGACGAGGTTCGGTCCACCCTCTGACGTCGTAGTGGGTGACACTGCAACGCTGACGAGCGTGTCGTCATTGAGAATGGTCCCAGTGGCTGAGCTTGGACTGATTACGTTATAGCCCACTCCAGCCGCGAGGGTGATGCTGACAGTTTCATCAGCTTCAGCAATAGCATCGGCCTCAGGATCTACTGTTACCTGCGCTGTCGAGCTGCCCGGTGCGAACGTTACCGTGCCGGTAGGCGGAGCAAACGTTGTCGCGCCGGACTGTGTGTAATCGTTTGGAGATACGCCAAAGGTCGCCGTACCACCAATCGTGAAGTTTACAACCAGGGCACTACCCGTGACGCCGTTGCGGGTGAAGGTATAGACCAGGTTGGTCGCTCCATCTTCCGCCACTGACGCCGGCGATACTGCAACGCTGACGTCCGTATCATC
>JBKPPU010000183.1:0-41764 GCA_046733695.1 Acidobacteriota bacterium
TGGGCTAAAACCATTTTTGGAGGATGAGGTGATGAGAAACGGTTTACAGAAGTACCTGTTAGTACTCCTGACCGTTGGTCTTTGCGTACTCCCCGCGTTAGGACAAGGCGCCTCGACAGGTTCGCTGTCGGGTACCGTGACCGACCCTAAGGGTGCGGTGGTAGCTGGTGCCACCGTGACCGTAAAAAACGCTGCTACCAATCAGGAGTTTTCCACACAGACCAACAATAACGGAGCATACAGTATTACAGCTTTGACGACGGGCGTGTATACGGCCTCGATAGTTGCCGCTGGCTTCAAACAGGCTGCGGTCACCGATATCAAGATCGACGTCGCCAAAACTTCGACCATCAACGTCGAACTCGAGATTGGATCGGCGAATGAAACTGTCACAGTAGTCGGCGGCGGTGAGTTGCTGCAGACACAAAATGCAACCGTCGGTACGACTCTTACGGGTCGCCAGATCACGGATTTGCCGACTGCTTCCAGAGACGCTTTGGATCTCGTTTTGACGATGCCGGGCACTGCCACTCCTGGCCGCCCGCGTACATCGTCAGTCAACGGGCTACCCAAAGGCGCGCTGAACATCACCATTGATGGCATCAACGTACAAGACAACCTGCTGAAGTCAAACGACGGGTTCTTTACATATATTCGTCCGCGTACTGACGCGATCAGCGAAGTCACCGTCTCCACTTCCAATCCAGGTTCGGAAAGTGCGGCTGAAGGCGCGGTGCAGATCAAGTTTGTCACGCAGGGTGGTAGCAACGACTATCACGGGGGTCTTTACTGGTATCACCGCAATCCCGCGTTGAATGCAAACTACTGGTTCAATAATCGCGACCTGCCTCCGGATCCTGTTACACACAAAGCTCCGCAAAGCCGGATCTTGCTCAATCAACCCGGCGGTAAAGTCGGTGGTCCAATCAGGATCCCAAAACTCTTCGATGGGACCGACAAGGCATTCTTCTTCGTTAACTATGAAGAATTCCGGCTCCCTGAACGTACTCCACTTCGCACTCGAACTATTCTGACCGAGCCGGCACGAAATGGAATCTTCCGCTACGAAGCTGCGATCCCGAGTGGTGGTGTTCCAGGCGCGTGCACCACGACGGGTGCGACCTCCGGCCTGATGCGTTGCACTGTTAATCTCTACAACATCGCGTCGGCGGGTGCTTTCCCCTCCACGCCCGATCCGACAATCGGCGGGTTACTCAGCGAAATCCGAGGATCCATCAACGGATTGACGGTTCGCCCGGTTACAGTTGCCGCGGGAAGCGCGGCTGAATTGAATCGCGAACTCGTGAGCTTTACGAACATCGGTGGCCAGGTTCGCAAGTTCCCGACCGTTCGCCTCGATTTCAATCTGACTAAGAAACATCACCTCGAGAACATCTGGAACTATCAGAAGTTCGACGGCGTCGTAGACTTTCTCAACAACGTCGACCCGGCGTTTCCTAACTTTCCGAATCACGGAGCACAAACGTCCATTCGCTGGTCCAACGTCGCAGCCCTGCGCTCAACTCTTACGAACAACATCGTGAACGAGGCGCGCATGGGATGGGTGGGTGGTATCACTCACTTCTTCAGCGACGTCAATCCAGGCCAGTTTTCAAACCAGGGTGGATACAATCTTGGAATCAGCGCCGCTGGTATCACCAATGCGACCGTTACGGCTGCTCCTTCTCGTCGTAATTCTCCAGTGAAACAGTTCCAGGACACGCTGACATGGAACAACGGAAGTCACACGTTTAGTTTTGGCGGTGAAGTTACGAGAGTCAATCTCTTTTCACAGTCATTTACTCGCGTGGTTCCCACCATTTCTTTCGGCGTAGATCAAACTCTCGACGCCACACTCTTCAACGGGATGTTCACTACCGCCAACTTCCCTGGATCAAGTTCAGGTATCAGAAATACTGCGGCGGCGATTTACGCGACCTTAACGGGTCGCACTACGCAGTGGTCCTACACGGGAATCGGAGACGAGCAGGGCAACTACAAGATCAATGGTGACCTGATTCGTCGCATGCACCAGACCACTTATGGTTTCTACGCACAGGACTCGTGGCGCTTGCGTCCGAACCTGACGCTCACCCTTGGCATTCGCAATGAAGCGCTGCTTCCATACGTACCAGAGAACAAGAGCTATTCGTTTGCAACGTACGATCAGCTATTCGGTGTTTCGGGCAAGGACAATCTATTCAAGCCGGGAACTCTGACTGGAAGCCCGACGACCTATGTTGAGTTGAGCGGCGCCAACCAGGGCACGTTCAATCCCGATCGCTGGAATCTGCTGCCGAGCTTCGGCTTCAGCTATACACCCAATTGGGAAAAAGGCATATTGCGTTGGTTCAACGGTTCTTCAGGACAAACCGTCATTCGTGGTGGTTTCTCGCGAGCGTCTGTTCGTGAAGGAACCAACGTGTTCCAGGCAGTGACCGGTTCCAATCCCGGACCAACATTCACTGCTACTCGCTCCATCGCATTGTCGGGAGCGAACAGTCTCCCGGTGGGAACACTGCTCCGCAACGGAACAGTACCTGCGGCAAGTAACGTTCCGTCGTCGGTGCAATATCCCTTTGTGCCGGCGCTAACAGATTCGGTAAATGCGTTCATTCCGGATCTGAAACTCGGCTACGTCGACTCTTATACCTTCGGTATCCAACGTGAACTGACCAAAGACACAGTGATCGAAATCCGTTACGTTGGAAACCGTGGCAAGGATCTGTGGCGCCAGTATGATTTGAACGAACCGAATGCAGTTGAAAACGGTTATTTCAACGAATTCAAACTCGCTCAGCAAAATATGATTGCCAACATCAACGGCGGTCGCGGATTGAGCTTTAGATACTTCGGACCGGGTACAGGCACTGTGCCACTGCCGATTCACCTGGTGAATTTCCAGGGTGCGACAGTCTCAGCCTCGTCACCAACGGTGAACGGCTTTGCGCCGTGCCCCGGAGGGGGTACGAGTTGCGCGATCGATCCAACGAATCCATCCCACTACCTTGCATCAAACACCAACTGGACCAACTCAAACTTCACGACTGCGTTGAATCCATTGGCTCCGAACGTGCTGGGCATTCTCAACAGCCTTGCGTTTAGCACTACGACGTTCCGCAACAACCGTAACGCGGTTTTGGGTAGCTCGTTGACCAGTGCGGCGCTCAAGGCGTTGGCGACGCCGAATTTCTTTGTCGTCAACCCGGACGTATTAGGCGATCCGTTCGTAATCGACAACAGCACCAAGTCGTATTACGACGCACTGCAGTTCGAATGGCGTCGTCGCCTATCGGCGGGACTGCTCGTTCAGGGAAGTTACACGTTCTCGAAATCGTCGTCGAACTACTACGCCAGTAGCTCTTCGGTATTCAAGAACTACTACTCGCTGAAGGAGCCGAACCTCGATAACGGAATCAATCCGTACGACATCACTCACGCCTTCAAGACCAATTTCATTTATGAATTGCCAGTCGGTCGTGGCCGCAAGTTCTTTGGCGGCGCCAGCGGGCTCATAAATGGATTAATTGGCGGCTGGGGAACGAATGGATTCATCCGTTGGCAGAGCGGCAATCCGGTGAACTTCGGTAACGTCCAGTTAGTGGGCATGGACCGCAAGGAATTCCAATCGATGATCAAGATTCGTAAGGAAGCGACTTCGGTCTTTTATCTGCCCGACGACGTGATTACCAACACTTCGAAGGCCTTTAGTGTTGGCTTTGCTACTGGTACGAATCAGCCGATTTACACCAATGGCGCACCATCCGGGAAGTTCCTCGCTCCGGCAGGCTTCGGCAACTGTTCTCAGGAGTATATCGGGCGCTGCGGTATCTCCAATCTCGTTATTAAGGGACCATCATTCTTCAGAGCTGACCTCAGTCTGGTTAAGAAGGTGCAGTTCAATGAACGAATGAATCTCGAATTGCGAGGCGAGTTCCTGAATGCCTTCAACAACATCAACTTCCTGATCGGAAACCCGGCGAATGATTTGAATGGAGCCCCACTGAGCGGCGTCGTTGGCAACGCCTATCAGGACAGCTCCACTACAAACGATCCGGGTGGAAGGCTGGTCCAGTTGGTAGTTCGCTTTAACTTCTAGACTGGAAAGGTTGTTATACCTGAGGAGAGCGGTTCGACCGCTCTCCTCAACCTTTGCCGTTGCAACCCACCACTCCCGTTCTTTGCCCGGGTTCAATCTTGAAAATCGTACTAGCCTAATTCGGAGGGACGTTGAAATGGTCAAACTGCTCTGCGCTGCACTAATAATCGCTTCATCAGTCGCTATCCTGGCTGCTCAACAAGCCAAGCCGTGGTCTGAATGGACCAAGAAAGATGTAGAAAAAACTCTCAACGATTCACCATGGGCGCAGACCCAAACGGAAACAGATACTTCGGAGATGAATTATTCTCCGACCATTTCTCAAACCACTAACGCTCGTAAAGAAGACACGCGAATCACGGATGCCACTAAGGTCGAGTCGGGCGCGAAAAATTCTGCGATGTCTGTGAAGTACAGAATTCGTTTGTTGTCAGCTAAACCGATTCGAGAAGCGTTTGCCCGCATGGTGCTGTCGGCGCAACAGAGCCCGGCTCCTGATTTTGCACAACAACTTCAGGGTTTTGTCGATCGCGATTTCAGTGAATACGTAGTGGTTGCGGTTACTGTTGAAGCGTCGGACCAGCGTTACGGAGGTCCCATCGCACAGGCATTTAACAGTGCCACCGCCGACATTCTGAAAAACACCACCTACCTCGAACGTAAAGACGGCAAGCGCCTTTTCCTGATGGATTATCGGCCGCCGGCAAACGACGGCATGGGAGCAAAGTTCGTCTTCGCGCGCGCCGTTGATGGCAAGCCGTTCATCAGTGAAGGCGATAACGTGAGATTCGTGTCTGAATTCAACGACAAAGTGAAGTTGAACGCGCGATACAAAACCTCTGAAATGACCTACAACGGGAAACTAGAGTATTGAGCATGAAAATCGTTGCTTGTCTTTATCTACTCCTGATCGCTTGCCTGATGGGGTCCTCTGCAACGATCCAGGGACAGAAAACATCCGGGGGCTGGACTGAATGGTCCAGGAAAGACGCGGAGAAGTTGCTGACGTCTTCACCCTGGGCCCAGACTCAGGTTGAAACAGATCTGACGGAGATGTTCTACAGCCCAACGTCTGCGAACCGTGGTGCGCCAAATTCTTCCGGACGAGCACAGCAGGGCGCCACTAATCAGGAGGTCACGCTTTCATATCACATTCGGTTTTTTAGCGCGCGCCCGATTCGGCAGGCGCTGGCACGCCTTTACCAGCTTCAACGCCAACCGGCTGGGGACGAATTGAAGGGCCTTGAGAGCTTCGCCAATGCAGTGCCGGAGAAAGTGATCATTGTAACGGTTACTTACGAGTCAAGTGATGGACGTACCGCGGGCAGGGCAATGCAAGTATTCGAAAGTGCGATCACGGCCACGCTCAAGAATAAGGTTTACCTGGAAAGAAAAGACGGCGCTCGCGTGTTTCTGCAGGAATATGTGCCGCCTGGTAAAGACGGTTTCGGAGCTCGCTTCGTATTTCCGAGATTCTTACAGGAGCGGCCGTTTATTGCTGACGATTCAGGTGAGATTCGGTTTTATGCAGAACTCGCGGAAGCGATGAAAGTGAACATGCGATTTTCAACCTCGCAAATGAAGTACAACAACCAACTCGAATATTGAGAATCACGCTACGTACTTGGACACAGTCAGTACCACCTCGCGGTAGCGGGTGGGTACGCCGTAGGCTCCATCAGAAAAGCTGCGCATGCACCCCACCCGCTACCGCGAAGTGGTACTGACCTTATCCAAGTCAGGTTCAGCTTATGAACTCCATCGGCCGGCGACGATTTCTTTCGTTCCTTTCGCACTCTGCTGCGGCAATTGCCTGCTGGCCAACGGTAGCAAAAGCATTCGATGCGACAGCCACCTGCTGGTTAGATCTCTGCGCCCCTTTTATCATCGAAGATCCTGTCCGCGGTTTACATTCGGAAGTAGTGTTGACGTCGGACACGTTTGTCGGAATTAAGGGACACGCCGATCGACTCGATGCTACCGAATACGAGCTTCATCTCTTTGACGCGGCCGGCACTCCAATAGGCAACAATGGACCAACTGCAAAACTCCAGGTCGCAGCAATGCAGGCCACGGTGATTGCCATTCGCGATCTTTTACCGGCGCGAAAAAGTTTTTGGGGTGGATTGAGGGTGCGCGTTCGTCCATTAGCACGCCAGCCAATGCACGCCAGCGATCTGTTCAGCTCGGCGTTCATCCGCTGGCAGAGCGACAGCTCGTTTACGACGGTTCATGCCAATCCTGATCCACGCGAGTGGCAACGACCTGACAGTTTCTTCTACTCAATGCCTTTCCCGCCGCTCGAGGATTACAGCTGCGTCTATAGTATTTTCAACCCGTACGATGAAAGCAGCGCCGGCGACTTAACGCTATACGATCGATTCGGCACCCCGCTGCGAAAGCTTTCGTACAATCTGAAGCCGCATTCATCGGTAGTCGTCGATCTGACGACCGGCGACTTCGCTCGAGACTTGGACGAAACATTCGAGGTTGGGCGGAAGAATGAGGAGATGCTCGCTGCCGCCAAGGGCGGAACGATCGCTGTTACGAATCGTCCCGGCACAGTCAAAAACTTTGGTTACCTGCTAATCAAACAGTCAGGCAGTCCACGCTTCAGCATCGAGCACCCGATTCACCAACCACCTTACAACCCGGCGCCCGCAAGAGTTCCCTTCGATTCTACGGGTCGTTTCAAAGCTCAGAATATTTTGTACACGCCGCTGATATTTCATTCCAAGAAAATCGGAGGTGTCACGCTCGAAACGCGTGTGCATTTGAGCTCGGGCGCACCCGTCGAAGAAGCACTGTGGTTAAGTCCGTTCCTTACGAATGAAAAAGGCGAGGTTGTGTGGCAAGCGGGCAAAGGATGCACCTTTCCGCCTTCAATCCCAAAGACTCAGCTCGAGCACGACACGATCAGGTTGCCGGGCCAGCAGAGTTGTATTCTCGACTTCTCGCAACTGAACCTGCGGAAAAATTTTTCGGGCGGACTGTCGCTGGCGATCACTCCATTATCGAATCACACGTTAATGAAGGTTGAGGTAAAGGCGACTGAATGGAATGCGACGACCTTCACGCATTTCCGTCCCGGTCTGGCGGCGGCGCGTTCGTATCAGAAACCAGCCGCGCGTGAGGGTCTGGCGACTGACTACATTGTTTCGGGCGCCAGCCTGAAGACTAACAAGAACAAGATCGTCCGCGACGAGATCATCGCGGTGATAAATATCGATGACCGGGCACTAACCGCAAATCCGACACTGGAGTTGTTTACCTCGAGTGGCCTTGCAAAGCGAGTCAATTTAGGTCCGGTCCCGGCATTTAGTTGTTGTCATTATTTACTTTCCACATTGCTCACAGAACCCCTCGCAGCGACTGACTTGAGTCTAAGGTTGGTCGATGACCAAACCACTCTTCTAATGTCAGTCCTGCATCTCGACTACGTTCGTCGTGACATCGCCGCCGATCACGGCTCAGACCGGTTCTCAACCTATAGCGAATTCACTTGCCAGAGATAACACGGAGAAAATCCGTTCCAAATCGGAGTTGTCTGTGGCTATACTGCATAGGTGGACGGAGTGGCGAGAAATGAACTGGCACTTGCGCCACTCGGCGCCGGCGACCTGATCGATCGCGCGCTGAGGTTGTATCGCCGTCACCTGTTCGTACTGATCAGGACTGCCGCGCCACCCGTGATTGTCATCGCCGCCGGCTGGATGCTGATGTCGATCAGTTTCCGCAAGATCTTCATCACTGCCGACACCAGCGAACTCTTCTGGAATATCTTTCTGTTGACGACGTCATTCGGACTCATGACGACTGGTTACCTTCTAATCCTGGTCGTGATGGGAGGCGCAACGCGCACGCTCGTCGCGCATTTGTTGCGAAACGATCCGGTCACGGCGCGTGCAACTTATACGGCGGTGAAAAATCGATTCTGGGGATTGATGGCGGCCTCTATAATTATTCTGATCTTTATTTCTCTCATGTTGTACGTAGTGATGTTCTTTGCTCAAATCGTGAGTATCGCCAGTGTATTTATCGGCATGGGACTCGCTCAAATTGCGCCCTCGTGGGTAATCGCGATTGTGCTTACCATTATTGGGTTATGTACGGCTGCACTGTTGATGTGGGGGTTCTTCTTCCTCGTCGGAAAAATCGCGTACGTGCCTCAGGTCATGCTGGTGGAAGGCAAGGGAGTATTCGAGGCTGTAGGACGCAGTCTCCTACTTGCAAAAGGAAACGCTCGTCGTCTTATGGCCATGACGGTATTCACGACTATAGCGACCGGATCGGCGTTGGTCCTCCTGGTTGTGCTTTTATACATCATTGGTTCAGTTAGTGGTTACGATGCGTCAAACTCAGCCGAGTGGCCCGCCTGGTACACGACTTCATACAGCATAATTGGTCCACTGAGCACGATACTGCTCACGCCCGTCTGGATGCTGGGCCTTTCTTTGTTGTACGTAGATGAACGCGTCAGGCATGAGGGCTACGACATCGAACTGATGGCGGCGCGACAACTTCCCGAACTGCCGGATATTAACGTCTCATCACCGCTGGGAACCGCACTGTATTCGATGGAGCGCAAAGAGATGCCGCCACCGCCGAGGTCAACCGGTCGGGTGCTGGACATCGGGTAATTAATGTTTCATCTCTCAACATCGCGGCGTCGAACTCTGGCTGTTTCGTTGCTGGTGTTGCTTGTGATGTGTACTAATGTTGCTGCTGTCCCGCTTTCCGATTATCACGAGAACATCAAACGAGCCATCCAAACGCTGGAACCGCTCAACACCTCCGATAACTCCGACTCCCACGACATCGATAGCGTCTTTGCAGAGTCGACCAGATCCGTTCGTTTAATTCTTCCCGAACACCAGACGGTTGAATTCGAGGGCGACTCATACAACGTCGACAATTCATGGCTGCACAAATCGCTCGACGAGCTTGATCAGTCGGCTAACCGGTCGAACAAGATTGGTCAAATCCTCAACGCCCTGCACGCGCTCGAGGCCCGAGTTGCGGATCGCCAGAGTCCAGGCCAGTTGGTGGAAAGCAAAGAACAAGCAAAGAGCCGGCTCGATAACATACTTAAGCGTCCGGAATACGCTACCGGCGAACGTGGTTCGAATGCGCTTGCTCGTCTATTGGAGGACATCGCGAAGTGGCTCGAGCAGTTTTTCCCCAAGCGCACCGTCAATGCGAATCGGATGAATTTCATCAGCGTGATCGCGCGAATCGTGGTCCTGGCAGTCGCGGGTCTCGTGATCGGTTTTGTTCTTAAAATTGTGCTGGGGTGGTTTTTGGGACGTACGGCAAAACCCAAGCGCAAAAAGAGTAAAGAGCCTCGAATCGTTTTGGGTGAACGACTCGAGCCGGATGCGACTGCAACGGATCTGCTTGCGGAGGCCGAAGCACTCGCGCGCCAGGGTGATCTGCGCGCCGCGATTCGTAAAGCCTACATCGCGTTGCTGGTCGAATTGGGCGAGCGCAAGCTAGTCAGCCTGGCCCATCACAAAACGAATCGCGATTATCTGAACTCGCTGCGCAGTCTGCCCCAGGTTCACTCGCGCATGCGCGGTCTAACAGAGAGTTTCGAACGACACTGGTACGGCTTTGTGACGGCCACGCCGGATGACTGGCAGGACTTTCGCTCCGGTTACGTTGCTACATTGGAAGGTGGGACTAACTGACGATGCGCCAGCGACTCCCCATCATTACCACCTTTGTAGTGATCATTGGTGTGCTGGTCATGCTGAACTCCGTCACGCACCTGCAGCCGGAAAAGGTGCACGACTTTGAGATAACTCCGAACCGATCTACCTATCATAATGGCCCAACGGGCCTGCGTGCGTTACACGACTTTCTCAGTGAATCGGGTTACAAGATCATCCGCTGGCGCGAGGCTCCAAAAAAATTGCTCGGCGAACCCGGGAAGCTGGTTACGACTTTTGTCGTTGTAGGTCAAACTCAGATTCCGTTTGAGGAAGACGATGGCCGTGCGTTGCGCGAGTGGGTGAATCAGGGTGGCCGTCTGGTGCTTATCGATCGTGATCTTCATGCCGTGGCGCCTGAGTCTTCGGGTTGGAGGATCATTGCAACTACTTTTGATACGCCGACCATTGAGGAGGATCCTGCCAACTCGAGCCAGATGACAAACGGCATCACGGCGCTGAAGCCGGTTCAGCCTACAGTTCTGACCAGCAACGTTCAGTCAGTATTGCCTTCTCGTTTTGCGGCGCGCTTCAGCGTTGAGCCTCCGTCTGAAGTCTCGGAGTTGGCCAAGCCTCGATCGGGTGTAACAGCTCCGCGAGTTTATTCCACCAAGCGAGCGGAAACTGGTGTTGGACCACCATCAGCGGCGGAAATGCCCACTGTTTACACGGCCCCAGTCGTGCACATTGCCGATAAGCACGGCGCGCTGCTTGTCGACTATACCTATGGATTGGGTAAGGTCATCATGCTCAGCGATCCTTACATTGTTTCGAATGGAGGCATCAAGCTAAACGACAATTTGCAACTCGCGCTCAATGCCATTACCGGCCGAGATGGCGTGATCGCTTTCGATGAATATCATCAGGGCCGCGGTGTCACGGGAAATGCCTTTGCCGCCTACTTTGCGGGTACGCCAGTGCTGGCGCTGGGCGCACAAATCGTTCTACTGGCGCTATTGATGCTCTGGACCAATGCGCGCCGGTTCGGGCGACCGTTGCCATTGGCGCAAGTCGATCGTCGCTCGAGTCTGGAATTCGTTGCTTCGATGGCTGAGCTGCAGGAGCGGTCGGGTGCGTTTGATCTCGCAATCGAAAACATTTACACGCGCACCCGCCGTGTGCTCGCTCGACATGCCGGACTTGATTACAACAGCTCGCGCTCGGAGATTGCATCGCGCATCGCGGAACGGTCGACAATTGACAAGCAGAAACTGGAAACGCTGATGCGTCAGTGTGAAGAAGCAATCAACAGCGGGTCGATTAATGCCCGGCAGTCGATCGATCTCGTGAAGCGTCTCCGCGGTGTAGAAAAGAGGCTTGGCCTGCTTACTCGCCGGAGAGATGAGCGACAAGCAGCAGAAAAGATTTGATCTTTGTACTTTGAACTTTGTACTTTGTACCGATGCCTGAGACCGTCTCGTCTACTGTCGAACACATTCGAACTGAACTGCGGAAAGTAATCGTCGGACAAGACGATGCGATCGAACAGATCCTGATCGCGTTGTTGGCGGAAGGACATGCGCTTGTTGAGGGCGTGCCCGGCACGGCGAAGACGCTTACCGTCAAGACGCTCTCGCGAATTATCAACGCGAGCTTCAGCCGCATTCAGTTTACGCCGGATCTGATGCCATCAGATATAACCGGCACCAACATCTTCAATATCGCGACCTCGAGTTTTAATTTGCGTCGTGGTCCGATATTCACGGACATTCTGCTTGCCGACGAGATCAATCGTACGCCGCCTAAAACTCAGGCAGCGCTGCTCGAGGCGATGGAGGAACGTCAGGTGACGATTGATGGCGACGCTTACCAGCTACCGCCAATTTTTACCGTGCTGGCGACGGAAAACCCGATTGAATACGAGGGAACGTACCCGTTGCCCGAGGCGCAGCTCGACCGCTTTCAACTCAAGATCCAGCTCGATTATCCGAACGAAGAAGACGAGCGTGAAGTGTTAGCGCGCTGGAATGGCGGGTTCAATTCCAAGCGGTTGGAGGAGGTCGACATACAGCCGCTTCCCGATCCACAGGCGAT
The DNA here is from genome assembly GCA_046733695.1 of Acidobacteriota bacterium. Taxonomy (GTDB): domain Bacteria; phylum Acidobacteriota; class Blastocatellia; order Pyrinomonadales; family Pyrinomonadaceae; genus PSRF01. The sequence continues at coordinate 11,845 of JBKPPU010000183.1, forward strand.
CATTCATTGTCGCGCGGAGGTGGCGCGTGCGCAGATGGAGCCAGGCGTGCAACGTTATGCTGTCGATCTGGTACGGCGCACACGCGTACATCCGTTCATTCATTACGGTGCGAGCCCACGAGCCTCGGTTGCGCTCCTGCTCTGTTCGAAGGCTCTGGCGGCAATTCGCGGCCGTGACTTTGTCACTCCTGACGACGTGCGTGATGTGGCGTTGCCGGTTCTGCGGCATCGACTGACGTTGCGCGCAGAGGCTGAACTGGACGGCGTAACCGCTGATTCCGTGGTCACAGATATTCTGAAGTCGGCTGAAGTTCCCAGGTAAACCCATCCACAGATTACGCAGATTTTCTGTGTAATCTGTGGATGGCTTTGATTAATCACCTTGCGCTTCGTTTTCACAAAGCTCTTCTACGCTCTTGCTGCACTCGCGCTCATTCCCTTGTCGATGTCATGGCAGCAACCGTGGTTGCGTTGGGTTGCCGTCGCGTACGACGTCCTGCTTCTCGGCGCTGCATTTGCCGAGTCAAGATTCTGCCAACTCCCCAAAGGTTTGATGATCTCTCGCGAGTTCAGTAGCCGCTTCGCCATGGGAGCGGAAACCGAAGTGCGCATTCACATTCAAAACGCATCGAATCGACCCGTCGCGTTGATGGTGAAAGACGAGTACCCGTCGCAGATGGTATTGAGCGGGATGCGAGAAGGCCGGGTAGATGTCGACGCGCAGACTTCAGCCACACTCATCTATGGAGTCAAACCGCCGCGGCGAGGCCGGTTTGAGTTCGGGCAAACCGCATTGCGTTTTCGATCGCGGTTCAGACTTGTATGGTGTCAGACGAAAGTCGTCGAGGCGGTGACGGTCAAGGTTTATCCAAACATGCGGCGCGCGCGCGAAGCTGAACTAAAGGCACTCGGAGCGCGCTCCCTGGTCTCGTCGCATCGCAAGACTTCATGGCGCGGTGAAGGACGCGAGTTTGAATCGATGCGCGACTACGTGCGTGGCGATGAGTTGCGACACATTTCGTGGACAGCCACAGCGCGCCGCGGAAAGCTCACCACGCGCCAGTATCAGATCGAACGCGATCAAACCATTCTCGTCGCGCTCGATGCCGGGCGGTTGATGACAGCGCGAATTGAACGGGAAACAAAACTCGATTCAGCCGTGCACGCAACGCTCGCCTTGTTTTCAGCGGCAGCACGCGCAGGCGACAACGCCGGCCTCGTCGTGTTTGGGCGTCGCATTAAGAGTTATCTGCCACCAAGTCGCGGCCGCGATCATATTGACTCGGCACTCGAGGCTCTTTATGCAGTGGAACCTGAAATGATCGAGCCTTCGTATGCGAATGCGTTTGAGTTCATAAAGGCGAACAGTAAGCGTCGATCGCTGGTGGTTCTATTGACGGATTTGGTGGATGAGGAAGGTTCGAAAGAGTTGCTCACGTCGCTTCACATTTTGCGCCCACGTCATTTGCCGCTCGTAGTTACGATCGCAGATAGAGATCTGAAAGCAATCGTGCGGCAGCTTCCTGGATCAGCGCGGGAACTCTTCACGCAGTCAGTTTCCGAAGAAATCATTCATCATCGTGAAGCCGCTCTTCGTATGGTTGAATCTATCGGCGGCCTGGCGCTCGACGTAACCGCCGCGGCCCTCGCCCCTGCATTATTGGAAACCTACCTGCGAGTAAAAGAACGCGGATTGTTGTAACGCTCTGATCCTTGTTAGCCGCGTTCATCCGCGGATAAAGATCTTTCGTGTCCGACAAAGAGCAGATATGAGTACAGTGCCACGCCTGTGACGATGGCGATCGTGTATTTGATTCTCGGGTCCATTGCCACGGGGGAAATGAAACCCTCAATCGTCCCCGCAAGCGCGAGTAGAACCGCAACTCCGATCATCAGCCGCACTGCTTCCATACCGCGCGTCTTGAGGGCGTCCGCGCGAGTCAAATTCCCCGGCATGATCATGGCACTGCCGATCAGAAGTCCGGCGCCACCGGCAATGAAGATGCACGAAAGTTCGACCACACCATGCGCCACCATAAACGTCACCAGATCATGACCAAACCCGGCGTTGTAAGTCAGCGCAAGCACTGAAGCAATGTTGGCGCCGTTGAAAGCAAGAAATAAAAGCGTTCCGATTCCGAAAGTCGCGCCGAAAGCGAAGGTGTAGATCGTGATCCGTATGTTGTGGGTCATGATCATGCTCGCGCCTTCCTGGTTCCCCTCATTGAGTCGTTCCCACCAGTGCGTTTTGGTTTCGATGTACGTCTCACGAAATGCCGGTTGCACACCGACCAGCTCCGAGAACTCAGGATCGTAACGCGTGGCTACAAAACTGAAGACCGCGAAGACCGCAAAGACCGAAAACGAGAGAAGCGTATAACGCCACGTGCGCCGAAAGGTCTGCGGCAGCTCGTGAGTAAAAAAACGCCGAATGCGTTGGCCGCCGTGCGCGTCAGCACGATAAATGCGACCGTGTGCGCGAATGACGAGGCTGTTCAGGTAGTTGACCAGACGCGGATCGCGCGACTCTGCGCGGGCAATCGCGAGATCCGAAGCAGTGCGACGGTAGATGCGTCCCAACTCGCGGACCTCGTCGCGGCTCAAACGCCGAAGGGAGGAACTGTCGAGTAACTTCAGCAATTCCTCGAGACGTTGCCAGGCATTCTTGCGTTGGTTTATGAATCGATCCGGAGGCACGGTACGAAGATACAGCATTTATCCTGCAAAATCCTGCAAATCTTGTAAATCATGTCTAATATAGCCTCATGCCATCAGGTCTCGTAGAGTGCATCCCGAACTTCAGCGAGGGCCGCCGGCCCGAAACGATTCGCTCGATTGCCGATGCCATCTCGTCGTTTGACCAGGCCTGCGTCCTCGACACGCATATCGATCCCGATCACAACCGTTCGGTAATCACATTCGTTGCGCCTCCGGAAACAATAGTTGACGCTGCAGTGAGTGCCGTCAGACGAGCCTCACAACTAATCGACATGCGCACGCACTCCGGTGAGCATCCGCGACTCGGTGCCACGGACGTTCTGCCATTCGTGCCCCTCGACGGTGTGTCGATGGACGACTGCGTCCGGATCGCTCACGAAGCCGGAACCATCATCGCGCGCTCTCTCTCGATTCCGGTCTACTATTATGAGCGTGCCGCGTTGCGTCCGGATCGAGTGAATCTGGAAGATGTACGCCGTGGGGCGTTGGAAATGTTGCGAGAACAGATCACAACGAATCCCGATCGCGCACCCGATGTGGGCTTGGCCCAGGTTCACGAATCTGCCGGTGCGATTGCGGTAGGCGCACGCCCGTTTCTGATCGCGTTCAACGTCATTCTTCGTAGCTCAGACATCGCCATCGCGCGCCAGATCGCTCGTACCATTCGCGCCCGCAATGGCGGCTTGCCATTCGTCAAAGCGCTTGGATTTCGATTGCAGACGCGAGGATTGGTGCAGGTGTCGATGAACCTGATCAACTACGAAGTTACGGGCATGACTGCCGCCTACGATGCGGTAGAACGCGAAGCAAACCACATCGGAGTCGAAATTGAGAGCGCCGAGATCGTCGGTCTAATCCCACAAAACGCCCTCGATAAAAACGGCGCCTACTTCCCTAAACTCGAAAACTTCTCCGAGTCCAAAATCCTCGAATATCAGATCGATCAGTGCTCATCTCTTTAACAAATCCGTAAGATCCGCGTGCTAAGCCCCGAGCTGTATGATCACGCTTCGCAGTCTTTGATCACGCTGCATCAATCTCAAATACTGAACTTCCTCACGACTCGTTTTGGCTTTGGCAATTTGCGCGAGCGCCTGCTTTTCTTCGGTACTCAACCCGCGTTGTGCTTTGAAACCAATCTGGCGGATCTGAAAACGGTCCCAATCACCACGCCGTTCACTATCCAACTCAAAAATCATCGGGCTCGCCGCAAGCTTTCGCAGCGTTGCCGGTGAGGTGCGATATCCTTTTCGTGTCCTAATCTTCTCTTCTTCCTTCAGCGCCAACTGCAAAACATCTTTGCGCGTCGGTCTGAATCCGAGTTTGCGATAAAACCAGAATGCACCCGATTCGATGCCCTCCTCGTTTTCGTATCCAATCTGGTAAGGATCGAGCGAAAACGCTCTTACACCGGTGAAGTGGTGAAACACGTTGAGCGTTCGCGCATACAACCACGCGGTTTCACCATCGCGAAACGTGTAGTACAAGTTGAACCCACTCTCCATGCGTTCAAACAGCGAAAGCCCTTCGAAGTAACCAATCGGCACACTGTTCTTGTAGATCATTGCCGAGTGGCACGCGCGCAGAGGCAAGCGCCTTTCGACAGGTAGTCCGGACAGAAAAATCTCGACGCCACGCCCCAGGTCTGCACGGTACACGTACTTTGGATCGCCGTGTGTAAATCCGTAGAGCTCTCGATAACGAATCGTCGACGCGGCGCGCGCCATGTCGAGGGCGTTCTCGCCTTGTGCGGGCGATAGCTTTTGCAGCGATGGCGAAGGCTCCGCCAGCTCTTTTCTCAAATCGATCTCGCGGCGCTGAATCAATGGGCCATCATGGTAAAACGGTTTTCCAACAGGCACTCGCATGCCTGTGCGTGACACGTTGAAGCGCGGCTTCCAGCAGACGTAAATCTTTTGCGAGTCGTAGATCTCAGCGCGTTCTTTATCCGGCTTTGGTAATTCATTGAAACGGTCAACTAACCAGGCTATCTCTGAGCGTCCCTTCCGCGCTGCAGCCAGCCATTTGCGATAGGGAACGTTGGCTTCAACGGCGGCATCCTCGTCCAGCAGTGGCATAAATCGCGGCCACGTTTCGGCGAGCCGGTTCTCGTCCTCAAACCAGTCCCAGTCAATCGCCACTTGCGACGGAAATTGCTCGAACAGCCAGCGAACGATGTAGAAACCGAAGGTGTCAGTGACTGAGGTCCCGGCAATGCCTGAGACCTCGGGATGTTGCAGCGGCGAGATCTCGATCTCTTTCTCGAACAGATACGACACCCGGCTCGAGAAACCTCGAAGCTCGCTTTCCGTAGTGCGGACCATCGCAGCCGAGCGAGGGTAGGCGCACAGGAACAGGAGGATCTCGTGATAGCGGATCAGTGAATCCGTGTCGTTGAACTTCTTGCGTGCGAGTTGTTCGACCAGGCGTTCTACGCGGCGAGTGATCGCCGGAGTGAATTGATTTTTCAGCTCGTCGAGTTGGTTGAGGAGATCTGTGGTGTTGTCGCGCGGCACGATTCGTTACGCTCGGCGGATAAACTTCGCTGCGATCCAACCCAACAGCACCAGCACTGACAGGATGATCCAATTGTAACGATCGCCGTAGGTGACGCCCGGAAAGTGATTACTGATCATGATGAAGACGACGGGCACGGCCATGAATGTATTTTGCTTCGATCGCAACTTGGCTCGCGCCGCGAGTCGTTCGTCAGGCTTGCGCCCTTCGTTGAGCGCCGCAATCATCCGTTTTTGTGACGGCAGGATGTGCATCCAAACATTGGCCGCCATGATCGTGCCGAAGATGGCGCCGAGATGAATGTAAGCCGCGCGCGCGCTGAAGACTCTCGTTAGACCAAAAGCGACGACTACGATCAGCACATAAGCGATCGCCGCGAACAACTTCTCGTTACGCCCGAGCGGCGACAGCATCATCATGTCGTAAACAAATCCACACGCGAAGATAATTCCGATCCCGAGAGCGACGGCTACACCGAGGCTGAGGTTGCGCACATCCGGCTCGATGAGCGCACCACCACCGAGATAGAACATCAGGACCAGCAGCGCGAAGCCGCTGAGCCACGTCGTGGCTGCTTCCCAGCGAAACCAATGCAGCGTACGCGAAACGAGGTCGGGAGTTTTTCGTCTCTCGACGACGTAAAAACCGCCGCTATGGACCATCCACACTTGCGGGGTCGTTCCCGTATTCACAGCCGCTTTCTCTTCTTCGGTCAGACGTGCATCAAGCCAGGTGAAGTAGTAAGTGGTGCCGACCCACATGATTCCGGCGAAGACGTGTATCCAGCGAAATAGCAGGTTCAGCCATTCACTGAGGGTTGGGTCAAGGATCATTGTCAGTTGGTTTGCGCTAACTAACTTCCGCGATATGTCGAATAACCGTAGGGACTGATCAGAAGTGGAACGTGATAATGCTGAGAACCATCTTCCACGTTGAATACTATTGCTACCTGAGGATAGAAGCACGAGACACTGAGCGACGAGAAATATGGCTCGGTCTCAAAAACCAACCGGTAAGTGCCGACGGACACCGGGCGGTCGACGAGAAAGAACGGTTTCACGCGTCCATCAGTGTCGGTCCATGCATGGCTTAGCTCGGTCCAGCTCTCGTCCGTGTTCTGTAATTCGAGCATAACCGCGACGCCACTGGCGGGCGACCCGCGAGACGTATCGAGTACGTGGGTTGAAATCGTGCTCATCGTCGCGTGCAGTTTACCAAAGAACTGCGGGTGAATTATCCCGAAGTGAGTAATTTCTTTAGTCGTAACTGGGTAATTTTGGCCTGTTCGGCGGCCGCAAGGCGCAGTTCGGTGTCTGAGTCGTGCTGGAGGCGGTCCTTGAGTGCTGCCAGCATTTCTTCTGAGGCCTTGCCGGTTGCGCAAATAATGAAGATGAAGCCGAACTTTTGCTCGTACGCGCGATTGAGTGACGCAAGCAAATCCACTGTGTCAGTAGGCGCGCTGCTCACTCCTGCCTGTTCCTGGCCCGACCACTGCGACGCTCGCACCGAAACCTTGTCGCCGGCCTTCTTTTCACCGATCTTGGGATGACTGCGAAATGCCTCGAGCCAGTCGTCGGGCGTGAGGGACCACCAGAGTTGATCGGCGTGTGTGATCAAGCCGTCGAGCGTCGAGTAAGGTCGATCGTTGGACATCTGTTCGGCCCAGCGTCGTGAGCCGCAGCATTGCCGCAACTCTTTTGCTGCTTCCTCGGCCGTGAGCGAGTTTAACCAGGCGAGATCGTTCATCGTTACTACTCGGCAATATTAGTCAGCAAGGGTGCCGTAAACACGCAAGCGGCTTACGCCACCGTCCGGGAAGATGCTGAAGCGAAGATGCGAAGCCACGCCCGTGTCTGACAATTCCTGATCGAAGAAGTGTCGCGTGTGGGCTTGCAGTTTAGTGCGTGGCAAAAGACTGGACCAGGGCGTTGTTAGCTCAGTGAGCGCTTCGATATTTGCATCGGGAAGATTGCACGCTTCGAGCGTACAGCTTTCTGGGAAGTTGCCTTTGAAATGTGATGTGTCGACTTCGACGCGCTTGATTGCTCCCGGCCCGCCGAGCTTGATGATGGCCCAATCGTGACCTGGACCACGACGGCGTTTTGTCTCCCAACCATCGCTCATGTTTGCCGCACGGCCCGGCATGATCAGGTTGTGTCGATGACCGAAGAACATGTCGCTACAGGCGAGCACGAGTGCGCCGTTTTCGGCAGCAGCGAGATCGATGTAGCCGGCGCGTTTTAGTTGGTCCCAGTCAGGCACGACTTCGCCGTAGACACGGAGTCGCGCGACGCCACCGTCGGGGTAGATCTTGAAGCGAAGGTGTGTGATGCGCTCGTTGTAGTTGATTGTAAACGGATTCTGACTGTCGCCACTGAGTGGCATTTGCGGGAGTAACGGCACCCATTGCACGTCGTCGCTGGTTAAGTCTTGTTCGGTTGGTACGCCTGCAAAGGTTGCGCCTTCGAGCGAGCAGTGTTCCGGATAGTTGCCACGAAAAAAGCTTGTGTCGACGACGATGCCGCGAATAATACCTGGCAGGCCGAGTCGAATGATGCACCAATCAAACCCCGGCGTCCTGCGTCTTCGGCTCTCCCAGCCATCCATCCACTTGCCCCGATCGGTGTACTTGTCCGCGATAAAAATCGGCGCACTCGCCTTAAGCAAATTCTCCTTGGGCGCAAAAAAATCGTCATTCGCCACAATAACCGCGCCACCCAGCCGTTCAGAAGCCAAATCAATCAATTCAGTAAAATCCATAATTAGCCACAAAAAGGCACAAAAAGCACAAAACAGAAAACAGGAAACGGATCAAATTCTAATTCAGAATATACTTTTTGATCTCCAATCGTGCAGCGCCGAAGTTGATCAGTAATCCGTGCTCGATCCGCGACGCTCGAAGATAGCCGAGCAATTGGGCCGTATGTTCGTCAACGAGCCGGCTAACGCTCTTTATCTCACAGATTAATCTATTATCAATCAACAAATCCGTTTTAAGATCTCCGAGCAATGTCCCGTCTTCATCGAAGACTTTCACTTCCTGTTGTTGCTCAACTGTAATACCCTTCTTTCGTAACCGGTGGGCCAGCGCATTTTCGTAAATGTGTTCGCGGTGCCCAGTGCGCAAATAATTGTGAATCTCGAAACTGGTTTCGCGAATGACATTACAAAGCGAGAAGATGTCGTGAGGTTTGGCGTTCATGTGAGGTTCCTTTCTTTTGTGCTTTTTGTGCCTTTTTGTGGCTAAATCTGTCTTAACATAATGTGGCCTTGCCGATCTGTAAAGTGGCCCGAATTATATATCTGTCTTCCGCGGAGGAAGGTTTTTTGGACTACGCCATTTAATACTTCGCCGTCGTAAGGTGTGATTTTGTGGCGATGGTGGAGGGTGGCGGCGGCGACTTTGAATTGTTGGACTGGGTTCCAGATGACGAGGTCGGCGTCACTGCCGATGGCGATCGATCCTTTTTGTGGCGCGAACGAAACTTGTCGTGCTGGGTTCGTGCAGAGCCATCGCATCAAGTCCGACAGCGAGAACCCGCGACGGCGCGCTTCAGTCCACACTATCGGTAACCGGAGTTGAAGTGACGCGATTCCGCCCCACGCTTTCATGAAGTCGCCACTCTCACGCAGCTTCATCTCTCCCGGACACGGCGAGTGATCTGAAACGACGAAATCGATCGTCCCATCTCGCAGGCCATCCCAAAGCTCTTCACGATTCGTCTCTTCGCGAATTGGCGGACAACACTTGAACTCCGTCGCGCCATCGGGAACTGTCTCTGCAGTAAAGTGTAGATAGTGTGGACACGTCTCAGCTGAGATCTTCACTCCCGCCTTCTGCGCCGCTCGCAACTGCGGCAATGCTTCCGCTGACGAGAGATGAACAATGTGAACTCGTGTATCGAATTCACGACTCAAACGAATCATCAATTCAATCGCGTCGTTCTCAGCAGCGCGTGGACGCGAATTGAGAAAACTCTGGTAGTCACCGTCAGAAGTATCGGTTCTGATCGTTTCGGGTAATTCAGCGTGAACGATCAGCATCGCACCGAGTCGTGTAAGCTCGGGCATCGCTTCGCGCAGATCCGCCTCAGTTACATGTTGAAACTCGTCGACACCGGACGGCACCAGAAAGCACTTGAACCCAACCACCCCTGCGGCAAACATCGCGGCCAACTCCGGTGTGTTACCTGGAACCACTCCTCCCCAGAATCCAACGTCAACAAAACAATCGTTGCGGGCGGTTTGGAGTTTGGTCTCGAAGTTGGCAAGTGTCGTCGTTGGAGGAATCGAGTTCAGCGGCATGTCGACGAGTGTCGTGACACCGCCTGCAGCAGCGGCTTGTGTCGCACTGCGAAAACCTTCCCACTCGGTTCGACCAGGGGCATTGATGTGAACATGTGTATCGACAAGCCCCGGCATTACCACTGACTCATCGGGAGCTTCGATCACCTCACAGCCAGCAACCACCTCCGAGTAGTCGCCCACAAAAACAATTCGCTCCTCGCTGATATGGATCGAACGAGGAGCGATTGCATCGGGCAATACCACCCTTTGACCGCGGATGATTAGATCGGGAGCCGCCATCTCACCTACTCGAACTTTGGCGGTGGAGGCGGCAGATTCTCGTTGATGTCACCTGGAGCGGCGAGACCGTAGACTTGTTCGTAAGCTGACGCGATGGCTGCGTATGCGATCGGAAAGACCAGAAACATGCCGACGTAGCAAAGTAGTGCCCCGGCAAGCGTCAGCAACCCAGAGAGTATCGACAGTCCGAGCAGGCGCCAGAAGTTTGCCATCGCACCTTTGAAACTGAGCTTAACGGCGTCCATGCCCTGCAGTTTTCGATCGACGATCAGCGGATAGCTAAACGTAAAGCCGATCGAGATGACGATGATAACAACCATCACGACCAGCCAGAAGAGCATAAAACCGCCCATGATCCCGAAAGCCACGCCCGGGTTTGGCTCGTTGCTGTTCCCCTGCGCCACCATCGATACGACCATCGTGATGTAGAAAATAAAGTAAGCCGGAATCACGATCGCAAGAATGGGAACGATGTGCAGCAACGTTGCGACGAGGCTCGGACCAAAGAAGTCGAATCCTTTGAACAACAGTCCGAACTCGATCGGCTCACCACGTCGCTTCTTAAAGAACGTCAGGTACTGACCGCACATCATTGGCCCAAGCAGGATTCCCAGTGGTACCGCGTTTCCGATTATGAAACCAACAGCACTAATGCCGACGAATAACCAGTATTGGTCTTTAACGAGCTCCCACCCGTTTTTGAGACATTGAACGGGTTCTACTGCTTGTCGTTTGAAGGGGATCTCAGGGGTCATGTTTGTTTTCCTGCAGTCTGGGAATGTACGAACTTGGATTGAACAGCGGGAGCACGGTTAGGGCGCCGAACCTTTTGTTCCCATCTGAAACGTGGGTCCTGCGCCGAGAAAGATTCGATTGAACGCCGGCCGCGGTGATAGCGCAGTTGAATAACTACCTCCATACGGAGACTTATAAACCAGCGACGTAAAAGGGACGAAGGTGTAAGACATTTGTCCCGGTTGTTGAAACCAGAAGCCGGTATTTCTAAACCGATTGCGACGCACCCGGGTCAGTTGATTGACCACGGCGATCGTCACGCGTCCATTGTACATCTGACCTTCGCCGCGATGCTCGCTCCAAAAATCAAAATTGTCATAACGCCTTTTTTCGCAGTCAGCGACGGTGTCGCCGGTGATCCTTTTACATGCACCCACCGATCGTTCCTTGGAGATCACTTTGCCTTCGCGGACTGTAATGGCTTCGCCGTCGGAACGCGCGTCAATGCGGTAGTTTCCCTGATCGTCCAAAACGGCCGACCTGGATGGCCCGCTTATAGTAATTTGTCCAAGCAGCTTTCGATCGAAGCGCGCAATGTCGAGAATCGCAGAGCCTCGCAGTAATTTGAGTGAAACCGCATCGTTCGAAAGATCGCTAAACAACATTTCTGAGGAGCCATCGAGGCGAACGTGCATATCAGGAAACAGCACGAGCTCGGCAAAACTTCCCTTGGCGGTTCGAACCGAATCACCACTTTCGAGTTGTGACTTCTCACTCAGTGGCTTCCACTCTCCTGCGTGACTAAACTCCACACCAGCTTCCACGAAGTTCACGGTTCCGGGTTTAGCCGAAATAACACGTCCGCGGTTATCATTCGACTCCTCGTCCGGTGCTTCAACAACCACCGGATTCATCCCCGCCCTGGCTTTTTTGATCCAGGCATCGCGCTTCAGTGTCTTGTTTGCCTTGACCAGATTATTTGCACATTCACGAGCCCAGCTATCGAAGGCGTCTTCGCTCCGGATATCGAAATCGTGTATCTCGACGTTTCCATTTGCGGCGACGCCGCTTCGTTTCTCTTTCACGCGTCGACCATTAATCAACGCCTCGCCATTTCGTGCGACCAGCTCGGTGCGATCGCCTATTGCGGCGGTGATTCGGTATATGCCGGGACGAGTAATGAACACTTCGGCATTCGGAGTGCTCACGCGAATTAGCTCGTTGGCCTGATCAAAAGAATAGAAGAAGCTCGATGAGCTGCCTCGCGCGAGAATCTCGATATTGATCACACCTCGATTGAGGTTGAGTCGTGTCTTGTCGTGCTCATCACTGAAAATCTGAAACTCACTGTTGCTGGCAACACGCAAAACATTTCCGGGCTGTAGCAGCAGTTCCGCAAAACCTTCATCGGTGTGGACGAAATCACCTTCCTCCAATTTTAGGCCCGGCTCCAGAGGAAACTTACCGTCACCGCGTTGATAAATTGCAGCGCCCTTCACGGCGTTGGCCCGGATTCCACTCATGAACCCCTCAAAATCGTCGGGGAGTTGCGCTCTCAGTCCCGTTGCGCTCAATGCAATGAGGAGCAATAGAGTCGGCCAACGCCAAAAAGCTATGCGCGGTGAGTGTGACATCAAACGGTAAACGCGAACTAAGTTTCTAAAGTTGATAGAAAGTCAGTGAGCAAGTTTTGGGCGACCTGCAAACGATACTTCGCCGTCGAGCGAATATCGTCGATTGGGGAGATTTCTCGCGACAGGCTGGCGCAGGCTGCCCGAGTGGTTTCAGTGTCGCATGCTTTCCCGCGCAACGTATTTTCTGTTTCTACGCAGCGGATGATTATTGGCGCAACACTTCCGAGAGCGATTCTTACATCTTCAATGTGTCCCTGGTCAATACGCGCGAGAGCTGCAAGACAGACTTTCGAAATCGCCTGCGCTTTGCGCGTGCCGACTTTGCGGTAGTAATGAGAGGCGCCTCTGGTATTGCGGGGCAGGCGAATTCGAGCCAGCAATTCGTATGGCGCAATCGTCATCTGCTTGTAGCCGGTGTGAAATTTGTTGTACGCGAGCCAGCGTGAACCTCCGGTCGCCACCAACTCTATTTCAGCGTCATAAGCGAGCAGTGCCGGAGGAGAATCTGCTGCGGGTGAAGCGTTAACGATGTTGCCGCCGAGAGTGCCGCGATTTTGAATGGCGAGACCGCCCGTCTCACTTGCAGCCTGGCACAGCATCGGAAACTCGCTTTGCAAAATGGGATGTGCCTGAACTTCCGTGTAAGTTGTGAGCGCGCCGAGCGTGACGTGAGTTTCAGTCACATCGATGCCGCGCAGTTCGTTCAAGCCCCAGATGTTGACGTAATTGCGATGAGCCAACTTCCCCGTTTCGAGCAGGACCATCAGATCTGTGCCACCGGCGAAGGGCTTCCAAACGCCTGGTTCGCTATTGAGCAACGCCAGCGCGTCGGCGAGTGAACCGGGCATTCGTAGCTCGTAATTTGGAACGAAGGCTCTCACTTCTGATAAGCGCGCACTACAGATTCGAAGATCTTCATGTAGCCGGTACAGCGACAAAGATTACCCGCGAGGCCGTTGCGAATTTCGTCCTCGTTTGGTTCAGGGTTTCTTTTGAGAAGATCGACTGCGGCGAGGACCATTCCCGGCGTACAGATACCACATTGTGCGCCACCGTGTTCGATGAACGCCTGCTGAACAGCATGCAGTTCTCCGTTACCGGCGACACCCTCGATGGTCGTGATTTCAGCGCCGTTCACCTGCGCCAAGGGTACGAGACAACTATTAACTATCTGTCCATCGATAATGACCGTGCACGCACCACACTCACCCTCACCACACCCCTCTTTCGTTCCGGTCAGGTGTAGTTGTTCACGCAGCACATCAAGCAAACGCGCCATCGGAAACCCCTCAACGCTTCGCTCCTCACCGTTCACTTTGAAGTTGATTTGCATATACAAAAGCCGTTGACAAGATTACAAGATTTGCACGATTTACAAGATTCAAATCATGAAATCCTGTTACATCTTGTAAATCCTGTCCATTAATTGTTCGGGCATCAATGGAACCCGGTTGAAACTCACGCCCGTTGCGTTCTCGATCGCGTTTAGGATTGCGGGGGCGGCGCCGTCCATCGGGAGCTCGCCGATGCCTTTGGCGCCGCCGGGGCCGTAGGCGTAGGGGTTTTCCTCGAAGAAGACGCGAATCGGTGGAATGTCGGCGGGCGTCGGGATGATGTAGTTAGTCATTTGATTGTTTGCCATCCGGCCTTCTTTCCACACCACGTTTTCAAATAACGTGAACCCGATCGCCTGCGCCACACCACCCTCGATTTGCCCGGCGGCCAGGACGGGATTCAACACGCGCCCGACTTCCTGAAGTGCCACAAAATCCTCGACCCGCGCTTCGTAAGTCAATTCGTCGAACGAGACTTCAGCAACGTAAATGGCCCATGCATACGCACCGTAGGCGTCGCCCTGATACTTTTCATCGTCCCAGTGAACGTTCGGTGGTGGCTGGTACGTTGAAGAAGTCTTCAACGAGCCAAACTTGCCGATGTAATCAGCGCATGCTTTCTTAAACTCTGTTTCGGAATAATTCTGCGGTAATAAACCGCTGCCCACGAGTGTTTGCTTGAGACCCGTCACCGCAGATTCGACGAGTTTTCCGACGACCATTGAAGTACGCGAAGCTACAGTTGGGCCACTGTTTGGAACACGGCCCGTGTCGGGTTGCACGATTTCGATCGAGTCGAAATCGATCCCAAGACTTTCGGAAGCGATTTGGGAAAAGATCGTGTTGGTGCCCTGACCTATCTCGGTGCTGGCCGCGAGTATTCGTACTTTGCCTTCGGCGGTCGCTTCAGCCGACACCACTGATTGAAGGTATACCTCACCAGAACCAGTAAACCCGGCGCCGTGCATGAACGAGGCGAAGCCGATGCCGCGCTTTTTGGTGAAGCGTCCGTTACTTGCGTTGTTCTCGCGCGCGAAGCGTTCGCGTTTCGCGTGGTAGTCGCTGAGCTTCAATGCCTCGGTGAGCAGACGATCCATGTCGACGCGCTCGCGGATGATCTGGCTTGTCGCAGTTGTTTCTCCTTCGTGAATAAAGTTGCGACGCCGAAACTCTTCCGGCGTGAGACCAACCGTTTGCGCAACTTTATCCATGTGTCGCTCGAGCGCGAAGATACTTTGAGGCGCGCCAAAGCCGCGAAACGCACCGTGCGGCGGAACGTTCGTCGCCACTGCCTTGCTGTGAATCCGCACGTTGGGACAAACGTATGGCCCAGCCGCATGGATCGTCCCACGCGAAAGCACGACGGGCGACAGCGTGCAGTAAGCGCCGCCGTCGATGACGAAGTCGATCTCCATCGCGAGAAGTTTTCCGTCTCGAGTAATAGCCGTTTTGTGATGCGTGCGCGACGGATGGCGCTTCGTGGTCGCCACCATATCTTCCGCGCGGTCGTAGATCATTTTGACGGGCTTGCCTGATTTCCACGCGAGCAGTGCAGCGTGTCCGGCAATCAGCGACGGGTATTCTTCCTTACCGCCAAAGCCTCCGCCGGTTTCAGTCTGAATGATGCGGATCTTCTCTTCCGGCAGGCCAAATAATTTCACGAGCGCTTTGTGAACGTAGTAAGGACATTGCATGGAGCCCCAGACCGTCACGCCGTCGGTTGCGTTTGCGATCGCGATCGCGCCGTTGTTCTCGATGTAGAGTTGTTCCTGTGCGCCCGTTTCGTATTCTCCTTCTACGATGAAATCGGCGCTAGCCCAGGCATCGTCGACGTTGCCTTTATCGACGAGAAACTTCTTGAACACGTTGTCTTCGCCCCAGATGATCTGCTTCTGCGCGAGTGAATCGGAGAGCGAGAAGATCGCGGGTTGCTCTTCCACTTCGATTTGCACGTTTCGCCGTGCTTCTTCGAGCAGATACTTATCCTCATGGGCCAGGAGCACCACGGGTTCCTCGGGATGATTGACGAAGCCGTCGGCGAGATACGGTTGATCGTTGAGAATGAGCGCTACGTAGTTTGCGCCGGGCACATCTTTGGCCGTGACGACGATGAACTCGTTCCACGGGATATCGCCGCCGAAAGAGATATTCGTGATCTTTCCGCGAGCGACAGGGCTGCGCACCGTTACGCCGTGAAGCATGTCTGGAAACGACAGGTCGTCGACGTAAAGCGCCTGGCCGGTGACTTTCTTGCGGCCTTCTTTACGCGGAACTGGTTTGCCGATCGGATGGTCCATTGCTACGGCTTTGTTTTACAGGATTGAAAAGATTTGCAGAATTTACAGGATTGAATCTAGTAAATCATGTGAATCCTGAAATCCTGTCTACGGCTTTGTTATCACCAACGGATTCGCCTCGAGTTCTCTTCGATAGAACACTCGTGGTCGCTGCACCTGGCGCTTCTCACCTTCACTGAACGTTATCTCTTCCAACCCGATCCCACGTCCCTGACTCATCTTTTCTTCCTGCATTTGCGGGACGCGTTCGGTGGCGAAGTCCAGCCACTCACGCGCGATTACGACGCCGTCTTTTGGAGAACTATCGGCCACCGGAGTCTTCAATCCTTCTTCCACCAGTGCGTAGGTCAGGTAACCGTGCCCGAGTTGAGCTGCTTCCAGTGCCGCCTGAAAACTCTGTGCGGCGGTCAGGATATACATCCCCTTCTCGTAAGCGAGTTGGGCCAGGCCTTTCGAATTCATCGGACCACGGCGCTTCTCTTCTGTCTCGAGCGCCTGACCGGAATTGCACGCGTCGATGATCAATAACAGGTGACCCGCATCTAATCCTTCGACCGCGTCCTCCAACTCGACGTCAGAAATGCTGTGCGCGAGCATTGTATTCAATCCCTGCTCGTTAAGTTTCGTGCGTTCGCCCGTGTAGCCGAGATCGTGCGGTATCAGATAGAACCGTTGCGCCTGCGCGGTACCGTGCCCGGCGAAGTAGATCACAACCGTATCTTCCGGTTCGGCGCGTTTCAGTGCATCGAGCGGAGAGGCTTTCAGAGTCGGTGGCCCGACGGCCGCGCCAGACAATCGACTAATTGCTGTAAGAATGTTTGCCTTAGTCGCGTCCTGATCGAGCAACTGAATCACTTCAACTCGTTCAAAGCCACCAATCTGAGTCTGGCGGCGACGCATCTCTTCCGCAAAGCTGCGCGCGTCGGCCGCCGCGTATTTCAAGTTGTATTGCGAATTCGCATATTCATTAACGCCCACGGCAATGATGTAAGCGGTGCCTTTGCGTTTGAGAGTGTCGGCGCCGGTAAACACAGCCTGCGCGTCCTTGCTCTTAACGTTGTCGCGGTTGAATCCGTACGCCACAAGACGGTTTGGACCAGCCGTCACCGTGATCTCTTCCTCGAGTGAGACCGCCGCCTGACCTTTCAACACGTCTCCATGCCAAACCTTCACGAGGGATCCGTTGCGGAACAGTCGGACATCCTGCGCGCCCGTGCCCTTCGGATTGTCTTTGTTCGCAGTCGCATCAGAAACATCGATCTTTACTTTGACTGTGCGCGTCGCGACCACCGAATCGGGCGGCTGGCCCATCAGCGACAACTTCACGACCGGTTGGCGTCGATCCTTCTTCGAAACATCCTGCGCGACTTTCGGCCGCTTTCCATTGAAGATGTCAGCAAGCAAACCGGGATAGTAAAACTCATTGAAGAACCACTCGATGGGCGCAACGTTGAATGTTTCCTGATTGTAACGCCAGAGGATCTGATTCCATGAAACGGGTGTGCCATCGAATAGACCTTGTGGCGTGACGACCATCCACTCGCCACCATCATCAAGCGATATCAACGTCAACAAATGCTCGCCCGTTTTTGTGTCCCAGATAAACGTGCCGCCATCATCACTCGCGGAAGCCAGCAAACGCCCGTCAGGACTGAAATCCATCGACTCGATCGGAGCCGTGTGACCAGTCAACGTGATCAACTCTTTTTGCGTCGATACATCCCAAAGTTTAATCGTGCTATCAGTGCCGCCAGACGCAAGCAACTTCCCATCACGACTAAAAGCGACTTTACTAACACCTCGTCCGTGGCCCTTGATTGCAGCGATCTCACGCCCGGAGGCGACGTCCCAGAGTTGCACGCGACCCACAGCTTCGACTTTGAAATCCTTCATCATGTCGGCGTAATCGGGAGTCTTCTGGCCTTTCTTCGGCTTTTGCGTTCTCGCTGAATTCATCATCGCCGCCAGATCCAAGTTGCTCTTCGTTTCAACTCCTCCGGTTGCGAGAGTGCGTCCGTCGTTGGTGAACGCGAGCGAAGTAACTGACTGGCCCATTGTCCCGGCAGACATCGCTCCAATCGTGTTCGTTGTCATTTTGATGATGTCGTCCATGTTTGGCATGGTCGGCATCTGGCCGCGCTTCATCTGGCCTGGATTGAAGACCGGAGGCTTAAATGCAGCCATCGGCGACGACGTCAAATCGCGCAGCTTGCTACCCGACTGCACATCCCAAAGCGAGATCCCACCCATCCCGCTGATGATAGCGATAGAACGTCCGTCGTCTGTGAACTCTGCTTGCATTGGAACTTCGCCCGGCGTGATGGAGCGCAATTCGGTGCCGGTCTTGACATCCCAGATCTTGACCTGACTGCCTCGCGTAAAAGACGTTGGCGATGGCTGCTGGCTTTCAATCATCCCGTAAAGAACAGCAAGCATCGAACCGTCAGCACTAAACCGGCTTGTGCTTACCTGTCCGGCGTCGCCCGACGGTGTCAGCGTGTGCAACAAACGCCCGCTCGGACTCTCCACAATCGTGAGCACGTTTGAATTGAGCGTCATGGAGGCGACAATTTTGCCGTCGGGACTTACCATTCCGTAAGTCTTCTCCTTCGGGTCGGGAACGATTCGAAGACCGCGACCTGTGCGCAGATCCCAACGCGTACGACCACCGGAAATGAGTTCCATGCCGTCGGCACTGAACGCAACGTTGTAGGCCATGTTTGTGCGGCCGTTCATGGTGGAAAGTCGTTTACCGGTTTCTGTTTCCCAAACGATCGTATCTGTGCCAATGCCTCCTGTTGCGAGTCGTTTGCCGTCTTCGCTGAAGCTGACCAAGGCATCACCTTGCGGAAAGTTGAGGCTGTTTGGAACTGTCAACGACGGCAGTTCACGAAAAGTAGCCGTGTCCCAGATTTTGACCGTGTAGTTGTCAGAGAGCGCGAGTAATCGACCATCCCGACTGAAGTCGAGTTGGGGATATTCTTTCGTCGTTGGTCCAAGTTCACGATCCTTCTTTCCAGTCAGATCCCAGAACTTGAGACGTTTGTCGTGAATGCCGGCAGCGAGCAGATGCCCGTCGGCATTGAATGCGAGTTGTAAACTGTCGATCTGATCATTGGGCAACTTCACCCGCCGCGTTTCACGACCGCTGGCTAGATCGATGAACCTGACATCAGAATCAACACCTGCGGTAACCAGAAGCAATTGGGTACCATCAGGCGAGAGTGTGAGGCCCGAGCCGCTCAAACCGGGCCCAGCGACCATCCCTGGAGAAAACGAGCTTAGTTCGCGTCCCGTTGAGAGATCCCAAACTCGTACAGCGTCACTGAGGGTTACCAGACGGTTATCGGGAGTGAAGCCGATGAAGTAAACGCCCAGCGGAGCCATCATCGAACCTTGTGAACTGCCGCCGAGTTTGTGCAGTTCACGTCCGCTGTTGACGTCCCAAACAGTTACCGAGTTGTCACCGCCCGAAGCCGCAACGAGACGGCTGTCGCGACTGAATGCGAAAGTCGGCGCGAGCGCCGATACAGCTTGTCCGCTGCTCGACAGATCGCGAAGCTTGCGATTTGTTGCTGTCTCCCAAAGCTTGATCGTGTTGCTGCGAAAAGTGCCGGTAGCGAGCAGACGGCCGTCAGGACTGAAGACCATACGCATAGCACCGTAAAAACTACCGTAACCGGTTTGAAGAACCAGTTCCGGTTTCGCTTCTCTGGAACCCTGAGTGCCCGAAGCATTGGTTGTTTGTCCGCCGCTTTGAATGCCGAGGCCGCGATTGTCTGTTGGAGTGGGAGACGGCGATTGCGCAAACGCGGACGCAGCTAAGAACAAGAAGACGAAAACGAGTAAGGCTTTATTTCTCATACAAACCCCATGTCAAATCCGAATGCTCCAACAAGAGCAATCCTACCGCGACCAGTGCGAGTACGAACATTACCGGATGAATATCTTTGCGACGTCCAACAACCAGATAAAGGCCAACGTGCGAAATGAAGCCCCAGAGTATTCCCTGGGTAATCGAGAAGGTCAGGGGGATGAGGATTATAGTCAAAAAAGCGGGCAGGCCCTCTTCAATTTTCCGGAAATCGATGTGGTTGACGCTCTTGAACATCGACGCCCCGACCAGAATTAAAACCGGCGCAGTTGCATAGACTGGAACCATTCCGGCAAGCGGCGCCAGCAAGAAACACGGCAGAAAGCAAAGCGCCGTGAACACCGAAGTCATTCCGGTCCGCCCGCCGCTCTCGATCCCTGCAATGCTCTCGATGTAGGCAGTGCCTGACGAGGTGCCGGCGAGTCCGGCTCCAAAAGTGGCAAACGAGTCGACTATTAATCCCTGCCGCAGGTTACGTGGGTTGCCGTTTTCGTCGAGGAGGTTTGCAGCATGAGCGACGCCGATGAAGGTAGAAATCGAATCGAAAAGATCGGTGAAGAGAATCCCGACAATGGCGGGTAGCAGCGAGAGCTTCAAGGCACCGAGAATGTCCAACTTCAAAAACACGGTGTGAAAATCCGGCGGGCTCAAAAGACTTGGCGGCGCCTTGATTTGTCCCGCTGCCCACGCGATCAGAGTCACGACGAACATGCCTGCCAGGTAGGCCATCGCGCTTCGACGAATCAACAGCAGCACGGTCACCACTAGTCCGACTATTGACAGAATAGCCTGAACGCCGAGCGTTCCCAGTTTGACGTAAGTGACCGGATCCGAAGTGATGAAACCCGCGTTCTTCAAACCGATGAAGGTGATGAAGACGCCGATGCCTGTTGCGGTCGCGATTCTCAATTCCGAGGGAATCGCTTTCGCGATCGTTTCACGGATGGGAGTGACCGAGATGATCAGGAAGAGGACGCCGGCCCAGAAGATGATGCCCAGTGCCGTCTGCCACCAGACTTTCTGCGTGAGGATGATTGTGAAGGTAAAGAAGGCGTTGATGCCCATTCCGGGCGCGACGGCAAAGGGAAGTTTTGCATAAACGCCCATCATGAGCGTCATGACAAAACAGATCAGCACCGTGGCGGTTAGGACACCGCTGAAAGCCATGCCTGTGCCGGGCGTCGAGAGAATCGTAGGGTTCACCACGACGATGTACGACATCGTGAAGAAGGTGGTGATACCGGCGATTGCTTCGGTGCGAAGACTCATCGGGGATAGGGTTACAGGCCGGACAGAATATCAGAACTGACAAGCCACGGATAATGCGGATCCGTGTAAAACTGATCCGTTTCATCCGTGGCTTGCTTTCAGCCGGCAGGGAGTTCCCCAACTTCTGCGGGCCGAGATACTTTGTCTGTTTGCTATCCCGCGACGATCACAATGAGACTCTTCTTTTTTGCAGTGGCCATCAGGTGCTTTTGCTCTTTGTGCGACCGTAGCGCCGCGAGACTCGTCGAGTCGCCCGCCAACTTTGCCTGCGCAAAGAAATATCGATCGTCGTAGCGCTCGAACACGAGTTTCGAGTCATCGGCAACAGTACCGATCACAGTATTAGTCAGGATAGTCGCACTGAAGCGACCGTCCATGCTTCGGATCTGCAGTGCCTTCCGGTCTGAACTCGGATTGAGCACAGTGATCGTGTATTTCCCTGCCGGCAGGTTCTTGTTATTTGCAGTGAATGCGAACGGAATATTGGCAATCACACGTGGCGAACTGCTTTGAGCCTGTGCGGTGAGTGCGGCTGCAAGAATGATGATCGCAAATGTGATGTTGAAGAATCTTTTCATGGTAAACCTCCAAATTTTCGTTAGCTCTTTTTCCCCTACATTTATTCACGCGGAGGTTGGGACTGCTTTCCCTCACTGGCCCGAAAACTTTCCCAACTTGGATACAGTCAGAACCACCTCGCGGTAGCGGGTGGGTACGAAAGTCCACGCTCTTGAAAAGGCTGCGCACCCACCCGCTACCGCGAGGTGGTTCTGACTGTATCCAAGTGTGTTGTAAACTCTCGTGCGATGCAGGCGCCTGAAGGCATAACGCAGCTGCTGATTGACTGGGAAAAAGGCGATCAGGGCGCGCTCGAGAAGCTGATGCCGCTGGTCTATAGCGAACTGCGGCGCCTGGCGAGCAACTACCTGCGCCGCGAACGCGCCGAACACACCCTCCAACCTACAGCGCTCGTAAATGAGGCGTATCTAAAGCTGGTCGATCAGCGAAATGCAAAATGGCAGAATCGTACCCATTTTTTTGGAATCTCCGCGCAGTTGATGCGACGAATACTGGTGGACCACGCACGCCAGCATCAGGCGGCGAAGCGCGGCGGTTCGCAGCAACAACGACTCTCGATCACAAGCGTCGAGAAACTCGCGCACGAACCCGAAGTCGACTTGCTTGGCCTAAACGAAGCCCTTGATGAACTCGCCCGCATGGACCCGCAGCAGAGCCGGATTGTCGAACTGAAGTTCTTCGGCGGTCTATCCATTGAAGAAATTGCAGAAGTGCTCGGAATCGGGCACGCGACCGTCGAGCGCGACTGGAAACTGGCCCGTGCCTGGTTGCGACGGCAGTTGCAGTGAGGGAGTTACAACCGATTGTGCGCGTCTTAATTAGAGGACAATTTTCGATTGCCAATTGCCGATTGCCAATTTGGCCAGAAAATCGGCAATCAACAATCGGCAATTGGCAATGGTCATGACGCCTGAACGCTGGCAACAAGTCAAACAGATCTTCAATTCGGCGATTAACTACCGGCCGGAGGAACGAAGCTCGTTTATTTCACAGGCGTGTTCGGGCGATGAGGAGTTGCGCGGTGAAGTTGAGTCGTTGATTGCTTCACACGAACAGAGCGGAAACTTTATTGACAAGCCCGCCTTTGAGGCCGCGGCATCTTTATTGACACGCGAAAGCCGCGAGCTCAACTCAGGTCAGATGATTGGTTCCTACGAGGTGCTCTCGTTTATCAGCCGTGGCGGAATGGGTGAGGTTTATCTGGCGCAAGACAAGCGACTTGGGCGCAAAGTCGCTTTGAAACTTCTGCCCGTCGCGTTCACGACTGACGACGATCGACTCCGGCGCTTTGAGCAAGAAGCACGAGCAGCGTCAGCGCTCAATCACCCCAACATCATCACGATTTACGAAATCACAAAGGCCGCAAGCTCGCACATCATCGCCACCGAATTCGTCGAAGGCGAAACGTTGCGGACTCGCCTGAACCGCTCGGCGCTTTCACTCGCAGAAACACTAAACATCGCGATGCAGGTCGCAGATGCGCTTTCGGCCGCGCACAAAGCCGGCATCATTCATCGCGACATCAAGCCGGAAAACATCATGTTGCGACCCGATGGATACGTGAAAGTGCTCGACTTCGGACTCGCAAAACTCAGTGAACAAGCATCGCCGGTAGTCGCTGCCGAAGCCCCCACAGTCCAGGTGCGCACCGGCTCAGGTATCGTCATCGGAACGGCTGGTTACATGTCGCCGGAGCAAGCGCGCGGGCTCAGCGTCGATCACCGTTCAGACATCTTCAGCTTGGGCGCGGTCATGTACGAAATGCTGGCGCGGCGCAAACCGTTCGAGGGTGAAACCCCAAGCGACACGATGGCAGCGATTCTCAAAACTGAACCGGCGCCGCTCTCGCGTGTCGTCGCCGGAGTTCCTTCAGAGCTGATACGCATCGTTAACAAGTCGCTGCGAAAGGACCGCGAAGAACGTTACCAGGTCGTCAAAGATCTCTGGCTCGATCTGAAGGCGCTTAAACAGGATCTCGAATTCCAGGACAAGCTCGATCGCTCCGTTGAAGGTGACGGAACGGCAATCCTGCCTGCGACCGAGCCAACGGCGATATTGTCTGGTCCTCGGCACACGTCGTCACGAAGTGCGATCAGTAACATCAGCGATTCGATCAGTCTTGAGATTAAGCGACATAAGGTTGGCGCCGCACTCACATTCCTGGCAGTGCTGTTCATCGTCGCAGCAGGAAGTTTCGGTGTTTACAAGTTGCTGCATAAAGAACAGCGGATCGAGCACTTCTGGGATATCAAGCTGGGCCGCCTGACCAACTCCGGCAATGCAATCGATGCGACCATATCACCGGACGGGAAATATATCGTCTACGTGCTGAGCGATCGCAGCAAACAGAGCCTTTATATCCGTCAGGTGAGTACTGCGAACGACAAGGAGATCGTAGCGCCTGCGGCAGTCGGGTTTTTTGGCATCACGTTTTCTCCTGACGGGAACGATCTTTACTACGTGATTAAAGCCAACCTCGATACGGGCACCCTCTATCGCGTTCCTGTTCTCGGTGGAGTGCCCGTCAAGCTCATGGAGAGGCTTGATGGACCCATCAGTTTCTCACCGGACAGCAAACAGTTTGTTCTGATACGCGGCAATTATCCGAATCGCGGTGAAAGCTCACTCGTGATCGCAAATAGCGATGGCACCGGCGAGCGCGTTCTCGTTGTCAAAAAAGCTCCCGAACGTTTCAATCAGATATTTTTCGCTGGACCATCCTGGTCTCCGGATGGAAAGTTAGTGGCGACGTCGGTTGCAATGTTCGGTGGGCGCACTAAGATCGTCGCTTTTTCGGTGGCTGACGGGAGTGAAAGAGAGCTCTCGACCGAGACGTGGCAGTTTGCCGGCCGTGTTCTCTGGTTGCCTGACATGAACGGAATCGTCGTCGTCGCCGGAGACAGCCCGATTGCGGCGATGCTCTGGATTATTGGTTATCCCGACGGACGTATCAGGCGCATCACGAACGATCTCAATTCTTATCGCTCCATCGCACTAACCGATGACGGCAAGAAGTTAGTGTCGATTCAGTCTCAAGGCCTGGTAAATCTCTGGGTCGTGCCCGACGGCGACGCCTCAAAAGCCATTCG
Source organism: Acidobacteriota bacterium (assembly GCA_046733695.1). Lineage (GTDB taxonomy): Bacteria > Acidobacteriota > Blastocatellia > Pyrinomonadales > Pyrinomonadaceae > PSRF01. The sequence continues at coordinate 36,478 of JBKPPU010000183.1, forward strand.
ACTGCCCACCGGAAATGTAATTAATTTCTTCACTTCCACCGGAAGTAACGTCTCGTTGGTACCTGATGGCAGAATCGTTTATGTTTCCAACGAAGGCGGAAGCGCCGCCATTTGGATTACTAACAACGATGGTTCGAATCGCAAACAGTTGACGGCAAACGGCGCCGCCAATGTATCCCCGGTAGTTACCGCCGATGGACGATACGTAGTGTTTGGGTTGTGGCAGGACGGCAAGAGAAACCTCTGGCGCATGAATATCGATGGCAGTAACCCGATTAAATTGACATCAGGTTCAACGGACTCATTCCCCACGGTTACGCCCGATGGCCGGTGGGTTATTTATTCGGTCTACGAAGCGCCGAATCCAACGCTCTGGAAGGTATCGATCGACGGGGGCACGCCAGTTCGGATCACTGATCACGTGGCAAGCGTCGCCAGTGTCTCGCCGGATGGTAAGTCCATTGCTTTCATATACCCGGAATCGCAAGATCCGTTGGCGCCTCCAAACCGTATGGCGGTGATGCCGATCGAGGGCGGTCCAATCACTCATACAATTCCGATGACGGCCAGTGGCACAGTTGCAACCGTCATTCAGTGGGCGCCTGATAGCAAATCGATTTTGTATTCAGTGAACACGAGCAATGTCAGTAACATCTGGTCGCAACCACTCGATGGTGGGCCGCCAAAACAGGTCACGGATTTCAAGGATTTATTAATCACAGCATTTTCGTGGTCGCACGACGGCAAGCAGCTCGTGTGCACCCGCGGCTCTTTGTTGCGCGACGCCGTGCTGATTACGGATATGACGAAATAGAGTTTGGAGTCGACAATGGATCTGCGTGTTTTCCTGACGACATTTGGCATCATCTTTCTGGCAGAGATGGGTGATAAGACGCAACTGGCGGCGATGACGATGGCGGCCGATTCGAAGAAGCCGTGGGCCGTCTTTATCGGCGCGAGTCTCGCGCTGGCTGCGGTGTCGGCGTTGGGTGTTTTGGTGGGAAGTGTTGTTGGTGATTACGTGCCGCTGGTATGGGTGAAGAGAGTAGCGGCAACGGCGTTTATTGTGATTGGTGTATTGATGTTGATGGGTAAGTTTTAGACAGGATGAACAAGATTTTTTCAGGATGCGCAGGATTCATCTTGTCAATCCTGAAGAAATCCTGTTAATCCTGTCTAAGTATGCCCCAGACTCCCCACATCGAACGGCACTTCACATCGAGTGAGGTCGTTCGCGACATTGTCATTGGAATGGCTGATGGTCTGACGGTCCCGTTCGCGCTTGCGGCGGGATTGACTGGCGCCATCGATCAAACCGGCATCATCGTTACTGCTGGTCTCGCCGAAATCGCCGCCGGGTCGATTGCCATGGGCCTCGGTGGTTATCTTGCCGCGAAGAGCGACGCGGAACACTACGCGAAGGAACGTGAACGTGAGAAACGTGAGGTACAGGAAATTCCTCACGAAGAGATGCGCGAAGTCGCGGAAGTATTTCAGGCGTATGGGCTCAGCGAAGAAGAAACCTGGCCCATCGTGCAGGCTCTCAAACGTCAACCACGCAATTGGGTCGACTTCATGATGCGATTTGAGCTGGGTCTTGAAAAACCTCAACCTGGCCGCGCGCTCGCCAGTGCACTAACGATTGCAGGGGCTTACATTGCTGGTGGATTAGTTCCTCTCGCACCGTACTTCTTTGCACAGAACACGCAAGGAGCCTTGTTGTACTCGGTCGCGTTCACGTTGCTGGCGTTATTGATCTTTGGTTTTGTGAAAGGGCGGTTTACAGGCACGCGTCCGGTGAGAAGCGCGTTACAGACGGCGCTTATCGGCAGTGTCGCCGCCGGCGCCGCGTTCGGAATTGCCCGACTGATTGGCGGCTAATCTTGTAATCCTGGAAATCGTGTTAATCCTGTCCAATACTTGACAGGATTACAAGATTCTCAGGATGAACAAGATTATTTCCGTGCTAACACGACTGGAGAGTTCTCCGCGGCGCGGATGCTTTCGAAGAACTTCCTCACACTCTCGTAATCGGCAGCCGCGATCGTTGTCGCCTGTTGCGATAACGAGCGCTTGAACACCAGCTCGTTATTCTTCACCTCATAACTCGTCGCGTAAGAACCAAACGCGGTTTGAAGCTTTACCGGGTCCGGTAGTTCGTCAACTACAAATCCCGCGGGCAACTGAACTCGCACCGTTTCGGAAAACCCAATCGCGTGCAGCACCACTGGATGTTTACGTGTCGCTTCCGTGAGTGAGAGCGCTTCTCGACGCGCAACCACCACCGGTTTGAACACCAGCAACCGGTTCTGCATCAACTGTCCATACGTGTTTGCAGTGAACTCGAGGTTAAGACTGAAGCTTCCATTGCCCGTGTCTTCTGTCGGCTCGATCTTGTTGAGATGTGCCGAGGTGATTCCTCTGCTCAACCATGTCTCGATCTTAACCGTGTAATCAGGTTTCGACATGCCGCGAAATTCGGAACGCAGCGATGCCGCCGTCTGTCCGTTGGCCTGTTCTTTTATCTGACCGCTGAGGCCGCCATCAGGCGTTAGCTGCAGCGTTGCGATGCGTTCGAGCTGATTCATCTCCGGCGGCGTCACCGGCATGCGCACGAGATCCGTTTCAGACTTCGAATCGAGCAATGCAAGACTACCTTGCAGATGGAATGGAAGATCGCCGATCGGAGTTTCTTCATCGGTCGGATCGAAGATCAAAAGCCGGCCGAGAGTTGGGTGCTGAATGATCGTGCTGGCCTGAGTTTTATCGCTCACTTTTACGGCAATGATGCAGTGATTGAACTGCTGCGGCGACGGCCAGCTCGCGCGAACATAATTCGGATCTCCGGAATAAATGCTGATCGGAATCGCGTCGATCCCGACCACCTTCAGCATCGCACGCATCAGGTTCGCTTTGTCTTTGCAGTCGCCGTACGACTTTGCGAGCACTTCGGCCGAGGAGTGCGGGCGATAACCACCGCCGCGGCCCAGACCCGTTTGAATCGAGATATATTGAATGTTCTGAACGTAATTGGCGATCGCGCGAATCTTGTCGTACTCGGTCTTAGCCGCCGCTGTTAACTCGTTTGCCTTTCGGGTGAGCGCATCGTCAATGATGACCTGTGGATCTTCCAACTCGCTCATCCATGCCGCAACGTCGCCCCACTTTGAAAAAGTCTTGATCGACACCTGCTGCGAGTTTGCAGGTGGGAAGTAACTCACCGCGAGTCTTGGTACAAGATGAGTAAGACTCGGACTCAACGGTTCATCAGGAATCGCCGGAAGGTTTGATAGTTCCCACGTGTAGTTCGAGCCATTGACGCGTGGTTCGATCGCCGGGTGATTAAACGTTACGGCTTCGGCACGCCAGCCTTCAGGTAGCGTGAGGTTGTAGCGCGAAGTGATTACCGGGAGCGAGCTCTGAAAAGCCCAGTCGGCCTGACTAAATATCGATCGATCTTCGAGCGTGTAGCTGTAAGCGAAGACCGCGCCCACCTCCGCGTCATCTTTAGCGGAAATCCTCTTGAACCGGTATTCGTTGTAAACGTCGTTGAGACTCGCCTGGATGTCGACCGAATCATCCTTTCCGAACCGCTTGACCTCGCCGTTTGGTTTAATTAGCCACGCGCGAAACTCTTTTACTTTGCCGGTCTCTGGAACGTATCCAACCTGACCAACCGCATAACCTCGCCCTTCACGTCGAAGGATACGCACAGCGTGGTTATTGACTTCGTTGACACGTCCATCGGAGTTGATGCTGGTCAGCGATTCGTCCAGGAGCACCACCGCAGAGACTTCTTTGTCGTAAGTGGGCACTTTGATCGCCGCCGCCTGCTGCACCCATGGCGGAGTGTCGTCGGCAAGGACAGGCGTAGCAACAAGCAACAACAGGAGGAGCGTTCTGAAAAGTTGTGGTTTCATCGTATAATCCACGAGGTTCATTTACCAAGCAATTTAGCCGCGGCCGCACCGGGAGGAAGTTAAATGGTTACTACACTTAAGCGCTCTGATTCGCTTGCGCGGATCGAAGAGTGGCTTGGGCCCAATGCCTCTACTTTACTGAATCACTCATCACAAACGATCTCGAAGGATCATATACAACTTCCGGGTCCTGATTTTGTCGACCGCGTCTGGAGTGGTTCCGATCGTTCGCCGGTCGTATTGCGGTCACTGCAATCGCTATTTGATAACGGACGGCTTCGTGGCACTGGGTATCTGTCAATCCTTCCGGTGGACCAGGGGATCGAGCATTCGGCGGGCGCTTCGTTCGCGCCTAACCCGCAATACTTCGATCCGGAAAACATCGTGAAGCTTGCCATTGAGGGTGGATGCAATGCAGTTGCTTCAACCTTCGGCGTGCTCGGGACGGTTGCACGAAAGTATGCGCATAAGATTCCGTTCATCGTCAAGATAAATCATAACGAATTACTGACGCTGCCGAACAAGTTTGATCAGGTCCTTTTTGGAACAGTTAAAGAGGCACACAATCTTGGGGCAGTTGCAATAGGTGCCACAATATATTTTGGATCTGATGAATCGACGAGGCAGATAACGGAAATCAGCGAGGCCTTTGCGCAAGCTCACGAGCTCGGCATGGCCTGCATTCTCTGGTGCTACCTGCGCAACTCAAAGTTCAAAACTCCCGAAGGCGACATGCACGCTTCAGCCGATCTGACGAGCCAGGCAAATCACCTGGGCGTGACGATTCAGGCGGACATCATCAAGCAGAAACTTCCCGAGCGAAACGGTGGCTACAAAGCGGTTGAGCAGGCACTGGGTAGTTCTTATGGAAAGATCAGTAAGCTTGTATACGAGAAACTCACGACCGACAATCCGATCGATCTCGTTCGATATCAGGTGGCTAACTGTTATATGGGTCGCTGTGGATTGATTAATTCGGGTGGCGAGTCGAAGGGTGCGAGCGATCTGACCGAAGCAGTGCGCACCGCAGTCATCAACAAACGCGGCGGCGGCATGGGCCTGATCTCGGGCCGCAAAGCGTTCCAGCGCCCGATGAGCGAAGGCGTGGAACTGCTGAATGCGATTCAGGATGTCTACCTGGCCGACGAAATCACCGTCGCGTAATTTGATCCCGAAAATAGGTCCTATTAAGTCCTATAGGACCTATATTCCTCCCAATCCGCTTCCATCCCACGCTCCGTATAGTTAAAGCTTGCAACCTAAACGAGCACAAGAAGACGACGTGGAACTGTTGAAGGCGATTGCCGCGAGGGACGAGGCGGCCCTCGCACAGCTCTACGATCGCTACCGCGTAATCCTGTTTGGAC
>JBKPPU010000184.1:0-21696 GCA_046733695.1 Acidobacteriota bacterium
GCAGCCGGTCGCTCTTCAGGCTCTCGATCGCAAATTCCTTCTCAAAGACGTCACGGTACATGACACACCTCAACCAACTCGTTTTGCAGCGCCGCTTTGCAGCCGTTCATTCGAGACAATCGCCCGCTTGTGCCATCCTCGTCCAACTTCCCCGCCGCGATCCGCGGCACTGACCTCAAATAGAAAGAGTTTTCCTTCGCGACCCGCGAAGCGCGAAGTGGCAGTGACTTCGGCGCCCAAAGGCGTCGGTGCGGTGTGAGTTATATCGACAGTTACGCCGACCGACAACTCTCCCGGCCCAAGCAAAGGCAGGAGCACCCGCGATGCAGCAATCTCCATTAGAGCCACCATGCGCGCCGTCGCCAGCACTGGCGGAAACTCATCACCTATCTCAGCCGAAATCGAGCTTGCGAGGTCTTGTGGGCCAACTATGAGCGTAGCGGTGCCGGTTGCATTCTCTTCGGGTTCGTTTGACATAGACATATTTTAGCCGCAGATGAACGCGGATGAACGCGGATTTTTTCTTATCTGCGTTTATCCGCGTTCATCCGCGGCTAAAACTAGTCGCCGGCTTCAACGAGCGTCGGTTTCTGCGAACGACGCGACCGGAAGAATGAGGTTCGGTCCAGGACGTTCTCCTGAAACTGCTCCAGGTAGAGATAAATCACCGGGGTGATGTAGAGCGTGATGAACTGCGAAACGATCAAACCGCCCACGACCACGAGACCGAGCGGCCGTCGTGAAGAGCCATCGGCGCCGTACCCGAGCGCGATCGGAATGGCGCCAAAAACTGCCGCCAGCGTAGTCATTAGAATGGGCCGGAAACGATCCATACTCGCATCGTGTATGGCCTTGTCCGCAGCTTCGCCGTTTTCGACACGATGACGGGCGAAGTCGACAATCATGATGCCGTTCTTCTTCACAATGCCCATCAACATGAACATGCCGACAAAGGCATACAGCGACGCTTCCTGCCCAAACAGAATCAAGGTCAACAGGCCACCCACGAGCGCGGTCGGCAGAGTCGAGAGCACCGTCAACGGATGCACATAACTCTCGTAAAGGATCGCGAGGATCACGTACATCACAAACACCGCGAGCGCCATCAGGATCGTCAAACTCGTCACCGTGCGACTAAAGGTCAGCGCTTCGCCCTGCAACTCCGCACGCACTCCCGAAGGAACGATCTGGGATGCTGCATTAGTGATGTAGTTAGTCGCATCACCGAGAGCAACGCCGGGCTTCAGGTTGAAGAAGAGCGTCATGGCCGTGAACTGGTTCAAGTGGTTGACGGTTTGTGGTCCAAGCGTCGACTTCCACGTTATGAGTTCACTGAGCGGCACGAGTCTGCTGCCGTCATCTGATTTAATGTAGAGCAGCGACAGATCCTCCGGCTTCTCACGCACGGAGTCGTCCATCTCGAGAATCACCTGGTACTGATCCTCGGGCTTCTTGATCAAGTATGTATAGTTTTGCGAGTAGGCGTTGCGCAGGAGGTTAAGAATGCGCGCTTCTGAAACGCCGTACGTCTTCGCCTCGTCGCGTCGAATTTCGATATTCAGGTTGGGCGTGTTGTGATAGTAATCGGACGACACACTCAGGAAGCCCGGATACTCCATCATCTTGCCCATTAGCTTCTGACCCGTTTCATAAACCTGTCCGGGATTCACACCCGAGACGGTAAACGCGTACTGGCCCTGTTGCTGGCTCGTCACACCGGTGCTGATCTCGAGCACGGGAAACGGCCGCAGAAACGTCATCAGACCCGGAATGGTGTTGAGCTTGCCCATCATCTCGGCAGTCACGTGCGGAATCGGCGCTCGTTTCTCCGGCGGATTGATGAACGTAAACGTGATTCCCTGGTTCGAGGCGAGAAATCCGGTCGCACCCGTCATCGTGAATTCGGTGATGACGTTTGGATCTGACTGCAGAATTTTGTCGACGCGACTCTGATACTCCTGCATCTGTTTCGGCGACGATCCTTCCTGAGCGATGAACGCGCCGAAGATCACGCTGCTGTCACCCGGCGGCAGGAATGTCTTCGGTACGAGCATGAAGAGCCAAATCGTACCGGCCAAACAGATGACCCAAATAACGGGCGAGATCCAACGATGACGAAGGAACCACCAGAGCGAGCCGCCATACAAGTACAGAATTCGTTTCTCAATCCCACCAATAACGCGCTCCATCCAAGTCTTGCGTGAACCCTCGCCACGATCTTTCAACAATCGCGCGCACATCAGAGGCGTGAGAGTCAGCGATACTAATCCCGAAGCAAGAATGGCGATGACAATCGTGATTGCAAACTCGCGGAAGATTCGACCCACAAGTCCAGTCATGAACACAAGCGGAATAAACACGGCCGCGAGTGAAATCGTCATCGACATGATCGTGAAACTGATTTCCTTCGCACTACTGATCGCAGCTTCAAACGCGGGTTCACCACGCTCCATCCGCCGTACCGTGTTCTCGAGAAATACGATCGCGTCGTCAACGAGAAACCCGATAGCGAGCGTTAACGCCATCAACGAAAGGTTGTCGAGGCTGTAACCAAGGCCACGCATCGCGATAAAGGTGATCAGCAACGAGAGCGGCAGGGCTACTACCGGAATCAGCGTGTCCGTCACACGACCGAGGAAGGCAAAGATGACGGCCACAACCAGCACGAACGCGATGATCAGAGTCGCCTGCACGTCTGCAACCGAATGAACGATGTTTGCCGAGCGGTCGTAGATCGGTCTGATCGTGATCGATCCCGGCAGTTCCGCCTGGATCATCGGCAGGATTTCATGAATCGACTTCGAAACCTCGACTGCGTTGGAGCCCGCGCGGCGATTAACCGCCACAATCACTGTCGACGAAGGCACTGTGCCGCCGCGATACCAGAACCGCATGTTGACGCGCTCGTCCTGAACCGAATCTTTGATCGTCGCCACGTCGCGAAGATAAATCGGTGCGTTGTTGGTGCCGCCGACAATCAAATTCCCGTACTGTTCGGCACTCTCGAGCTGACCCTGCGGTCGCAGGATCGCAGTTCGCGAAGGGCTGTCCAACTGGCCTGCACCCGTGTAGCTGGTGCCGTTTCTGATCGCGTTATTCAAGTCGTCGATCGAGATGCCGCGCGCCCACAGTTCTTTCGGATTGGCCTTGATTCGAATCGCCGACTTCGTGCCATAAACGCCTACCTGCGACACACCCGGCAGAATGCTGATGCGCTGTCCGACCTGTGTGCTTGCGTAATCGTAAAGCTGACCGGGCGTGACCGAATCGCTAACCATAGCGATGTACATGATCGGCTGATCGTTAGGATTGGTCTTTGAATAAGTTGGCGGCGAGGGAAGATCCGCAGGCAAGCTACCGGTTGCCTGCGAGATTGCTGTCTGAACGTCAGTGGCTGCAGCGTCAATGTTTTTGTCCAGCGCAAACTGCAGAGTGAATGTTGCAACACCCTGCTTGCTCGCCGACGTCACGACTTCCAGTCCATTGATCTGCATGAACTGCCGCTCGAGGGGCGTGGCGATGTTGTTTGCAATCGTGTCCGGACTCGCACCCGGATAACCAACCGTCACCTGGATTACGGGATAGTCGACTGCGGGCAGATCGTTTACGGGGAGCTGAAAGTAAGCCATTACTCCGAAGAGGATGACTGAAAGAGTCAGCACCGCGGTCATCACCGGCCGCCGTATGAATGGTTCAGAGAGATTCATGACTTTTACTACGCGGATTACTGCGCTACTGCTGTTGCCGGAGTTGTTTGCGGTTGCTCGATTGCTACCTTGCCGCCAGGTGTCACGCCGAGCTGGCCGTTGACGACAACCTTCTCTCCGGCTGCCACACCTTTTTCAACAACGACCAGATCGCCTTGTCGCTGACCCAAAGACACCGTGCGTTGCTCGGCAGTCGAGTCAGGCTTGATTACATAAACATATGAGCCCGCTGCAGACATCTGCGGTGCATTCGCCGGCACAAGCACTGCGCCCTGCACGGTTCCGAGTAACAGTCGCACATTGACAAAGCGACCGGGCCAGAAACGATGGTCAGGATTTGGAAGTGTGGCACGAAGAGTGACCTGGCCGGTTTCGGTTTGCACAGCGTTATCGACAAATGTCAGACGTCCTGAAATCGGATCTCCAGTTGAATCGGGAAGTCTTACCTCAGCCAGCAGACTGCCCGCGCGCATCTGCTCCTGGACGTGCGATAAATTGTTTTGCGAGATCGTGAAGTCGGCGTAAATCGGATCGAGCCGCTCGATTACGAGCAATGCGTTGTTTGAAACACCGGAACTCGACGACGAATTACTTGGCCCACCAGGATTCACAACGTTTCCGATATCAACCAGACGCTGACCGGCGCGCCCATCGATGGGCGAGTGGATATAGCAGTAACTGAGCTGCACTTTTGTGTTGTCAATTGCCGCATTGTCGACTTTGATCGTTTCATCCGCGCTGCGCACCGCGGCCCGCGCTGCTTCGGTGTTGGCTTTCAGCGTGTCGTAGTCCACGCGAATCTGTTCGTACTGCTCGCGCGCGACGACGCCCTGTTCAACGAGCGTGCGATAACGATTCACCTGCGCGAGACCCCAATTCTCACGTGCAACTTCGCGCGCCAGATTCGCTTCGGCTTGTTTCTTCGCGGCAATATCTTTGGCGAGATTTGCCTGCGCCTGCTTCAGATTCGCTTCAAACGGTCGCGGGTCGATCGTAAAAAGCAGCTCGCCTTTGCGGACATTCGCGCCATCAGTGAAATGAATCGTGACGATGCGTCCGGAAACTTGTGGCTGAATCGCGACGGTTTCTTTTGCGACAATTTTTCCGAGCGCATCCATGTAATTTGAGACGTCCTGAGACACAGCGGTGCTCACGACGACGGGCGCCGGGGGACGACTAAAATTCTGTTGCGCTTTGTTAACACAGCCCGGGAGAGTGGCGCACAGTCCACTAATTACCAGGAAAAAGGCCAGACGGTAAGAAAAGCTCGGCTCGAAATTCATAGAAAATCTTTCCCTTAGGGATTAGTCGTCCTCCATTGTGCCATTTCGAGGTGAGAATACTAAACGGGGCTGGTGATTGGTGTGTTAAGTCGAGGTAAAAATTTGTTAAGAGTTGTGAAAGGCCACAGATAAACACGGATTGAAGACGGATTATCCGTTTTTTATCCGTGTTCATCTGTGGCTACAACTGCATGCCGCAATGCCGCACTGAATGACGCACTGCGGCGCCGTGAGATGGGCACTCGCACACCACTCGCCAGCACCGCAATCGACGCACCTGCACGTGTACGTGTTAGTTCTCGAACGCCGTCGAGACGCACGAGTGCTCGTCGATGCGCGCGAATGAAGCCGTTGTTCTGCACTCGTTTTTCCAGCAGTTGAAGTGACTCCCGAAGAAAGTAACTGCGCGTGCCGACCCATAATTGCGAGTAATTCCCTGCCGCCTCGATCCAGTCGATCTCGCTCAGGTGCAGCACGGTCGCGCCGCGCGATGTTGTCACGAGGATCGTCTCTTCACGCGCACGCTCGGAAGACTGCAAACGCTTCAGCAAACGATTGATGGTGGCGGCGAAGCGCGTCTCGCTGACGGGCTTCACGAGATAATCGAGAGCTTCAGTTTCGAAAGCTTTGATCGCAAACTGATCGAAGGCAGTTAGAAAAACGACTGCCGGCATACGCTCGAGAGTTCGTCGCTTAATCACTTCGAAACCGTCGATTCCCGGCATCTGGATGTCGAGGAAAACGACATCCGGCGAAGAATTATCGAGAGCCGCAAGCACTTCCGCGCCGTTACGACATTCCCCTGCGACGACAAACTCCGGAAAAGCAGCCAGAAGCTGGCGCACACCACGACGCGCCACGGGTTCATCGTCGGCAATCAGCGCTTTCCACTTAACTCGTTTCACCGTTTGGCTCCGGACGCAGTTCGCGATACGGCAGTCGCAGAGTCGCGATTGTACCGCCTTCGGGACGTGGAGCGATCTCGAGGGATGCTCTATCACCGTAGAGCGCCCGCAGGCGTTCGCGTGTATTCTCGATTCCGTGACCGGGTGGCGGCGGTATAGATGGATCGATGCTAACGCCGTCGTTGATGACGGTGATCTCCAACGCCAACGTGTCAGCCGAGCGAGTTGCCGTGACGAGCAAAAGACCCGCGTCTGAGTCTTGTGCGATGCCGTGCCGGATCGCGTTCTCGACAAGATGTTGCAACGCAAAACTCGGCATCGTCGCAGACATCAGCGACTCCGGGATTTTGAACTCAGGTCGCAAACGATCCGAGAAGCGCGCTTGTTCGATAGCTACATACTGGCGAACCAGCTGGAGCTCTTCGCCGAGCGTGACTTCGTTTGCCTGATGGCGGCTCAACGTTCGTCTTAGCAACTCACTCAGATGTTCGATGATGCTCACCGCGCCCTGACGATCGTCATCACGAACGAGCACGGTAATAGTGTTGAGTGTGTTGAAGAGAAAGTGTGGATTCAGTTGCGCCTGGAGGGCAGCGAAACGAGCGCCCGAGAGTTGTTCAGAGAGTCGTGCTACCTGAACTTCGCGTTCGCGTGCATCGATAAAGTAACGCGTGGCATGTTCAATTCCCACAACGCAGAGATACACGGCCACGCCGAACGGCAACGTGGTGAAGATCCAGCCGAGCCATTCAAGTCCGACGTGAGCAAAGTTTCGAGTCAGAATCAGGCGTAACACCTGACCGCACGTGGCCCACGCGACGCAGAACAAAAGCGAGAAAAAGAAGTGCAGCACGCCACGACTGACCAGATGTGGGCGCGCGAGTGGCCATTTTCTTGAGACAGCGAAGACGCCCGGCGTGAGTAACGCATAAAGCAACCAGTCGCCAAACTCGAACAGGAGTTCGTCAGGTGTTGCCGGATCCCAGCCGCGCAGTCTCGTTTGAGCGATTCGATTGATGACGGCGAAGACGGCGGGCACAATCCATGCCGCGGAGACAATCATCCATGGGCGCAGGCGTGGCAATCGCACGTCGCCACAGTATCCCCCGACCAATGCCCGTCGCAATACCGTTTACGTCAACAGACACACCGCTCGCGTCTTTCTTGTTGAAGCAGGCCACAAAAAGGCACATAAAGCACAAAAATGAGTTGGAAGGAGTAAGCCGTGTTCAAAACTGGTCCAATCTTTGTTTTGTGCTTCTTGTGCCTTTTTGTGGCTAATGACGATCGTGCGGCTGATGCGGCTGCGATCCGGGCACACATTGAGAGTATCTTCCAGGCGTTCATCGATGGAGATGAGGCCAAGATCCTGGCGACGCATTCAGAAGACTGGCGAGGTTTTTTGGAAGGCTCGCGTACACCAATAAAAGGGATAGATGATTACATGCGAGCGAACGGGATTGAGTGGCCCAAGCCTGCGAGTGAACTGAAAAAACAGCCTTACTTTCCAGCCGGCACGACATACCAAGTCAGTGACTTCGACGTACATTTTTATGGTCCGGAACTGGCAGTTGCGAATTTCTTTGGCGAGTTTCAGCAGAAAGACGGCAACACCACGATCACGTTGCGTCGTTTTCGCATAATGGACGTGTATGCGAAACGCAAAGGTAGCTGGATTCAGGTCGCGTCGCACACGGTTGTCGATCCCGAATGGCGTGCGGAGCAGATGTCGCGCCCGGTGACTCTATCGCCACAGGTTCGCGAACGAATACTCGCCGCGCGTGAGGCGGTCTGGAAAGCGTGGTTCACAAACGATCGGGCCAGGTTGGAGAAGTTGATTCCGGAAGAGACGATTGCGATCGATGCCGGAGGTGAAGGCTGGTCCGACCGAGCCGCCATTCTCGCGAATGCGAAGAGCTTTGTCGATGGCGGCGGGAAACTCCTCAAACTTGAATTTCCGAAAACCGAAATACAGGTGTACGGCAACACAGTGATCGTCTACACCACGTATTTATACGAGATTGAGATGAACGGTCAGCGCTCAACCTCAAGCGGCCGTGCGACGGAGATGTTTGTCAGACGCGGCGCGGACCTCGTGAATGTCGGCTGGCACATGGATTCGGGTAAGTGAGCCACAAAAAGGCACATAAAGCACAAAAAAATCACTTAATGCTAATCGTCAGTGAGTATGTGGCGGCTTTGGCGTCAGTGTCGACGAGGATGAGATAGTCGCCGGTTTCCGGAAGGGTGCCGGTCCAGGTTCGCGTGTTGTCGGCAAGCGACTCGGTGGTGCGCGAGGTCATCAGCATGAAGCGGACATTGCGTGGTCCGGTTAGCTGGACTGTCATCACCTGACCGGTGCGAGCGCCGACGATCCATGTATCGGACAGCTCGAGTGATACTCGACCTTGCACAGTTGCGGACGACGCGCCGCGCTTGAACTGCACTCGACGCGACGACGGTTTACTCTCGCCCGTTTGCGGATTAACAAGCGTCGAACTCGCTTCTCGATAACGCGTACCATCAAATTTGTAAACCGTTTGCGACTGCGCGGCTGCTGAATCTCGTGCATCGACGCGCAAGTCTGCATAACCCTTCGTCGATGTTTTCAACAGTTGCATACCAAAGCCGGCCGCATCGTCGAGAATCGACTCATAACCCGCAGGAGTCTGACGATAGACATAGATCGAACAGTTGACCATCCCGCACGCACACGGACCGGACAGTTCGACCTGATACTCCGTAACGCTATCACGATTCAGGTCGACTTCCTCCACCGACATGTTTGCTTCAGCAGTGCGTGTGCCTCCCTCTTCTTTCTCGACACACTCACGGATGTCCGGGTAATCGGCAAGCACCTGCTTGAACAGCTTGCTGCGCACCTCTTTCGTACTCTCTCGCTGATGCGTCTGCGACACGGCGACGCCACAAACAAGGCAGGACATAACCAGAGCCATGAAACTCTTTGAGATCATCGTCTTCTCCCCAATGTGTTAACGCGTATTTACCTCAATCGGAGATCGCAGTTTTTCACCAAATTGATCGACATAGGCGTTCCAACTCTCGGCTGACGTGATCTTTCCCGCGCGATCCCAAGCAAAGCCGGCCCAGTAAGAAACCGGCGCGGCAATCCCCGGCTTCAGCAGGAGGACGTGATTCAATTTGTCTTCAGTGACCCCCTCAAACGTGCGTGGGTCGACGACGATTGCGAGGCCTTGCATGCCCTGATTCTTTTCCACCGGCTCCCAGATTGTGAACCAACCTCGCTCTGCGTTGAGGTGCTTGTCTCCATCCTTCACTTTCTTGAGTCCCACGGCGGAGGCAAGCGAATCACTACCCGACGCCGCCTGATAAACAACACGAAAGTGATTCAACTGGCTGCCCGCGTCCAACGACACGCGCAGCACCTGCGAGACCTTGACCCCGTTTACATCGAAGGGTTCATAAACCAGTTCAAACATCACACGAATAGGACCATTCGTCAGCACACGTGAATCCACAAAGTTCGTCGGAATGAAGAGCTGACCCTTGGTCCAGATACCGTTCCCACCGCATCCACGCGTTGGACCGGCAGAATATGCATCGACGCCTTCACCGTGATCCGTGTGATAGTTGTCGACCATGTACCAGTCGTTGATCACGAGCTTCGACGTTCGCTTGGACCAGATGTCGATGGCGCTGCTGGTCAGCGGCTCGCCTTTCCAGGTGATCAGCGACTTCCCGTAAGTGCGGTGCGCAACGAGATCGTTTTCCCAGGCAAAGTCGTCGAAACGCTCGCGCACGAAGCGGCCGTAAGCGCGAAAGTCCTCGCGAGAGTATTCACGCTTTGAACCGGCGACGACCGTGAAGGTTTTTGTCTCGTTAGGTTGAAAGTCTGCCTGAAAGATGAGCACGTCGGGCTTGTGATAATCGTCGTAGTCAGTATCGACAGCCTGAGAAAGCACTTCCCTGCCCGAGCTATCGCGCACGTGCAGCTTCATCAGATCCTTTTCGGCAAGTGGCGCGAGAGCCTGTGCGGTCAATTCAATGGTTTCGCTTTGGCGGGCGATATTGAGTTTGTTAACGGCGGTGACTGTTAATTGTGTTTGCTGAGACGTGCTCGCTGTGAACCAACCTGCAATGGCAAAAATCAGAAGAGCAAGCAAAGTAACCTTCATTCAGGCGCTCCTCAACGCGTTGATTGTGTAACGGCTGAGGATTCTACAACGGAAATCCTGAAATCTTGTAAATCCTGTCAAACTTAACGTGAGCGGATAACACTGTGGCGAACCACACACTCACGTGAGGCTCTCACCCTGCGGATCACGACTCGAATGAAGTTAGACTTCAGACTCCTTGTCTGTGAATCATACGAAACGTATCACGCTAACTCTGATCGGTGGCCTGCTGGCATTCATCGGCGGCATTGTCACTGGTAACTCGTGGCACACCGGCGGCGCAATTAAGCCAGTTATCAAGGTTCAGCCCGCTGAAGCCGTGATTTCACCTTCGCCACCTCCTAAAGCGCCTGCGTCGCAATCTGTTTTTGAGGTGGGCCGGTTGAAGATAGTTGCCGGTGAAGTGCGCCTGCGGAGCGATCGACTACGTTATGAAATCGACGCGCGTTACCCGCAGATTACGAGCTCGAAAGAACCATACATAAAGAAACTCAATCAACGTATTAAGCAACTCGCTGTCGATCATTACCAATGGATGCTAAAACCATCCAAAGAAGATCTGCGGCAGTATAAAACGACTTTTCCCGACGTCTTCAACTCAGCCCAGGTTGACTACGAAATCGTGTTAGTCAACGACTCGTTCCTGAGCATCTATCTCAATTCCTTTGACTATGGAATCGGCGCCGCACACTCGGTGCAAATGAGTTACGTGATAAATTACGACCTGCAGTCTCACCGTGAGCTAAAACTGGCCGACATCTTCAATCCTCACACAAAGTATCTTGAGTTTATCGCCGGCTACTGTTCAAGAGAGATGAAGCTTATCGAGCCGCTGGAACCGAACGGGACGGCTTTCCCCAGTTGGAATCTGACCAGGGACGGGATTCGGTTCAACTTCGACGCGTGCACAGTCACTGGCTGCGCGGACGGTGCCCGCCAGGTGACGATTCCTTCGAGTGTTCTAAGGCCGTTTCTCAAACAAGCGGAGATGTTTTAGCGAGGAGGCTTCGATCTCACAAAGGTGTCTGCCGGTTCGTCGTAATCGGACGATGGCAGGTGCTGTAATCAGGACCTCTTCGGCCGCACGAGTACCGTCACCGCTGAGGTCAAGCGAGTACTCTTCATAACTCGCACCGCTTAACCGGCTTTGTAATTCTCGAGTCGCGGCGTTCGAAGATTTAAGTCTCCGGCAGTTCACAGTGATACGTCCGCCGTCTGTGTAATTGTAGACCTGGGGTCCTGTTGAAGCTCCGCAACTATGCGGTCCACTAATTATTTGCGGTTCCCCTGACGTATCAGCGCCGTCCGGCACTTCCATAACAGCCCGGTTCGAATAGTCCACGGTTTCAATAACGGGTTGAAGAGGAGCAGGGAGTGAATCATCGGCTTGGTTAGCGATACGCCAGATAGCCGAAATGCTAATTCCTAAGCCAAAGGCTAAGACAAAAGCCAGGTTTCTCGGGAGCAGGCGTTCCATCGGTTTCTGGTTAGACACCGGAGAAACAAACTTGTTCCCCAAAGTTCCACACGGTGGTCCTAAAAACATTTCGTAATTTAACCGACTGGCCTATCATCCTGCTGTTCTGTCCCCTGGGCGCCTCTATTCCGGCGCACTACCTTCTTTAGAAAGCGAATTCATATGGGATGTGACGTCTCGCTGTTATCCGGAATCGAATTCTTTGAATTGCTTAAAGACGACGATCGACGCGAACTCGCCAATGTCGTCGATGCCATCAAACTAAACGCGGGAGAAACACTCTTCCACACCGGCGAGCCCGGCGAAGCATTATTCGTTGTTCGCTCCGGTTCAATCGAACTCTACATAAAAGACACAGCCGGTCAGAAGATCGTGCTCACTATAGCCGAGGAAGGAAGTCTCTTCGGCGAGTTATCGCTACTCGATAGTGGTCCAAGAACAGCAACCGCGATTGCGCTCAATGATTCGGAACTGCTCGTGCTCGATCGTGACGATCTGTTACTGCTCTTTCAGAAGCGGCCCGAGGCTGCACT
The DNA here is from genome assembly GCA_046733695.1 of Acidobacteriota bacterium. Lineage (GTDB taxonomy): Bacteria > Acidobacteriota > Blastocatellia > Pyrinomonadales > Pyrinomonadaceae > PSRF01. Next base: position 12,063 of record JBKPPU010000184.1, read on the forward strand.
AAACATGCTCGCAGCGATGAGCACGATGACGCGCAAAGCTGACGAACTGCTGCGCACGCGCGTCTCTCGCAACGTCAACGAAGAGATGGAAGAGCACAGCACTCCGCTGCAACGTATTGCAGACTGGATCGCGTGGTTCAGTGGCAGTATGCCTTTCCTGATGATCAATGCGGGCTGGTTCATTATCTGGATCACACTCAACACCACTCGTACAGGCGTCCCGCAATTCGATCCGTATCCTTTCGGATTGCTTACGATGATCGTCTCGCTCGAAGCCATCTTTCTTTCCTGCTTCGTGCTTGTCAGTCAGAACCGGCAGGCCGAGAAAGATCGCGTGCGATCCGACATCGAATACGAAGTGAACATCAAAGCCGAGCTCGAAGTAACACACCTGCACGAGAAGACAGATCGCATTTACGAAAACATGCTCGCGCGGTTTGCAAAACTGGAGAAGCTAATGGCCAATCCGACGCCCTAACCTGCGTGTGACTAAAAAACAACTAAAGTATTGTTCTAACGACACACAGTGTTGGGACTTTCTCGCCGACAATGCAACGCATCTGGAGGAACAAACACTATGCGTTGGAGAGGCGAGCGACAGAGTTCAAACATTGAGGATCGACGTGGTCTTTCCGTCGGTCGAGTAGCGGCTGGTGGTGGTCTGGGAACGATCGTCATAATGGTTCTCGCGCTGCTGTTTGGCGTGAATCCTTCACAACTGCTGGAGCAGGTCCCTTCCGAACAACCGCCCGCGACGCAAAGCTCGCGTCCGCAAAATGCGGAAGAGGAAGAGTTGAAACAGTTCGTTGCGGTGGTGCTGGGGAAGACGGAAGACGTTTGGACCGACGTGTTTCGAAAGAATGGCCGGCAGTACCGCGAACCAACCCTCGTGCTCTTCACTGACCGAGTACAATCAGCATGTGGTATTGCGGGCTCGGCAGTTGGACCATTTTACTGTCCGGGTGACGAGAAGGTTTATATCGATCTCGCGTTCTACGAAGAGTTGCGACGGCAATTCAACGCGCCCGGCGATTTCGCGCAGGCTTACGTCGTCGCACACGAAGTCGGCCATCACGTGCAAAAGCTTCTCGGAATTACAGACCGTGTGGATGCGATGTCAGCGCGGGCGAACGACGTGCAAGCGAATCAACTCTCAGTGCGTCTGGAGCTGCAGGCAGATTTCTTTGCCGGTGTGTTTGCGCGCTACGTGCAGAATCAGAACATGCTGGACGCTGGCGACATTGAAGAAGCATTACGAGCGGCCAGCGCCGTCGGCGACGATCAAATACAGCGCCGCACGACCGGCATGGTGGTTCCCGACTCCTTCACTCACGGAACCTCCGAACAGCGCTTGCGTTGGTTCAAAAAAGGCTACGAAACCGGAGACATTCGCCAGGGCGACACCTTCAACGCCACAAATCTTTAGCCACAAAAAGGCACATACAAGCACATAATGATGACTTCGAGCGCGCCCGTTTATTTGCTGCGCTGGTCTTCATCATTATGTGCTTTATGTGCCTTTTTGTGGCTACTTTTCTTTGATTCGAAATGTGGCTGGGGGGACGACGGTGCGGGCTTCGGGGTTGTAGTAGTCGTAGAGGACTGAGGCTGATGATTTTGCATTTAATCCGAAGCGTGGCCGAAACTTGAGATCGAACCGCACGCCACCGGCTTGTGGCCATAGATAAACCACTACACGATCGGGCAACACGTCGTACTGGGTAATGCCCCAACCTGAGCTCTCCATCGCTGTCTCGAGCGAACTCCGATCGACGTCTGCACCCGGCGGCGTGCCGATTTCAGCCAGCATCATTCCATAACCTCTAAACGCAACCCGCTCGGCTTCGACGTGACACGTAATCTGGTCGCCCACTTTTCCCTCGGTCTTGTCACACTTCGTCTGCAGCCGTAAATCGCTCGATCGCGTTTCAAAATTGCTGCTCCACTTGTAAGGCCATGGGCCATAGAAATTCGCGAGCGCCTGAACCGACGCGAATGGCGACCCCTCCGGACGCTTGATTCGGATCGAATTCTTTCCAGCGCGGAGAAATTTTGTAACGTCAAGCGTGATCGGACTAACCAGCCGCGTCCCGGCAGGCAACTTAACCGTCTGTGCGAGCTGATCGTTTACAAAGATCTCCGCTGTTGCTTCACCAGCACTTTGCTGAGCTGACTGAGTAGTGAGCAAAGACAACATCGCGTTGAGCACTTTGATGGTGGCCTGCGTTGAGTACCAAACGCCGTACCGATCTTTCTGTTTCAGCAGAAACAACAGCGCACCAGCGGTCAATTGCTGATCTGATTCACATTTGACCCCAGGCGAGTTGCAATAACGAGTGAGAGCCTCAACCACGAGAGCGGTTGTTTCGACGCGACCCGCCACGCCCCAACCATAGAAAGGAGTGTTGGTTTGGAGGTCGAAGTAAATCGTGCCACCTTCGTGATGCGCCAACGTCAACAACTCCTCAATGACCGGCTTCGCACGTGGCGTATCGCCGGCGTTGAGCGCAGCCAATGCGTAAGAGGCAAGCATGTAAGGTTCGGCGATCTCTTTAGAATTGCGTTGGAGAAAATCGAGAGACCGCTTTAGCGCCTCAGTTCTCTCTTTCGATTCTTCACCATGAGCAGCTGCAAGGACATTGGCGATGTAAGCGGTGCGAATCGCAGCGCGCCGGCTGCGGTAACGATCATTCCAGTCGTCTGGAGCCCAACTACCGTCCTCTTTCTGTTGTTTGATCAACCACTGCTGGGCTTCACTAATGACGTCCTCGTCAACCGTCATCAACTCACTGGCATCAATTAAAAACCGAAGCGCGTACGCCGTGAGCGCCACGTCCGGCTCGCCATGTCCCCAGTAAGTAAAACCGCCGTCCGCATCGCGATAATTCAGCAGCTTGCTGTAACCCAGACTCAGATAGCGCTCGGCACGCGCGTGCAGGGGTGAATCTTCCCCCTTCGCCTTCCCATAACGAAGCAACAGCAGACTGGGATAAGTCGATGAGATAACCTGCTCGCCACAGCCGTACGGTCGCTGCATGATCGCCTCAACACTCTCGATGACGTGGGCCATCAGGTTCGGATAAATCTTCAGTTCCGCCTGGTTCGAATTCGGAATCATATTTTCCGGCAGGTTCAACTGCAGCGTCGCGGAACTACCGAGCACATCGCTGTCCGTAACCGATTGCTCTTCCCCATCAGGATGCACAGTGACCGGCTTCTCAATCGCGTCATTACCACCCGCAGCAGTTGCCGTGATGCGTTGCTTTCCGTCCTTCACAGAACTGATGGCCCGCAAGTTGAACGTCTGGGGTGATGCGTCACCTGCAGCGACCCAGGTTTGCTTGCGTGCTGGTCCAAGCAATGAGAACCAGTTCTCCGGTTTTATATCCAGATCGACTTTTTGTGGCTGCGAAAGATAGTTGCGCACTACGACCGGCAATGAAATCTCGTCGCCTTCAGTAAGCACGCGTGGTGGATCGTGTTCGACAAAGAATGGTTGAAACGACTTGATTTCCGTTTCCGCCGTCCCGATCAAACCATCCTCAGTCGAGCCAAGAACGGCGAGTTTCCAGGTCGTAATATTGTCGGCAAGTTTGAAATCCACTCGGGCGCGGCCTTGCTTATCTGTCTCGACTGAAGGTTGCCAAAGGAGAGTTTCCGGAAAGTATTCGCGGAGGTGTGGAGTGGTGATAAATGAACCGCCGGGTTTTGTAATGACTCTGAGTTTTGTAGCACCACTAGTTGACCGGCTCAACATTTCGACTCTGGCGGTCGAGAGGAGTTCGGCGCCGGAGGTCACGGTTACAGCTTCGGTAACGCGTCCGGCCTGAAGTATGGCCCTTAGCTCCGTAATGCCCGACACGGAAACGGTCACCTGCGTCATCAGAAGATCTTTAAAGCCCAAAGCTTCAAAACGAACTTCATAAAATCCCGGGGCCAAATCACTAATAAGATATTTCCCTTCCTCATCACTCACGGTTTCGTAACCTCTTTCCTGCGCCATCTGCCTGGCAGTGACTTTAGCTCGTGGAATACTCGCTCCCATCGCGTCAGTGACCATACCCTTGATCGCACCATTGCTTCCCGGTAGAAGAACGGGTTGCGGTTTTGAGTCTCCGCGCGCTTGCACCAAAAGAACACGGGTAAAGGTAGCGACCAGGAAGTCATCTGAAGTTCGCGAAGTTCCGTCGGGCCCTAGACTGTGCAGATTAATAACTCCGATTTGTTGTGTGACCGGTGCGAGTGAGGCCCGCGTTGCCGCTTGCTCTCCGGTGCCGGCGCGACTCCCATATTGCGTGCTGTCTACATATGACGACTGGATTACGAAGGTAGCGTAATACGGCCGGCCCCAGGGGTCGCGCAAAGTCTCGAAGGAGTTTTCGGAGTTGCGCAGAGCTTCCTTTAACTCCTCCTGGCTCTGCGGAAATCTCTTCATGGTCCTGAGACTGTTATCAAGCGCTTCATCGATCTTTGTTCGTGTGCCGGCAAAGTACTCGATTGGCGAAACCCAGATGTCAAAATCATCCGCAGCGTAAAGCTTGTCGTCGGAGAACTTCTTGTCAGGACCGCTGCTCTTGACTGTCAGCACGTAATTGGTTTGGAAAACGCTGAAATCGAAGCGATATGGCTGCCCCCAGCGATCGAGTAACTGATCCCCACCCGCTATAGACAACTCTTCGCGCAGAGTCGCTTCGTCACGAATGAATCCGCCGGTTCGCTGATGATACTGACGAATAGCGAGATCGATAATTTCGCCACGCTGTAAGAAATAACGCCAACTGAAACGTTCGACTGAAAAATCGTCGCTTGTGTCAAAGTGCTTATCGGCTCCAGCCGATATCAATGTCAGAACATCAGCTGGACCATCCAGACTAAAAACAGGCCGGTAACGAACACCCCATGGATCGAGCAAACTCTCGGGATTGATCTTTTCCTCCGACAGGAAACTATTGAGACTCGCCTCATTAGCCGGGTACTGAGACTTGGAAAGATAACGCTTCATCAGCGCGTCTTTAACCGGCTCCAGCTGTTTTTTGATCAACTCCGCGAAGACGTCTCCCTGCGCAGTGTCGTAATCGTCGCCGCCGAAGAACTCAGGAGAATATCCCCGATATCGGTTCAGCATGACTTCAGCGACCAGATCCAGATCGCGTGAAATGACTTGTGTGGATTTCAGGCGGAGCAGGTCTCTTAGCGTGACGCCGGCAAACTCCAGATCGAGACCCATGAAGCGTTGCAGTGATTCGTTGTAATTGAAGTTGTTTCCACCAAACTCCTGTGTAGTGCGGTAACGCTCTGTTACGGCTTTGTCGGATACAACCACACTCAACGCGCTTTCCGCCGCGCGTCCTTCGGGTGCAAGAACGTTCAGATTGACGTGTGCATTCTCACCGGGACGATATGTGGTTTGAGAAGTCCGGGTGTTTACCTTGAGTTCGACATCTCGTGGATAGAGGACCGTAGACGTTTCAACAGTGCGACCACCTTTCTGAGACATCGGGTAACCGATGATGGTTAGTTGGTCTTCAAACTCCGGCGTATAGGGGAAAGTGACGGAGGCGCGGCCGTTGTGTAGTCGCACACGTTCTGTGCTGATGACATTCCTATCCCGCATGACATCTACGAGAAGGGTTTCGTCAGGCTCAGTTGAGGTAATTGATGCAGTGATTGGTTCGCCGGCACGGTAGAGTGTTTTGTTTGTTTCGACGTACGTTGTATAGCTCTTGTCGAGATAAAGATCCTCGATACGTTTCCCGGTCCGTCCATTCGCGTCAGTAGCCGAAACCGCCAGATCGATCCGGTATTCGTCTTCCAACGCGCTCGGTATCCGGACGCCGTTTACCTTCGCCACCCCGTACCGGTTCGTGCGAACGGTTACGAGTGGCGTTCTCACGTTGTCTCTCTTGTTATAGTCCGAGTCGTAAGCGCTCTTTGCGACTGTGATATTTACCTTGCAGCGTGCGGGCGACCCGTCGGCATACGCGGCTGTCACGTAGAACCTCAATGGCAACGCGCTATTTCTGTAGTTGTTACTTATGATGTAGACGTGTATTGGTTCTCTGGTGAGTCGCAAATCAAAGCGGCGTTGTTCGGTGCGGTTGGTCGTCGGATCTGTGAAGTAGGCCGCGTAGGTCACATCTTCAAAACGCTGATAGTCAGATTCGACGACTTCCTTCAGGTCGTCCGATAGATCGATACGGGCTCTGAACTCTCCATTTGCATCGGTCTCACCTTTCTGCTCGTCACCTTCTTCGACGTCCCATTTCTGTTCGCGATAATCCCATTCACGGCGGGTTTCGCGAACGACGCGTACGTGACCACGCTTCACTGGCTGCCCAAACAAGTAGTTGGCACGAACCCGGACCTCCGCGTTTTGACCTGGCAGGTAATAGTCGCGATCCGTTTGTGCGGTGACGAAGAAGTTCGGCAAGTCATAGCGACTGATGCGAACGTCGTAGAGCGACTCACTTGAATCCTCATTCTCGTTAGCTCCGTCCACCATCACATGGATTCGGTAATCACCGAGGCGCACATTGTCGGGTATGGGCCACTCAGTGCTTGCAATACCAAAACGCGAACTTTTGACTACGGAACGATAGACTGCCGTGCCTTCAGGATCGTCGATTTTGAAAAGAATGTTTTGATTCGCTAGCGCACGTCGTGAGGGTGTGAAGATCAGAGCGCGCAAATGCATCAACTGTCCGGGCTGGTAAAGCGGTTTGTCAGTCGTGATGAGAGTATTTGCGAACTGATCAACCACGGCGTCACCTTCCGCTTCAGCGACGAATGCTCCTCGCTTCGCGACAACTTTTAACTCACCTCCGGCGGGCTGAAGCGTGTGAGGAAATTGGGGGAAGCGCTTCGGCATAGGAAACTCGAGCATGGCGTAGCCATCGGAATCGGTAGTCTTCGAGTTGTGCAGCTTCAAACCCCTGTCGCCATCATCTTGAAGTGTAAGATCACCATCGATGCGAACATTCGCCGCCGGTTTGTGCGTGACCGGATGGCCGGCAAAAACGCGCGCCTTGTAATGCCGACCTTCGCGCGCATATTCGCTCGCGGCAACGCGTAGCTCAAACAGATCGGGAGTGATCTCCGATAACGAAATAATGCCTTCCGCAATTGAATCTGTGGGGTCTGCTCGAGTCACACGGTAATGCAGGCGATGCCATAAGACGCAGCGATCTGTGCCCTGGAGTTTTGAGAAGTAGAGCGGGAGAGTCAGCGAGAGTGTTTGATTGCCAGTTCCGATCCACTTTGCCTGGTTTACTTGTGAGATGACACGATCTTGGGGATCCCGGATTTCGATTTCGACTTTGGCGTTCAGACTTTCACCCGTCGAGTTCTCAACGGCGAGTAGCACTTCAGCTGGTTCTTTCTCGAGCAAAAACCGCGTCCGAGCTTCATTAACTTTTAACTCGCCGCGCGCACGTGTGAGTGGCGCGAGACCTGCAATCAAGACAGAAAGGCACGTCAGGGACAGAAGCCAGCGACGGCTCATAATAGCCTCCCGAATAGTTCTTCAGTTTTTATTTTAAGACTTGAGGACGAACTCGCGATTACAACCGCTGAGATGTCGTAAATCACGTTTGCGTTGTTTGTGTGCTCTATGTGCCGTTTTGTCGCTACTTCTGTGTGAGGTCTTCGAAGGTTTGATTGCCGATGCGATACCGCTGCCAGTCTTTGTAGTCGAAGTGCCACCACTCGGCTTCGTACACCGTGAAGCCTGCGCCTTCCATCATGCGTCGCAGGAGATCGCGATGCCAGCGTTGTAGCGACGTGCCGCCAGGATAATCCGGATAAGCGCGATCGGTCGTCTCGTCATAAGTGCTGACCATCTCGACCGGTCTGCCCGATTTGAGTTCGTAGAGTGTGATATCTACCGCCGCGCCGCGATTGTGACGCGAACCCTTCGCCGGATCGGCTACAAACAGCTTCTTATCCTGCGGCGTCGCATCCCAGAAAACCTTTGTCACATACCACGGTCGATAACCGTCGTGAACGAGTAGACCATAGCCCAATGGTTTCAGTTTGCTATTGACCCGGACGAGGGCTTCGGCAGGTGCTCGTTGCATGAAGGCGCGTGGTTGAGAATAAAACTCGGTACCGAATAAGTTGTTACTGGTGGCGTAACGAACGTCGAGTTTGATCGTTTCGTCCAGTTTCCTGAGCTCGACGAGATCTGTCGGTAGAAAGTCTCCGGTCTCCTGCGGCGGCTGGGCCTTGAGTGCTTCCTTGATCAACTCCTTCACTGGTCGCAGTGGTTTTACTTTGAGTTGTGTTGCGCCTTCCTCCGGACCAAGCGCCCGGCGTTCATAAATGAAGCCACCAATCTTCAGGTGCGAGACCTTTTTGTTTTTATCGCGAAGGAAGAAATCAGGTGAAACTTCTTTGATTGAGGAAGGTTCACCACGCTTCAGCGCAAGGAGCTTCCCGTCCTTTTCGAGAACGATGAGCGTCTCATTCTGACCAACGTATTCGCCAAGCAACGGGCGCCACTCGAGCGGCGCGGCCGCAGGTTTTGCTGTTTGAGCGATTGCTGCTGAGGTCAGCAATAAGACTAGAACTATAGAAGCTAAACGAGAGTTCATTACAGAATTAACAAGATTTACAGAATTTACAGGATTTATCTTGCCAATCATGGTAATCATGAAATCCTGTCAAACCGACCTTACGTCAACACGGCCTTTTGTATTTTCTCGAGCGCGCCCTGCAACACATCATCTTCACGCGCGATGCAGAGTCGCATGTAATTCTCGTGCGCATCACTATCGGCAAAAGCACCGCCAGGCACGCCCGCAACGCCCTTGCTTATCAACATCTGATTGAAATCGATCGCATCGCCAAATCCTTCCGGAATGCGAGCCCAAACATAGAACGCCGAACTGGAGTCGTAAATCCTGAACCCCGCTTCAGTCAGTGCCTCGACCGCTGTTTCCCGCTTCGCCATGAATTTGTCGCGTAGCGCAGCATAGTAATTCGGGTCAGACATCAACACCTCGGCAAGCGCCAGTTGCAGCGGTGTCGGCGAACAAACGTAAAAGACGTTGTTCGAATTGTTCATCGGCGCGATCAGCTTTGGATCGCCGTAGACGTAACCCAGACGCCAGCCGGAAATATTCCATGACTTCGAAAACGAATTGACGGTGATCGTTCGCTCCCACATGCCGTCGAGCGTCGCCATCGAGATGTGCGTTCTCTCGCCCACCACGTAGTGTTCGTAGACCTCGTCGGCGATGCACAGCAGATCAAACTCCTGACAAACCGCAGCAATGCCTTCGAGTTCCGTTCTGGTAAAAACTTTACCCGTGGGATTCGCAGGACTACACGCGATGATTGCACGCAGAGGAAACTCCCGGCGATCCTTCCACTCGCGACATCGTGCCCGCAGTTCGTCTACGTCAAGCTCGAGATTCTCACCGTGCAACGGCAAGACATTCGAATGGCCGCCAAGCTCGTCGAGTATGCGACGGTGGTAAGGGTAATAGGGCTCAAAGACAAGCGCCGAAGAATCTTTCAAGTGTGTATGCGCGATAGCGATGAGCGCAGCGGTTGCACCGGGCGTAATCAACAACTGCAACGGCGTCGCCTTTGGGTCGACCTCGATGTTATTAAAGCGCGCGATCTTCTGGGC
>JBKPPU010000185.1:0-2817 GCA_046733695.1 Acidobacteriota bacterium
TACTTAGACGGCTTCCTACCGGCGCATCTCTATCATCGCTGGGAACGTCATGCGGCACTCTGCGATCGTTGCACAGAACTTCCTGGTGAGGTCGTGCGAGCAATTGGCGCGTGCTACACGTACATTTCCGAAGAGAAGCCTATACCCGAGGGATTGAATGAACGAATTCTGCAAGCGACTTTGGGAACAGTGACGCCACACGAAGTGAAAGCCCCGTGGAGAGCGCGCGTCGCTTCTCGATTCCGCTCGTTGGTCGACCCGATCATGTCACCACAACTCGCGACTGTAGCAACAATGCTGTTGGTGGCGATTCTGGTGCTTACCAATACTGTTTCGGCAGACGGTTCGATTGGTGGTGTTTACGATGCGGGCTTGCAATTAGCTGAGCGCACCGCGCAGTCGCGATCGATTACCGACTATCCGTTGGAGATTATCGGCGAGAAGGAACAAAAACCCCCGGCGCCTCCTGCACAAAAACAGGGAGCGGATCAGCAGAAGGACTCTTCCGGCCACAAGCCCGAAGGAAACGGTCATAACAATCGGTGAGGAGTGTTTTTAAGCAATGATGTACTGCAGCTACCATGCTAAGAATCCGGCGGTGGTTCAGTGCAATCAGTGTGCGCGCTGGTTGTGTCCTGCCTGCGATCATCGTGTGCGAGGATTTCCGTTCTGTCAGGATTGTATCGTTGCCGGAGTTGAACTACTGCGACATCAATCGACCAGTCCGGCGCAGATCTTTAGAAGAAAGAGCTCACCGTTCGTAGCGACACTGCTCTCGTTCGTTCCCGGACTCGGCGCTGCTTACAACGGACAAACTTCCAAAGCCATCGTGCATTTCGCGGTCTTCGCCAGCTTCTTTCAAATGGCGGTAGTCACACAGGGAATGCACTTCTTCGTTCTTGGCGTTATCGGCACATGGCTCTTTTCGGCGGTCGATGCTTGCCGGACAGCACAGTTGATGAGGGCGGGATTGAGTCCTGACGCAGAAGATGATGTGATTGCCCGCCGTCTCTACGGAAATCCATTTGCATGGGGAACGACACTGATTATTATTGGCACGCTCTTCCTGCTGCACACGTTGCTGCGGGTGACTTTGCCAATCAAGGAATTGTTGCCGGTCGCCCTCGTGGCGCTCGGGGCTTACATGTTGTTCGACTACATCCGTCGCGGCAGAGCATCGGATCGGATTGTGCGGTTCGATTCGAGACGCCCGCCGCCGTCGGTTGTGGCCAATTCCAAACCGGTTGACGCGACCAACTTTCGGACGGGCGAGACTACACAGTTCGCTCGTCGCGATGTGACTCCGCTTCCGTTTGAACGAAGATCGTAATTCATACTTAGTTACGGGGTTGAAATTATGTGTTGTGGTGCTCTTAAAGCTGCTGGCGGACTCGGAGCAATCGTTGCTTTGATCCTCGTTATTATCGCTCTGCTGAAACAACTGATCCTGCTTGTCGGGTTCCTCATCACTGCGATCAAGGTTGCCGTCGTTGTGGTCTTTGTTGCGGTCCTTGCGTTGATTGCGTTGGCAATCTATCGCGATTGGTGCCGAAGAAAGCGCGAGGGCGTCTAGAGGTTAATAGGTCCTATAAGTCCTATGGGACCTATTCTGTTTTAAATATACCTTCCTTATATTTCTCCCACAAAGTTGCAACAATTTGGCGGCCTGTGATAGGGTTCGGGCCTTGCAGAACCGGCCGGATGGATTTCACCTCGGAGGGACCTTGAGGTTTTCAATCCACCCGCTGCAAATCTAAAGTAGGTAAACAAAGACAACTTTCCCCGTTACGCGCAAATCGCTTTTGGCGAGTTGTGCCTTTCGGTTGTTGCGTCTCCGACTTTCTGCGCAGCAACAGGAGCACATTAAAATGGCCAAAGAAGACCGTTTCTATGCCTTTATCATTGCCCATACTTCCCGTTCACGAGCCCGCGTCCAGAGAATCCGCGTCGAAAAGAAGTCAGTCACCGTCTTCTGCGCCGTTCTGGCGCTGCTTGGCGTAGGACTCTTGTATGGACTTTACGGCCTGACCCAGCAGGCGGCACACCTGCGCACCAAATTCGAGAATGAGCGTTTGCGCGCGGAAAACGAGCGCCAGCGGCAGGAACTCGAAAAACTGAATAACCGCGTTGAGAAGGTTGAAGACACCTCTCGGAAGCTAGCTGAGAAATCAGGCGTCGTGGAAAACAACGCCACCGTGCCCGGAACAGGCGGCCCCGCCCTGCCAATGGACGAATTGGGTATCGCAGCTCTGCTCGCCAAGACGAACCGCCTCGAGGAGGATTTGCGCGCTTACGAGGGTATTCTGAGAGAGCGCGGCTACACCCCAACCGTCTGGCCGGTCGACGGGAGCCTGGAAGGCGGATTCGGCGGGCGTAGGAATCCATTTGGTGGGTCGGGGTATGAGTTCCACTCCGGACAGGACATTGAAGCGCCCTGGGGTGCTCCAGTGGTTGCTGGCGCCAGCGGTCATGTTTCGTTTGTGGGCTGGCAAAACGGCTATGGACAACTCGTCATCGTGGACCACGGCGGCGGTCTAACCACACGTTACGGTCACCTTTCGCACATCGACGTCGAGCTCAATCAAACGGTGTCACGGGCCCAATTATTGGGGAAAGTCGGCTCAACCGGACGCTCCACGGGGCCACACCTGCATTACGAAGTGCGGATCAACGATGAGGCCGTAAACCCGCTGCCCTACTTGCTGTTGAGCACAAAGGTTGCGGAGAATTCCAGCACCAATTGAGTTGAAATAAAACAGGGTGTGATGGCTAACCTGAGGTATAGCTTTAACTTAGCAGAGGCGTCGTAAAACTTTC
>JBKPPU010000186.1:0-3451 GCA_046733695.1 Acidobacteriota bacterium
CATGCGCCACGTCCACGCCGGCGAGTCGTACCAACTAACACTCGTCACAAGAAGCTGGCTCATGTGGCGTGCGATAACAAGGCCGCACAGGCGGCAACTGTGGTTGAAGTGCGTGCGTCGGACGAGCTGGGACTGGCTTACAAGATTGCCAGCGTGGCTACCGTACTGGGACTCGAGATCACATATGCCAAAATTACAACTGAGAAGAGCGACGCGTTTGATGTTTTTTACGTGACTGGCGCAGATGGAGCCAGACTTTCTGAAGAGGCGGTGCGCGAACTCGAAGACGCGATGATGGAACAGCTCTCGAATGCAAGAGGCTTGGTAGCCGGAGTAGCAGCTTCATAGTGCGGCCTCGCCTCGCTCGCCAGTACGGATGCGGATCACGTCATCCAATCCGGTTATGAAAATCTTCCCATCGCCAAACTTCCCTGTCCGTGCTGTCTTCATAATTGCTTCTACGACCGAGTCTTCAATCTCTTCTGACACAACTACTTCAATTTTGATCTTCGGGATGAACTCGATTTGATACTCAGTGCCACGATAGGTTTCGGTGTGACCTTTTTGACGTCCGTATCCCTGGACCTCGCTGACGGTCATGCCGGTTACGTTTACCTCGCGCAAGGCATTGCGCACTGCCTCCAGCAAGTGCGAGCGAATGATCGCTTCGACTTTTTTCATTGAGCTCTCCTTCAAGGTATCTCGGTGGCGCTGAACTGCGAGATGGGAGCACTCGCGAGTTCAGCAGATTGCGTTGCGCTCATTCCCGCAGGCCTTGCTACCGGCGAGATCAGGTATTCCGGATAAGCCGAGATACCGTGTTCGGTCAGATCGAGACCGTGCATTTCTCCTTCGGGAGAGATACGAAGCAGTCCAACAGCCTTAATGGCATACATAACGGCCATTGCAACTGCGAATGTCGAGACTGTCACTATCAAGCTCCCAAGCGCCTGAGCCTTCAGTACCGTCAAACCACCACCATAGAAAAGGCCGGTCAACGGAGCGGAATTGTCAGCCGCGAGTGGACCTGTCACACCATATTGGCCACACGCAAAGAGCCCAAGCGACAACGTGCCCCAGATTCCACAGAGTCCATGGACTGGCACTGCCCCGATGGGATCGTCTATCCGCAGGCGCTCGAGCAATTCAATTCCGAGGATCACGAGCACACCAGCAGCGCCGCCGATCGCAATTGAACCGAGTGGACTGACCCAGTAGCACGGACAGGTTATGCCTACAAGCCCGGCAAGAAACCCGTTTACCGTAAAGCTCACGTCCCATTTCTTACTCAACACGTAGCCGTAAAACAGCGACGTAAGTCCACCGGCACACGCCGCCAGAGTCGTGTTTGCGGCCACTCGCCCGATACCCTCAAAATCCATCGCGGACAAGGTGCTGCCGGGATTGAATCCGTACCAGCCAAACCACAATATCAGCCCACCACCTGCAGCGATTGTAAGATCGTGAGGCAGCATCGGACCGCCACCGTCGCGTTTGAACTTGCGACCCAAACGCGGTCCAAGCGCGATTGCTCCTGCCAACGCGATAAAGCCGCCAATGGTGTGAACCACCGTGGAGCCGGCGAAATCATGAAAACCCATCCCGAGCGACGGCAGGAATTTGCCGGCGCTTCCCATTGTTGCCAGGAATCCATCTGGTCCCCAACACCAGTGCCCAATGATCGGGTAGATAAAACCGGAAACGGCCACGCTGTAAAGCAGATCACCTACAAAGCTGGTGCGACCAATCATCGCTCCCGACGTAATAGTCGAGCACGTATCGGCGAAGGCAAACTGGAAGAGCCAGAAAGCCAGGAATGCAACGCCGGTAGCTTCGTACGTCGCCGGAGCTCCCTGGAGGAAGAACCAGGTATAACCGATGAAGCCGTTGCCATGACCGAACATGAAGGCAAAGCCAAACGCAAAAAAGAGAACACCACAAAGACAGGTGTCAACGATACATTCCATCAACACATTGACGGTTTCGCGAGAACGACAAAACCCAGCTTCAAGGAGCGTAAACCCGACCTGCATCCCGAAAACAAGAAACGCCGCGAGAAGCGTCCAGACCGTGTTGAGTGGATTGATAATGTCGTTGCCTTTGAGTTCGGCATCCGCAGCAAACACTTGCAGGCCAAACAAGTCTGGAAGTAAGGCGATTCCTGCGACCAGCAACGTGACGCCTGCAAGTTTGCCAACCAGTAGCAGGCGTCCATAACGTCGCCATTCACGATCGCGCATGCGTTGGCGCAATCGCGAGAATTTCTGGACCATAGTTAGTCTTCTCTGAAACATTCGTAAGCATCCTCCTAAGCGTTGTGTGCGCAACCAGACGAATTGGGTTTGAGGAAGCTGATTAACAATCACTATGCCAATGAAGAAAGAGTGGCAGTTGATTAGCAAAGAGGCAGTTTTACGTAAGTGTAGAGTTTGAGGTGATCATGACTAACCGACATTTTTGTCGCCTTGCGGCGTTGAATCGACATTAATGTTTCCAATCGGTGGTGGCAGGAAATCTGAGCCGCAGATAACACGGAAATCCGGATTTTAAATCCGTGTTATCTGGGCAACGTGGACATTTTCGTCGCCTACTCCGACGGTACCCACAAAAGTGTTGACGTTTTTAGTCTATGCCGCATTACCAGTAGTGATGGACTAGTGGCCCAATCTTCTCTTCAAAAAGATCCTCCAAAATTTTCTCATCGCAGCATTCGAGCCAAAGAGATCTGTTATTCTAACGATGACTTCAAACACAACTCTTTGCGATTTCCGGAGGTTGCCAGCTACCCCCATGACAGAACAGCCTTCCTCGGCTCACGCTAGCTTGATGGATCGCTATGAAGTGTCGGATTTCTTCGATGAGATGTTCTTGCCAACGGGTGAGCCCCGGGATCATTATCGACTGCTACATGCCCGACTGGTCGACATGGCCGCTGAGGCTTTCGATGAGAAACGCGGCTACGCAGACGTTTCGTTCCTTTACCAGGGCATAACCTTCACGGTCTATAGTCAGAAGGCCGAGGGTATCGAGCGGATTTTTCCCTTCGATCTAATTCCTCGCATCATCCCAGCTTCCGAGTGGGCCCTTGTAGAAAAGGGTTTGACTCAACGAGTAACAGCTCTCAATCAGTTTCTTTACGACATCTACCACGAGCAGCGAATTCTCAAAGACAAGATCATTGCACCGGAAATACTTCCCGTCCGGTTCGGGCAGCTTCGTAGATTGCGGTAATGATTGACATGTGAGCGCGACCCATTTCACCCGCAACTGGGGACTTTCGTCCAGTTACGACACACTCCGAGAAGTCGTCCATCTGTGCAGCCTGCTGGTTAATGAATGCGAGGTTCAATGGTCCCTTACTGGTTTGTCCCCCACCGCCACTGTAGGAATACGCACCTCTGTTCATCTCAAACCAACCCTTGCTTCCTTCGGCCCTGAAGTTATTGCCCTG
>JBKPPU010000187.1:0-3563 GCA_046733695.1 Acidobacteriota bacterium
CAGGATCGAAATCTCGATCGACAGTTCAACGAACGCCCCAGCTTTGCGGCGGCAGGCGCTGATTGCAACGCGCAGAATATTCGCTGCACGCGTTTCGGAAACTTCAATCTGACGCCGTTGCCGGGTGAGACGATCATTCCGCGCAACTTCGGACAGGCGCCCGGATCATTTGTCGTTAACCTTCGTATCAGTCGTGCGTTCCAGTTTGGGGATGTTCATAAGGGCAATGCTGCCGCCGCGAAACCTGCTGCGACCGGTGGCGGCGCGGCCGGTGACAAGCGTCCTGCTGGTGGACCAGGTGGTCCATCCCTCGCTGCTGCTGGCGGCGGTGGTGGTGCAACGAGAGTGGCGGCGATAGGTCCGCAAGGTGGCGGTGGCGGTGGAGCTCCGAGTGAGAAGAAATACACTGTCAACGTCTCAATCAACTTCCAGAACCTATTCAATCGCGTGAATCTCGCGCCGCCTGTTGGTAATCTTGCCTCCCCGAGCTTTGGCGATTCGCTGGCCCTGGGAGGAGCGTTTGGTGGATTTGGCGGCCCCGGTGGTGGTAGCACGGGCGCCGGTAATCGCAGAATCTACGCTCAGGTACGTTTTAACTTCTAATCCACAGATTACGCAGAGGTATGAAATGAATCGAGTTGTTTTATTCCTTGCTCTTATTATTTGTTTTGGCGTTACGGTTTTAGCACAGGAACATCCTGCTCCAGCGGCTAATGGTGGTGCCGCCGCCGCTCCGCCGGTGGTAGTGATCAAGCCCGAGAGCACTCCGATGGAACTTGCGAAGGCGGCATTTACGGCGCAGGGTGGTGAAAAATTCCGCGCCGTGCAGAACATGATGCTGCGAGGATCGGTTTCCCTCTATCCGCCGAACAGTCCGCAGTCGATCCCTGGCGCGTTTTCAATTGTCACCGCCCACGACAAGCTGAGAATTGAGATTGATGCGCGCCCGATCATGGTCTTCAAGCAGATCTATGACGGGCAGCAGTCGTACAGTTCGCTGCCGAATGTTGAAGTGCCGCCATTGTCGAAATTCGGGCTTTCAGTGCTGAGTAAATTCGACCAGCCGGGCTATAAGGTTTCCGAGATTCCCAACAAGAAGAAGTTGCGCGCATTCAGGATTGCGGATCCGGAGGGCTACGCGACCGACTTCTACATCGACGCGACGAATGGTCGAGTGATGGAGTTTTTCCTGACCTACAATGGAGCTACCTTCGGAACTGCAAACAGTAAGTTCAAGGAAGTGGATGGTGTGCTGATCCCGTTCAGCTTCTCGCAGCGTTTTGAGATGCCGCAGGGCGCGTTCTTTGCGGAGTACAGCGTGAAGGAAGTAAAGCTCAATCAGAACTTGGGTGAGGATGCGTTCGCGATCCCGAGGTAAGCCACAAAAGCCACAAGAAAGAGTTAGCCCCAAAAAGGCACAAAAAGCACAAACAGAAGCCGGACAGAAAATAAAATCTTCCTGATTGTCGTCCTCTTTATGTGCTTTTTGTGCCTTTTTGTGGCTAACTCTTTCTTGTGGCTTTAGACGCTCAGGATTTCCTGTTCTTTGGACTTGGTCAGTTCGTCGATTTTGGCGATGTGGTTGTTGGTGAGTTTCTGAATTTCGTCGAGTGCATCGCGTTCGGCGTCTTCCGAGATTGTCTTGTCTTTGAGCATCTTCTTTAGACGATCGTTGGCGTCGCGACGGACGTTGCGGATGGCGGTGCGGTGATCTTCGGCGACGTCGTGTACTTGCTTTGCGAGCTGTTTGCGACGTTCTTCGGTTAACGGAGGAATCGGAATGCGGACGAGCTTGCCGTCATTCGAGGGATTCAAGCCGAGATCGGCAGAGCGAATCGCCTTCTCAACGGCGCCGAGTTGGGTCTGATCCCATGGTTGCACGGTAAGCATCTGCGGCTCGGGTGCGTGAACTGAAGCCATTTGACTAAGCGGCGTCATCGTTCCGTAGTAATCAACCATCACCGTGTCCAAAATGCTCACCGCAGCACGACCGGTGCGAACTGTCGCCAGCTTGCGTCTGAAGTCTTCGATGACGGTCTCCATTCGTGGCCGCGTTTCCTTGATTACGTCCTTTTCACTCATCGCTCAACTCCGCTCCTGGTGATTAGTTAACCAACCTTGGTTCCCACGCCCCGCTCACCTAAAACCACGCGCCGGATGTTTCCGGGTTCGCGCATGTTGAAGACTATGATAGGCAGGTTGTTATCCATGCACAAAGAGATCGCTGACGCATCCATCACGCGTAGCTGTCGCTCGAGCACCTGCCGATAGGTGATCTCGTTAAAGAGCTCCGCGGTTGCATCGGTCATCGGGTCTGCCGAATAAACACCGTCAACTTTAGTCGCTTTCATGATGACGTCGGCCTTGATCTCGAGAGCACGAAGTGCGGCGGCTGAGTCGGTGGTGAAGTACGGATTCCCGGTTCCGGCCGCAAAGATCACGACGCGTTCCTTCTCCAGATGTCGGATGGCGCGGCGACGGATAAATGGTTCGGCCAACTGCGGTATGTCGATCGCCGACATAACACGCGTGTGGACCTCGACCTTTTCGAGTGCATCCTGCAAGACGACGGCATTCATCACCGTCGCCAGCATCCCGATGTAGTCTGCCGACGAACGGTCCATGTTGCCGGCACTCTTGGACACGCCGCGAAAGATGTTGCCGCCACCGACGACGACCGCAACCTGCACGCCGAGCTTGTGAACCGCTTTGAGCTCTTCTGCAACACTGCGGGCGACGTTGACGTCGATGCCGTAATTCTGTTCGCCCATCAAGGCTTCGCCTGAGATCTTCAAGAGCACACGGCGATAGCACAAGCTTGAGGTATCGGTATTCATCGAATCTATTTCAACAGTGAAGCTACTTCGCCGCCAAAATCATCGTCACGACGTTGAAGGCCCTCACCCATCTTGTAGCGCGTGAATCTACGGACGGCAATACGCTCGCCAGTCTTGGCTGTTTTCTCGGTCACGAGCTCGCCGATAGTCTTCTCAGGCGCTTTCACAAACGGCTGGTCTACCAGCACCGACTCTTCATAAAACTTATTCAGCCGGCCCTCGACAATCTTCTCGATCACCTGGTCGGGCTTGTTTGCCATCTTGGGATCGTTCTTCGCCTGAGCGCGTGCGATTTCGCGTTCTTTATCGAGCACGGCAGCGGGAACTTCCTCGCGTGTGACGTACCTGGGCTCAGCGGCCGCGATGTGCATCGCGATATCTTTGACGAGTTGCTGAAACTCTTCGCCGCGCGCGACGAAGTCAGTTTCGCAGTTCAACTCGACGAGCACGCCGACCTTTCCGCCCATGTGAATGTAGGAACCAACAATTCCTTCCGCTGCGATACGGCCTTCGCGCTTCTTGGCGGAAGCCAGACCACGCTCACGCAGAATGTTTATGGCCTTCTCCTCATCACCCTGTGCTTCGACGAGTGCATTCTTGCA
Source organism: Acidobacteriota bacterium (assembly GCA_046733695.1). Taxonomy (GTDB): domain Bacteria; phylum Acidobacteriota; class Blastocatellia; order Pyrinomonadales; family Pyrinomonadaceae; genus PSRF01. The sequence continues at coordinate 3,440 of JBKPPU010000187.1, forward strand.
CTCCATCATTCCGGCTCCGGTCTTCTCCCGAAGCTGCTTCACTGCTGCTGCTGTAATGTCAGCCATGATTACCAATTTCTCCGAGTACTATAAGATTTGTTTTCAATGAAAAACGCAGCCTTGC
>JBKPPU010000188.1:0-17628 GCA_046733695.1 Acidobacteriota bacterium
GGATTCGTGGGCCCTGCAGCGACAGGGGTGAGCGATGTGATGAGCCTTGCCACGGGCTGAGAACGAGCGTCCTGAGCGAAGACTGCCTGGCAAATGGTGCCAATTAGAAGAGCTGAAATTGGTAGCAGGCGTAACATCCCATAGGCAGAGTACCAACCAGAAAAACATGGATCAACAGAATTGTAATTCCAGTAAAATGTGTGAAGCCCATCACAGTTTGAGACAGGATTGCAGGATGACAGGATTAAGCAGATTGCTTTTCGGTGTATCTGTAGAGCGCGCGGAGCCAGGAGGATTTTGTGGGGTAGCAGTAGATGAAGATGACTATGGCGATGGCGCCGGACCAATAGCTGTAACGCTCGTTGCCGGTCATAAGCGTTGAGATGAACCCGGCGGCTGCGATGGCCGCGCCCATTAGGGCAAGCTGAAGAGTTGTCTTTTCGAGAGCTTTCAGGAGACCACTGACACCAGCCAACCCAACGATATCCTGAAGCCTCATGGGCTGAAACTTCGTTCGCCTCCACGCGATTGCCCCCAGACTCAGAATCAAAATGAGGATCCGGACAGCAACATCAAGTGGAGGGTTGGGTCTTTCAGTGAAGTATGGCCGGCCGAGAAAAGCCAGGACCGAAAGCAGGATAGTCGCCACCAGAAGACCAAGGACGGTCGTGGCCGCGGCTTTATGCCTTCTTGTTAACTCCGCCTGCGCTTCGGGCGACGTAGGATCCAATTAATCAATCTCCGCTGGGGGCGGGAATCATTTTACGGCTTTATGGCTGCCGCAGGCGAAGCTCCATTGCCGTTGGCACTCTTATTCTTCGGATCTGCTGCTGCGGGCGCTACTGTCTTCGTCGGTGTCCGCTGTGTCGGCGCATCAGGCGTCGTCATTTCCGGCAACGCTCCGTTGTAACGAAGAGCCTCATCGATCAGGTCAGTGCCTTCTTTTCCATCTTTGCTGATCAGAATGCCATTCTTGTTAATGGTCACATCGGCCTTGCCTGACACCTGCTGCATCAGGTTACCCATAAAGCTCTGAACCTTTTTCGTTGAACACGGATTAGGCGTGCTCTTTTCCGGAATCGGCGCACCGATGATGTTCAACTGTTCGCGAGCTTTCTCGTTGAATTCACTTTCCGGATACTCCTGGACCAGCTTCTGATAATACTTCGCTGCTTCATCCGGTTCTTCTTCCGCCTGGTAAGTCACGCCTAAACGGAAATACACCTCGTCGTTGTAAGAGAAGCACGGATACTTATCGACGATCTCCTTCAAACGCGACTGCGAGCCTTTGAGTCCGCCTTTGTCAGTCTTGAACTTAACTTCGTAATAGAAGCGTGCGATCTGAAGGTTGTGCATCGCGAGATTTTCCTGCACTTCGCGCAGACGAGCCTCGACGGTCGGGCGAAGCGGGCTCTTCGGATAAGTCTGCAACAACACTTTCAGCCGCATCTCTGCTTTGCGAGCGTGCGAGATGTCGCGATCGGAAAGACCCATCTGTCGCATCTCCGCCTCAGCCACCTTCAAACTCGCATCATCGGCCAGCGGATCCGTCGGAAAGAACGTCAGCCAGTCCTGATAAGCCTGCGCAGCCTGAATCAAAGAACTCGTGGTGCCTTCGAGAAAGAACGAGTCGGCAATTGCGAGTTTCGCGAGCGCGAGGAATGGAGAATCGGGATAAGTGTTGATGATGTTCGCGAAGAGCAGACGACCGGTATCGTAGTGACTCTTGCGGACTTCTTTTGTTGCTTCTTCAAACAGAACTCGATCGCGTCCTGCTACAGCCGCTCCGGTCAGGTCAGCGTATTTGTCGTCACCGCCACCCAACAGGCCAAAGAATTTTCCTTTTTTCTTCTTCTTTTTATCGGAGGACGCGACAGTCGCGGCGGAATTGCGGGCCCCGGCAGTTTCCTGCAAGCCAGTCTCAACTCGCGTATTCAGTTCGGCGACCGAACCTTCGAGACGATCGAGCGCGGACGGATCAAACTTCTCGGCCTTGTCGTTTTTCGACCGGATATCGTTGGCTTCAGAAGCCAGCGAGGAAACTTCCTTCTGGAGACCCTTCAAACGAACGACCGGATCGTCGGCGTTTGCCTTCTTGTCCTTGTCCGTGGCCTTACCTTCCAACGCTTTGATGGCACCGCTTAACGAGCGGCGCATCAAGTCGAGTTTTGAGTCCATGACGTCTAGCCGTTGGTTGGTGGACAGTTCAGTCTGGCCACCAGGTTTTTGGGCAAATCCAGCGTGGGGGAGCCCAAAAACGAGGGCGCAGAAAACCGCCAAAATGAACAAGCGAGACTTCATAAAATCAAACCTCCAGCAAAAACTTGTGTTGGTGCGAGTTAAGAGACTTAACGGCTATCGGATTCAATATTCGGGCTACCGGTTTGCCACAAAGCCTTAAAAGATTGCCAATTTCCAATTGCCGATTGCCGATTAAACCAAATTGGCAATTGGAAATCGGCAATCGCAATAACTTCAGACCCATTGTACGGTTGCGTTGCGCAGCTCTTTTACTGCTGCTTCGGCGTCGGGTGTACCAAAAATGGCCGATCCGGCCACGATAATCTCGGCTCCGGCGGCGACCACGGTTTCGATATTATTCCGGTCGATCCCGCCATCAATCTCGATGCGCACGTTCAACTGCCGCTCGTCGATCATACGGCGCAATCGCTTAACCTTGTCGAGCGACTGCGGAATAAACTTCTGCCCGCCGAACCCAGGGTTAACAGACATTACCAGAACATAGTCCGCAAACTGTAATGCCTCCTCGACTGAAACGACCGGGGTCGAGGGGTTCAGCACGACTCCGGCCTGCGCACCTGCCGCTTTGATCGCCATCAGCGTTCGATGCAGGTGCGGGTCGGCTTCGACGTGAACTGAGACCATTTTTGCCCCCGCACTCACAAACTGTGTCGCATACCTGCCCGGCTCTGAAATCATCAGGTGGGTATCCATCGGCAAACTCGTGAAACCGGCCAGCGACTTAACTACCGGCAAACCGATGGTGATATTCGGTACAAAATGTCCGTCCATCACATCGACGTGCAACACACCTGCGCCACCGCGTTCGACGGCTTTGATCTGGTCTCCCAGACAGGAAAAATCCGCCGAAAGAATCGAGGGCGCGATATCAATAGTTCGGTTTTGCATCTCTCGATATTGCCAATTTCCGATTGCCGATTGCCGATTTATGAAATCGCAAATTGGCAATTGGCAATTGGCAATTAATTTGGTGTGGGCCGAGGAACCACTGGACGTTTATTGTCATTAACTGCTGCCGGTCGCGTATTTGCGTTTGGCGGCCGGTTCACATTAGCTCTGGGAGTGGCATTCACGTTAGCACCGGCGTTTACGTTGGACCTGTTCACGTTGGCTGGTCGGTTCACGTTACCCGGTCGATTCGTGTTGCCGTTCGCGTTTGCGTTTTCGTTTGTATTTTTGGGCCGCGGTTTCTTCGGTTTGTTCTCGTTACTACTTGCCGCGGAGTTGGTGTTGCGATTCTCGCTTGGTTCGTCGGGTGTTACGTTTTCAGGCGTCTCGCCTTCTTTAGCAGCGCGACTAATGTCCATTGCCACAGTCTGACCGGTTTTCACAACCTCACCGGCACGAGGCAACTGGAATAAAACGGTGTCCTGCTTTGCCTGATTACTGGGTCGGGTGGCGCGAACGCGAAACTTCAAATCCGCATCAGCCAGAATTTTTTCCGCTTCAAATCTATCCTTACCGACAACATCCGGAACCTTCACTTCCGGACTGCGCAGCGAGAGATAAACAGTGGTGGCTACTCCGAAAAGAAAAACCACCGCGATCGCGATAACAATAGCGATACTGCGGAAGATTGATGCAATTCTGGCAACTAAACTCACCAAGTTGCGAAGTCTAGCACCCGCTATGTTGGGGAGCAAGGCGCTTTACTTAGGTTAGCTTCACAGGATTACAAGATTTGCAGAATACACAAGATAAATCATGTACATCCTGCAAATCTTCTTAATCCTGTCTACATTGAAAGGTCGAGATAAAGAATCCATCGCACCCGTCGTGCTGCGGCCACGTTCGAGTTGTTTTCAGAAGCTCTAACCCACTAATTCCCGCAATCACTTCTTCATTCTCTTCACGTTCAACCGAGCATGTCGAATACACCAGACGCCCTCCGGGCTTCACCATCTCAACCGCCCGAGTCAGGATCTGTTTCTGCTGCTCCGCGTGCTTCACGATGTCGACGGGAGTCAGACGCCAGCGAATCTCCGGATTGCGTCGCAAGGTTCCGGTTCCCGAGCACGGAGCATCGACGAGCACCTTGTCGAAACTGGCCGTCGCAAACGGCAATGGCTCAACGGCATCGAGAATTACAGGCCTAATACTCTCGAGCTCATGCAAATGCATCGTGTTCACAACCGTCGCCAGTCGTGTTGCCGAAACGTCAGCAGCAACGATGAATGAGGCATCTCCGCTTCGATCGGCAATCAGTGTGGTCTTTCCACCCGGCGCTGCGCAAAGATCCAGTACTCGCTCACGGGGCTTCACTTCCAACTCGTGGGCAACAAGCTGTGACGCCTCGTCCTGTAGATAGATCTCACCAGCAGCGCTCAATTCGCGCAGCAGTGACGCTGCTCCCGCCACACGCCACGCTCCGTCCACAATCTGCGAAGCTACTCCGTTCAGTTTTGAAAGGATTTCAGACTCATCAGCTCTATTAGCCACTACCCGAAACGCCGTCGGGGGCATCATGTTATTTGCATTTGCAAACGATTCAGCTTCATCGAGTCCAAATGCCGTCGCCCAGCGATCGATCAACCAGACGGGATGCGAAGTCTGAATCGCAATTCTTTCGAGCGGATCTGAAACTTCCGCCACCGGATCGTACTCAGCTTCTCGTATTGCACGTCTCAACACGGCGTTTACAAACGACGTCGCCGAACTCAGACGCGCGGCGCGAACTAAGCTGACCGATTCATTGACTGCCGCAGACGCAGGTATGCGAGATAAATAACGAAGCTGATAGAGACCCAGTCGCAGCGCAATACGCACGCCATCATCGAGATTTTCAACGGTGCGTTTCGAAAAGTGTTCGAGGATCTTGTCGAGCCGCAATTGCCAGCGCAGCACACCGAGGACAAGTTCATGGCAGAGCGCGCGATCTGCAGGTTGCAGGTGAGGCTCTTCTGCAGCCAGAAGAATTGAGGAGAACGCGCCGCTCTCGACTTGCTTCAGGATCTTGAAAGCAGCGAGGCGTGCAGGCGAGATCTCTTTCGACTGCTTAACCAAAGCGATCGCCAACTTTCAAATGCATTCCGTTGATAAAGTCGCGCACTGGAATTCGCTTGCGCGCCTCGGGCTGGACCTCAACCAACCGCAAAGCGGTCTGTTCGCCACAGCTCACAACCAAATCATTCCGATCCGCGACGATTACCTCCCCGGGCGCTCCATCGGAATTTGGATTATCCGTCGGATCCGCGCCCCAGATCGTCAGACCTTTCGAATTGAAACTCGTGTAAGCGTTAGGCCACGGTTGAAACCCGCGCACACGTCGCTCAATCGCAAACGCACTCTGCGTCCAGTGAATCAATCCGTCTTCCTTCTTCAGTATAGGAGCAAACGTAGCGTCGCCGTTGCGCTGAGGACGCGGCGTGAGTTCGTCGAGTTGAGCAAGCGTTTCGCCGAGAAGCTCAGCGCCAATATCCGCCAGTCGTTGCATCAACTCGGGCGCTGTTTCTTTTACGCCAATATCAGTTTTGGCCTGCAGAAGGATCGGACCAGTGTCGAGCGTGGGTTCGATGAACATCGTCGTCACGCCCGTTTCCGTTTCGCCATTGACAATCGCCCAGTTTGCCGGCGCAGCGCCGCGATACTTTGGCAGGAGTGAAAAATGGACGTTGATACATCCGCGACGCGGCGCCCGCAAGAATTCGTCCGGCAGGATCCGCCCGTAAGCGACCACCACCGCCACGTCAGCGTTGTGCGAGGAGAACAGTTGCTGCGCCTCGTCATTCTTGATTCGCGCGGGCTGAAACACACTGAGCCCCTGTGAGACGGCGAACTCTTTAACTGGAGAGAAACTTATTTTATTACCGCGGCCGGAGGGTTTATCGGGTTGGGTCCACACAGCCACAACTTCATGGCCATCAGCAACACACTGCCGCAAGGTAGGCACGGCAGCCTGAGGTGTCCCCATAAAAACTATTCGCATGGAATCAGCAATAGCAAAGCACAAAAAGCTCAATTCTTGTGCTTTTTGTGCTTTTTTGTGGCTAAAAATTTTGTGGCTAATCCGTGGCTGTTCCGGCCTCGGCTCTCCGCGTCGTGGCTCCCACTCTTTCCGAAGCGACCTTCGCCTGCATGAACAACAGCAGGTAATCGCGTCCACCTGCCTTCGAATCAGTGCCGGACATGTTGAAGCCGCCGAACGGATGCACGCCAACGAGCGCGCCCGTGCACTTGCGGTTCAGATACAGATTGCCGACATGAAACTCTTTACGCGCGCGATCCAGCTTTGCCTCATCGCTGCTGTAAACGGCTCCGGTTAAACCAAACTGTGTGTCGTTCGCGATGTTGAGCGCGTCATCGTAATTCTCCGCCTTGATGACGGCCAGTACTGGTCCAAAGATCTCTTCCTGCTCGATCGTCGCACCGGGCTTCACATCTGCAATCACCGTCGGTTCGATAAAGAATCCCTGCTCGCCATCAGAACCGCCTCCGGCCACGACGCGTCCGCCTTCACTCTTCCCTTTTTCAATGTAAGAGTTGATCGACTTGAAGGCCTTCTCATTGATCACGGCGCTCAGGTTCGTATTCGGATCTGCCGCATCGGCAAGCTTGAGCTTCGCGGTTCGCTCGACAATCTTGTCGATCATCGTGTCGTAAACCCGCGCGTCGATGATTGCGCGCGAACATGCAGAACATTTCTGACCCTGAAATCCAAACGCTGCCTGCACTACGCCTGTCGCCGCATCTTCGAGATTCGCGTCGTCGGCCACGATGATTGCATCCTTGCCACCCATCTCAGCCACGACGCGCTTGATCCAGATCTGGCCCTCGTGAACCTTTGCTGCACGCTCGTTGATCCGGAGTCCGACTTCTTTCGATCCGGTGAACGCGACGTAGCGAGTCTTGGGATGATCGACAACTATGTCGCCGACTTCCGCGCCCGATCCCGTCATGAAGTTGACGACTCCCGCAGGCAGTCCAGCTTCTTCAAGAATCTCGAAAAACTTGAACGCGATCGTCGGCGCATCTGACGAAGGCTTCAGAACGACTGTATTGCCGGTGACAACGGAAGCGACCGTCATCCCGGCCATGATTGCGAGCGGAAAATTCCATGGTGGAATCACAGCACCGACGCCGAGCGGTATGTAGTCAAGCTCGTTCTGTTCGCCCGGAATGTGCGTCAGTTGCTGATCGCCTGCATAACGCAACATCTCGCGCGCGTAGAATTCGCAGAAGTCGATTGCTTCCGCGGTGTCGCCATCGGCTTCGGCCCACGTCTTCGCAACTTCGTAAATCATCCACGCAGAAAGCTCATGCTTGCGTTCGCGCATGATCTCGGCGACTCGAAACAGCAGCGCAGCGCGATCCGCGGCGGGCGTGTGTTTCCAGGTCTTGAAAGCCTTTGCGGCCTCTTCCACTGCGCGGTTTGCGAGTTCTTTGGTGGCTTTATTAAATCGACCGACTATTTGTGTGCTATTGGCGGGATTGATGCTGTCGAGGAGGTCGCCGGTCTCGATTCGTTCGCCTCCGATCACGAGCGGATATTCGCGCCCGAGTTGGCTCTGCACTTTCTGAAGCGCCTCGCGCATCGCCTGTGCATTCTCATCTTTAGTGAAATCTGTAAACGGTTCATTACGAAATTCGGATATCATTTTTTGCTCCTAATTTTAGCCACAGATCTGCGCGGATCTTTGACGGATATCCGTAAAAAATCCGTGAAGATCTGTGATTAATCCCACTTGCCGGCTTTTTGAAGCTTCTTGATCTTGCGTTTTACGATCTCGCGTTTGAGGGCACTCATCTTGTCGAGAAACACGATGCCGTCACAATGATCGGTTTCGTGGAGCATACAGCGCGCGGTCAGTTCCATGCCGTCGAGTTCGAACCACTCGCCCTTCACATCCTGGGCGCGCACAATCGCTCGCAGGCTGCGTTCGACGGGTGTGAAAATGCCCGGGAACGACAAACAGCCTTCCTCACCATTCTGATTTCCTTCGACGCGCAACACTTCCGGATTGATCAACGCCACGCGTTGCGACGGATCTTTTCCACCCGAGCAGTCCATCACAAACAATCTTTTTGGAACACCAACCTGCACAGCAGCCAATCCGACGCCGGGCGCGGCGTACATCGTCTCAAACATGTTGCTGACGAGCTTCGCGAGATCGGCGTCAAACTCGGTCACCGGATCTGCTGGTGTATCGAGCACCGGCGCCGGCCACTTAACTATTTCCAGTAAAGCCATGTCGGGATTCTGCCACAAAACCTCACAAATGAGTAATTGCCAATTTCCAATTGCCGATTGCCAATTTGCATCGAGACTCCAATTCAACAAATTGGCAATTGGCAATCGGCAATTGGCAATCAATACCCTCTGAGCTGCTCTCGATACCCTTCGAAATTACGCTTCATCTCACCCAAACTATCGCCACCAAACTTCTCTCGCATTGCGCCCGCAAGCACGAGCGCGACCATCGACTCTCCAATCACTCCCGCCGCTGGAACGGCCGTCACGTCAGAACGCTCGAACGCGGCGGCTTCTTCTTCCTTCGTGTCGATGTCGACCGATCGGAGCGCACGACGCAGGGTGGAAAGCGGCTTTAGATGACCGCGAACGCGGATTTGTTCGCCGTTCGTGATGCCGCCCTCGAGCCCGCCGGCGCGATTCGTTTCGCGAATAAACTCGCGTGTCTCGGCGTTGTACGCAATCTCGTCGTGTACTTCAGAACCCGGCAAACTGCTGGCTTCTGCGCCCGCTCCGATTGCGACCGCTTTCACAGCAGGTATCGACATCACTGCCTGCGCGAGGAGCCCATCAAGTTTCCAATCCCAGGACGTGTGCGAGCCGAGACCCGGCACCACTCCACGCGCTGCAACCTCGAAGATCCCACCAAGCGTGTCGCCCTGCTTTCTTGTCTCGTCGATCAACTCGATCATCTTTTGTTGTGCTTCGTCGTCAGCACAGTGCAGCGGCGCGTCATCGGGAATTGCAGCGAGTTGACCCCAGCTCAACTCGAGGGGCGATTCGGGAATGCCGCCGAGCTGGATCACGTGACTTCGAACTTCAACACCAAATTGAGTAAGTAACTGTTTCGCGAGTGCGCCACAAGCGACACGTGCGGTCGTTTCACGCGCCGAGGCGCGTTCGAGAATGTTGCGGAGATCGCGTACGTCGTACTTGAGTCCGCCCGGAAGATCCGCGTGGCCGGGACGTGGACGTTTGAGACGGCGCGATTTCTCCGGCGCGACGTCTCGTGGCTCTGAGGCCATGACATCGGTCCAGTTGGGCCAGTCCAAGTTTTCTATCAGGAGGGTAAGTGGCGAACCGAGCGTGAGACCGTGTCTGACGCCGGTGAGTATCTCGGCGTGGTCGCGTTCGATCTTCATGCGGCCGCCGCGGCCGTAGCCGAGCTGGCGACGTCGTAATTCGTTATCGATCAATTGATGGTCCACGGGCACGCCCGCGGGCAAACCCTCGACGATCGCGATCAGCGATCGTCCATGCGATTCTCCGGCTGTGGTGAAACGAAGCATAGCCACAAAAAAGCACAAAAGGCACAAAAAGCAAAATGCCGCGAACCCCACCTTGGAGTGCCGCGGCCCGGCGCCGCTTTGGTACAGTTCCAAAGCGCCAACAAGTTGGCGCACTCCGAAGGTGGCGCTTACTTGAGCAGGTCTTCCGAGAAGATGTTGCCGCGGCCCAGTATTCCGTTTGGATCGAGTGCTTTTTTCACTGCCGCCATCTCGCGGAGTTGGTCGTCGGTGTAGAAAAATCGCAGGTAGTCGCGTTTTAGTTTGCCGACGCCATGCTCGGCTGAGAGTGTGCCGCCGACCGACGCTGCATACTTCAGATACTGAACGTACAGTTCGCGGGCGCGCGCGCCTTCCTCGTCGTTACGCGGAAGAATGTTTACGTGGACGTGGTTGTCGCCGATGTGTCCAAAGATGGTGTAGCGCAGACTGGTCGCGCGCAGCGTGTCCTTATATAAGCGAAATAGCCCGGGGAATGCCGCGTCGGGAACGGACATGTCGGTCGAGACTTTCCGTTGCTTGTAGTGCGCAAACCATTCGTTCATCAGCACCGGCAGTTGATGACGAAACTCACGCAGCTTTGCCTGATCCTGTTCGTTGGTCGCAAACCAGGAATCGGAAAAGGCGTGATGCTGATCCAGCAACGTCTGCCACTGGTTGAGCACACTCTCTTCGTTCGCTTCGTTTGTTTCCTGCTCGAAAAAGATTGCGCCCACGGCATTCGCGGGAATTGTGGGATGCTTAGTGCGTAGGAAGTTCAACGACTCGTTATCGAAGAATTCCAGCGCTCGCGCGTCCGCGTGCGCTCTTGCGTCCGCAACGAGAGCCAGCACGTCGGCTTCGCTGGCAAAAAATACGACGCCACTAAACAGTCCTTGAGGTTTCGGTATCAGCCGGACTTCGATCTCACCGATCACTCCGAGCGTGCCTTCACTGCCGATGAACAGATCGATCGCGTCCATTCCCGGCTCGACAAAATAGCCGCTCGCGTTCTTTCGCGTCGCGGCCCTGCGATAGCTTGGCAGCTTCAGTTCAATTGAGTGTCCCAGTCGAAGGATGCCGTGTGCGTCCGCGTGCACCGCTCCACGACGTAGATCGAGGACCTCGCCGGACGCGAGTACGACTTTCAATCGCGAGATGTAGTTTCGAGTGGGGCCATACTTAAAGGTGCGAGCGCCGGAAGCGTTGGTTGCGACCGTGCCGCCGACATAACACCCGCGCTCCGTGGGATCTGGTGGATAAAGCAATCCTTCGTGATCTACTGCGCGCTGCAGATCCGAGAGAATGACCGCCGGCTCGACTACCGCAAGACCACCTTCTCCCCGATGAACGATACTCTTGATGCGATTCAGTTTCTCAGTCGCGAGGACGATCCCGCCAAAAGCAACACGCCCACCGACAGTCCCCGTCCCTGCTCCAGAAACCGTTACTGCAATCCGATCTCGATTCGCGCTCGCGAGAACTTCAGAAATCTCCTCGATGCTCTCCGGAAAGACGACGCGCTCCGCATGTCCCTCGCGAATAAAGCTCGCGTCGGTGAGAAATAACTGAACGTCTTCCGGACTCGATTTATCCTGCAAATCCTGAAACCCTGTCTCACATCACCTGGAGCTCACGCTCTCTGAGCACTTTTATTCGATCCCTGAGTTCCGCGGCTCTCTCAAACTCAAACCGCTTCGCCGCTGCGCGCATCTCGACTTCCAATCTCGCAATCGTCGCTTCGATATTCGCGGGCGAGTAGTCCTCGGTCTCTTCAACCTCAGTCGGAACTTTGAAATAATCCGCTTCCGACGCCGTAATCAACGTCGCTTCGATTGGCTTCACGATCGTCTGCGGTGTGATTCCGTTTTCCCGATTGAACTGTTCCTGTATTGCACGGCGTCGATCCGTCTCACCAATCGCGCGCTTCATCGACTCAGTAATCCGATCGGCATAGAGTATCGCCTTGCCCTGAGCATTCCGTGCCGCGCGGCCAATTGTCTGTATCAACGACTGTTCAGAGCGCAGAAAGCCTTCCTTGTCAGCATCGAGAATCGCTACGAGCGACACTTCAGGCAGATCGAGTCCTTCACGCAACAAGTTGATCCCGACGAGCACATCAAACTCACCTCGTCGCAAGTCGCGCAGGATCTTGATTCGTTCGAGCGTCTCGATATCCGAGTGCAGGTAACGAACGCGCACGCCAACCTCGGTGAAGTACTCGGTCAGGTCCTCGGCCATGCGCTTGGTCAACGTCGTCACCAGCACTCGTTCATGTCGCTCGGCACGCTGCCGGCACTCTTCGAGCAAGTGATCGATCTGGCCTTTGACTGGATGCACTTCCACTTGCGGATCCATCAAGCCCGTCGGCCGGATGATCTGCTCGACAACTTCACCGCTCGCCTTCGTCAATTCATAGGGCCCCGGCGTCGCCGAAACATAGATCGTCTGTCCGATGCGTGCTTCAAACTCCGCGAAGTTCAATGGCCGGTTGTCCAACGCCGACGGCAAGCGAAATCCATACTCGACGAGCGTTCGCTTGCGCGATTGGTCGCCCTCAAACATCCCACGCACCTGTGGAACTGATTGGTGCGACTCGTCGATGATGATCAATGTCTCGCGCGGAAGGTAGTCGAGGAGGGTGGGCGGCGGCTCGCCCGGGTTCTTTCCGGTCAAGTGTCTCGAATAGTTCTCAATGCCGCGACAAAAGCCCATCTCTTTAATCATCTCGAGATCAAACATGGTGCGCTGGTGCAGTCGCTGCGCTTCAACCAGTTTTCCTTCGTCGATTAGTTTGGGCTCCCACCACTCGAGCTCCTCCTTAATCGTCTTGATGGCCCGTTTGATCGTCGGCCGCGACATCACGTAGTGCGTCTTCGGATAAATCGGCACGCGCGAGGTGTGTTTCTCGATCACTTCGCCCAACAACGGATCGATCGTCGCGATGGAATCGATCTCGTCGCCCCAGAGCTCGATGCGGTATGCCTGATCCTGATAACTGGGATAGATCTCGACGACGTCGCCGCGCACGCGAAAAGTGCCGCGCTGAAAGTTGATGTCGGAACGTTCGTACTGCAACTCAACCAGGCGCTGTAGCAGCACGTCGCGCGACATTCGCCCGCCCGGCTCGACAAAAAAGAGCAGACCGTAATAAGCGTCTGGATCGCCGAGACCGTAGATACACGAGACACTCGCGACTACGATCACGTCGCGACGCTCAAACAGCGCCCGTGTCGCAGACATTCGGAGTCGATCGATCTCCTCGTTAACGATCGCTTCCTTTTCGATGTAGACGTCGGCCGCAGGAACGTAAGCTTCGGGTTGATAGTAATCGTAGTAGGAGACGAAGTATTCGACAGCGTTCTCTGGAAAAAGCGAACGAAACTCCTGGAAAAGCTGCGCGGCGAGTGTCTTGTTGTGCGCGAGCACGAGCGTTGACCGTTGTGTCCGCTCGATGACGCTCGCAATCGTGAACGTTTTGCCGCTGCCCGTGATTCCCAACAGCACCTGATCTTTGGCGCCGTCGTTCAGCCCTCTGACAAGCGAATCAATCGCTGCAGGCTGATCCCCTTTTGGTTTGTATTCGGAACGTAATTTAAATCGCACGTATACATCTTGTGCAATCCTGTAAATCCTGTCAAAAATGAAAACTAGTTATGTGAGTTGATTGATGGACTCGGCGGCGGCAGATCTCAATTCTGGTGGAAGCGCGGTGTTTGAGGCGAGCCGCTCCAATGTTGAAGCAACTTCGGGTTCGCCGCTCGAGGCGAGTAAGCGAATGACTGCGAGACTTAAATCAAGACTCGGATGTTTCTCGATCACGCTGCTGAGCGGTTCGACCACGCCCGCCTTCGCAACCAGAAACAATAAGGAGAAGGCGCTATAGCAGTGCTCATGGTTTTCTGCCATCAGATCGTCGATCGCTTCGTACAATAAGCCTGAGTCTGCCAAAGCGCTCCCGATGCGGCGTCGCTCTTCGGGCGATCCATCGCGCAATGCATCGTTCACAAGCGTCGCAGCACGGTCGGCATCGAGCTCGTAAAGATCCCTTACCGCTTTCTCTCGCACTGCAGCCGACGGATCATCCAGCAATTCCGCGATTTGGTCGAAGTGAGTATTTACAGGTGATCTCTTAGCTTCATTACGGCGTTGCGCTAGTTCGTGCGCAGCTTGTCGCAAAGTAGCAATGTCTCTGCTCCAGCGCTCGTCTTCCGTTCGTCGCGCCGGCGCTTTTTTCGCACTCTTCATTGAAAGGCTTCGGACTGGTCGTGATCACGCACAACGTCGCGTGCGTCACCATTGCTTCCCGCTGCGTGTGCGGCGAGGGTGAGTGGCGCACTCGGAACAAAATCAGACTCACTCTCAGTCACTACTTCCGCATCCTTCGGCGCCGTGGTGCGCCGCAGTTGAAACTTCGTCAGCACTAGCCGGCTGACCGAGAAACCGATGTTCCCATCCAGCACACAGAGTTGTTCCGCCACCACTCGTTGCGAAACTCTTTCCAGCGCCTGCTCCAACTCGCGGCCCGCGGACGCAGCATCGTCGGCAACAATCATTTCGAAATCCTGACCACTGCTGACGCGGCGTCGCGAGTGATTCTGCAGCAGCACACCGGCTTCTTTGTGTATCCGGCCAGTCGCGACAATGACGAGGTGTGATGCTTCGGTGTCGATCTCGAGATCGATCGTCCAGCGCGCGAACGCCGGAGTCAGATCACCGTCACGAGTCACGATCAAAAACGACTCGCCGCAGATATTCGCCATCAATTGGCCGTAACCCGTTCCTTCAGATGGCCCAACTGCAATCTCTCTTTCCGGCACGCCCAGTTCACGCAGCAGAAAATGGATCCGGCTCACGAGCCATGAGCCGTCTTCCAGCAACGACGTTGCGAGCTGCGTCGGTGCGATCACCTCTTCGACATTCTCATCAGCCACCGGTGCGCCACACTCGCTACACGTGGCATCGCTGACAGTCACAACGGCGAGCGCGTGTGGATTCGGCAACCGAAACAGCGCATGACCAGTCTTGCGACAACTGATCTGCACTTCCCTTTCAACCAGACCGGCATCTTCAAGCCGTTGAATGGGAACGCCGGGGGATTCCGTGTGACCGGTGAGTAGTTTGGCGGCGTAACCTTCCTGGTGCGCGTTGCGCGCCGTGCGCAGAAAGACGCGCGCCGTTTCGTCTTCAAGTTTCGAGGCTGCGAGGATGCGCTTGCTCATCGTTTCCTTGCGCAAGCTGGTGTAGAGCGAGTCCGCGTCCTGACGTTCGACGAAAGTTCGAAATCCCTGCGGCATTGCGGGGGCGCTTGTCTGCCACTCGCCAAAACTATGGATGTCGTGGCAAAACGAGTCGAGCTTTCGAAACGGTTCAGCTGTGCTCGCTTCGTAAACAATGCCGGCGCGAATCGAATCATCATCCTCGAAGATAAGGAAGAGAATGTAGTCGTCGAAGGAGAAGAGGTCGCCGCGAACGTACGGCTCGCCGGTCGTCGATTCGGTCGAGGCTGCGAGTGCCTTTTCCATTTCGGTGATGTGGTCGGCGCCGAGCATGACGTTTTCGAAACTACGCAACCGGTGGGAACGGATCAGCGGAACGAGACTTCGCTCGTGCAGCTCCTGGAGCAATGCGAGCCGGGCATCAGTGCTGAGTGGATGATTTAGGGTCTTGCTTTCGAGAAATAACATCGGGAGTCCCTCGGAATTAAGATTGCCAATTGGCAATCGGAAATCGGCAATCACTTGTTGATATTGATCGTTACCGTCTCTCCGCCGGTTTGCGTCGCTGGGTAACGTCGCTGCCGCGCGATCCGCAACGCCAACGCTTCATAACTATCCATCCCTGGTCTGGGATTGGCGATCGAAGCCTTTAACACACGACCATTTTCGATCTGCATCACTACCTTGATCGGCTGCGTCCTCGGTTCTGGCTCTTTCACCGTTTCAACCGCGGGCTTCTCTTCGACCCTGGTTTGCTTTTTTGGTTTCACGACTGCCGCAGCGAGCGACGCCTGAGTCTTCGGTGATTCAGCAGGCGCGGCCACCGGAGCGACAGGTGTTTGTGTTTGCTGTATCGACGCGGTTTCCGGCGGATTGTTTTTGAATCCACCCGTCACCGCGATCACAGTTGAGAGTCCAACAACCATCACGACTGCCGCAGCGGCGAGAATCAGGGAGCGCCGCTGAATGAGCAGTGATGGTCCAGGCGGGAGCGCCAATAGTTCAGTGCGACGGCCAGTGAGTGTTTTGGCCGCCGTATCACCTTCGAGAGCCACCGGAGTTGCCGCACTTTCAAGCTGCACTGCACTCTCATCCCAGCAACCAAACAACTCCGACACCGCGCGTTGTAACGCCGACTCAATCGATCGCCGCGGGCTCTGGATCAGCGGATTGAAATTGAATGAAGCTTCCGGTTGTGCAAGCGCAACGCAAATCGCCTGCAAACCAATCAGGTCGTTCATGCGCGCGTCAATCAGCTCGCCATTCTGAAAGAAGAAAGTCGCCGGACCTTTCGGATACTCGATCAAGAGCCGGCCCGACTTCTTTTGGTGACGAAGGATTCCAACGAGATCCGATAGAGGATAATTGCTGAGGTGTCCGGTCAAAACTACAAAACGATTATTCTGCATTAACACTCCTTAAAACTAGTCCACAGATTACGCAGATTCAGAACCAATCTGTGTAATCTGTGGATTACGGGCAACCTCGGGTCAGCCGACAGGAGAAGTTGTATTGCGGGAACGTCTGGGCCAACTTCTTCGCTAACACTTTGTCGAGTCTTTCCAATGTGCGGTACTGCTCCATCAACTGGGGCGTCATACCTAATTCCTGGTAAGCGAGACTCAATCCGTAGTGAGCCTTTGCCATAGCAGGCGACAGGTCGGTCGCCTTCTTAAATGCATCCGCGGCTTCTCTGAACTTTCCGAGGCGAAAGTTTGAGAAACCTAATCCGTAAAAGGTCTCGGCGTTGTTTGGATTGAGTTTGATGGATTCCTTGAAGGCTTTTATCGCGTCGCGGTCCTTCCCCTGCTTCAAAAACTCATGGCCCATGGCCAGCTGAGTTTCCCCATCCGCGGAAATCGGACGGGCATCCGTTTTATCCGCGGCTGGTTTGGACACGGATGACACGGATTTTAATAAGGGTGGCGGGTCGGCAGTAACCTGGGATGCGATTAGCACCGATGGAACGTTGACGTCTAAAACTTCCTGATCTCGAACTTCGGTACTTGCTGCTTCTGGGATGGCTGGCGCGTTCGCGACCTTAGGTTCCTCGACGATCTTCGCAACCGTGTCGTCGAAGTAGTAAGTAATCGTTCTGTTCGTGACCTCGATTGGTTCTCGCTTCAGTTCGCCATTTTCAAAGACGACCAGATTGGTAGTCATCTTCGTCCAGTTACCAACCTTGTCAAACTCATAGCTGTAGGCTTCGCGGTTGATGATTGCGCCCTTGTCGTCGCGCACGGTCATCTCCGTGATATTGCCCTGTTTGTCGTACTTATATTCCTCTTTGCCTACAGGACCGACTTCGATTGGGTAGGAAGTATTCTCAACACGATTTCCCTTGATACCGTAGGTCGTGATCTCGACCAGTTGCGGTAATCCTTCGATTGGCCGGCCATCCTTGAGTTCGATTTTGGCAGTTTCAGTTTTGACTCGACGCACGGATCCGACCAGACCATCCTGATCTTTCGTGCTGTCGAGGACTGTTATGGCGGGTCGGTTAGAGACTACTGCAGGGAGTTTTACGTCTTGCGCCTTAGCCGGCGCACAGGTTATGAAGACAGCTATCCACAACAGAAAAGCGGGCAGAAGTCGCCGCACAAAACAATTCATCTCGACTCCTCCAATTTCAAATAGCGTCGGGGGAACGGACTACTGCGAGCCCATATGTTGTACAAACTGCCGCGAAGAATAC
>JBKPPU010000189.1:0-19465 GCA_046733695.1 Acidobacteriota bacterium
CGGCAGAAGCACAGCGGCGACGGGCGGAAACACGCCCAGCTTGATCTCCGGCTGTCCGAATCGCGAGCGATCCGAAGCGATAACGATATCGCACGCCGCGACAAGTTCACAGCCGCCACCGAGAGCAGCGCCGTCGATCAACGCGATCGTTGGTTTTGCTACTTGTTCGAGGAGACGGAAGATCGAGTGGAACGCGTCGAGCATTTGAAAGATCGTTTCCTGGACGTGATCCTCGACGGCGACACCGGCGCTGAATGCGCGACAGTTTTTGTCGGCGTCGAAAACGATCGCAACGATCTCGCGTTGATTACATTCCCCGAGCGCTTTCGCGATTTCGCGCATCATCTCGATGTTGAAGACGTTCAGCGGCGGACGCGCGAACGTGATCCGCGCGACGCGATCGTCGACTCTCAGGCGGATGTTTTGGTACGTGGATGCCATTTGTTTGCTTCACAGGATTACAGGATTTTCATGATGAACAGGATTCATCTTGTAAATCCTGTAAATCCTGTAATCCTGTCTAACCTACCTAAACTCCAAGCCAGCTTCGATAAATGCGCTTCTGTGCTTCCGTCGCGTTGGGGAGCGGCACGATGCGATAGGTTCCGTCGCGGCGGTCGCCGAGTTTAATAAATAAGGTACTCAGATCGTCAAAGCGAAAGATCGTCAGACTGACCAGATCACCTGGCTTCTTCTCCGCCATCCGCGCGTTGAAGAAGTCTCTCGTGACGCGCATGTTATCCATCGCGACGATCTGGTCACCCGCGTTGAGTCCCTGTTCGTAAGCCGGCGACCCGGCGTAAACACGCCTCACTACGAGTCGATCGTTATCCTGCGTAACATCAGCGCCAAAGTACACAATCCCGGTTTCGGCCGATGTATCGAGACGCAAGCCCGCAGCTTCGAGGGCGCCGTTGTAATCAAGCTCCGCTGTCCCGTGCACGTACTTGTTGAAGAACTCGTCAAGACTGGACCCAGCCATCAGCTCACACGCCTTTTGAAAATCCACTGGTCCATAATTGCGGTTCTTCTTGAAGAACTCAGCGTAAAGATAACGCATCACGTCGTCCAACGACTTCTTTCCGTTGCTTCGTTTGCGAATTTCGAGGTCGAGCAGCAGACCCAGCAACGCGCCTTTGTCGTAATACGAAACCTGCGAGTTGATCGAGTTCTCATCCTGACGGTAATACTTGATCCACGAATCATAGCTCGACTCTTCGACAGTCTGCTCCAAACGCCCAGGCGTGTTCTGCAACTGCTGTATCGCTCGCGCTGTTGCACTCAAAAAATCACTCTCTGTAATCAACCCAGCACGACGCAAGGAGAGATCGGCGTAATAATCAGTGATACCTTCCGCAACCCACAGAACCTTCGTGTAGTTTTCCTGCGTGTAGTCAAACGGGCCGAGCGCGTCGGGACGAATCCGCTTCACGTTCCAGAGATGAAAGAACTCGTGCGCCACGAGGGATAGAAAGCCGCGGTAGTCGCGTTCGGGTGTTTCCGAAGCGTTTGGCGCTGCGGACGTCGCGCGCTCACCGGTGCGAATACGGAAACCAAAACGCGGATAACCGAGCGCCGTTGAATTCAGGTGCTCGAGTCCGCCACCCGCATTCGATCGCAGATGAAGAATGAACGTGTAGTCTCGATACGGAATCTCTCCCATTATGTCCACTTCCGCTTCAACAATCTTCTGCACGTCGAGTCGCATTCGCTCCGGATTGTAATTGCCTTCACCATCGATCACGATGCGGTGTGGAACGCCCTTGACGTTGAATACAAGAGTCTTGAAATTGCTGGCTTCGAAAGGCGAGTCGTAAAGAATGTCGAAGTTGTCGGCGCGGAAAGTGTTCTTCTGTCCAGGAACGGCAGGTAAACCAGTCGCGACTTTCCAGGCATCCGGTGCGAGGACGCGCACAGTCGAAGGACTCTTCAGAAAACCTTCGAGATACATCAGGAGGTTCGCATTGTTCCAGAACCCGTGTCCGGAGTTCAACTCACTCGTGCGCACCGACAGTTCATTTGCATAAACACGATAAGACGCGTGCCATGCACTGGCGCCGTTCGTGACCACGCGCCATGTGTCTTTGTTTGTCTTCTCCCATTTCAACGGCTGGCCTGCGGCGTCGGCGACCGCGAAGTCCTGCACGTGTCGAGCGAATTCGCGGACCAGATAGGAGCCAGGCGTCCAAACGGGCATCACGAGCCGCTCTTCCTGGGGGCCGCTGGCGGTTCGCTTGATCGCGATGTCGACCTCGAATAAGTGCGTGTGGGGCCGCGGCATGGCCACGGTAAATGTAATGTCGACCGGCGTCGTCTGCGCCGCCACGAGAAACGGAAGAGCGAGCAAAAAGGCGGCGGCGCACACTACTCGGCGTCTGTTCATTCTATAAACATCTTTCCCGAAGTTGATGACAAGTGCGCATGAATGTTACTACGAAGCGGTGCGATCCGGGCAAGGTTACTGTTACTATCTTCCCGCTCTACTGAAACAACTTCAGGAACACGACAAAAGATGTTTAGACGACTGATTGCGACCTCGGCAACGTGGTTTACCGTCCCGATTCGGTTGGGACTCGCCGCAGTGATGATTGCGCACGGCGCTCAAAAAGTGCTTGGCAGCTTCAACGGGCCGGGCTTCAAGACGTTTACGGCAGGCACCACGCCGTTCGGATTCATGCGACCCACATGGCTCTGGCTTGCAATGGCCGCGCTTTCCGAATTAGTGGGAGGTCTGCTCGTCGGTCTCGGTTTCTTGACTCGTGTGGGAGCGTTCTTGATTGCGTGCGTGATGGTGACGGCAATTGTGGGAGTGCACTTGCCGGGCGGCTTCTTTGCGGCGAACCGCGGTTATGAATATCCACTGGCGCTGCTCGCAATGGCAATGGGACTGTTGATCTCAGGCGGCGGGCAGGCATCGGTCGACAAAGCTCTGAGCGGCGGCGGCGGAGGACGTCGAAGATAGGTCCTATCGGTCCTATAGGGCCTATATTTCAATGAAACGCTCGCCCCTCATCGTAATCTTTACGACCGTCTTCATCGACCTCGTTGGTTTCGGAATCGTCATTCCGGTGCTGCCGTTCTACGCTGAAGGCACCGCGTTCAACGCGACCCCGCGCACAGTCGGACTCCTCTTCGCCTCCTACTCGATCATGCAACTGATCTTCTCGCCGATTCTCGGTGGTTTGTCTGATAAGCATGGTCGCAGACCGGTACTGTTGCTTTCGATCATCGGTACGGGGATTGGTTTTTTGATCCTTGGGATGGCGACGACACTCTGGATGCTCTTCATCGGTCGCATCCTCGACGGCATCACCGGCGGAAACATTTCGACAGCACAGGCTTACATTGCCGATGTCACCACGGAAGAGAATCGTGCGAAAGGCATGGGGTTGATCGGCGCTGCGTTTGGTCTCGGGTTCATCTTTGGACCAGCGATCGGCGGCATCCTGAGTCATTGGGGCATTCACGTACCGTTCTTCTTTGCCGCAGTGCTCTGCTTCGCCAATGCGACGCTCCTCTTCTTCACGCTGCCTGAGACGGTTACTGCGGACCATCCGGCGAAACACTCGGCGGCGGGTGGTCGCAGTCTGGGCCACGTCATCGCGTCGTTGAAACAACCGAAACTTTCCTACGTCCTCGTGATCTACTTCCTGTTCATCGTCGCTTTCTCGATCATGACGACGTCGTTTTCGCTCTACACGATGTTTCGGTTCGGCTACGACGCGCAGCACACGGGTTATCTCTTCGCGTATGTCGGACTGATCGCAGTGATCATTCAGGGCGGCTTGATTGGACGACTCGTGAAGCGTTTCGGAGAGATTCCGCTCGTGATCTTTGGCGCACTGTGTTTCGCGATTAGTTTGTTTGCGGTTCCGTTTGTTGGACCGGCCGCGGGTGGATTGGGAGCATTACTCATCGGCGGCGGAGTCTTTTCAATGGGCAACTCGCTGGCGACTCCAGCGCTGACGAGCCTTGCTTCGAAGAGTGTTGGTCCGGCACAGCAGGGAGTGGTGTTGGGAGTGACACAATCGACGGCGAGTCTCGCGCGTGCGGTTGGACCTTCGTTGACGGCGATACTAATCAGTAGTTCGATCGCACATCTCGGCGCCGATGGCGTTCGACATTACATGAGCGACCAGTCGTTGTTCGTCACCTTTTGGACAGGCGCAGGGATCATGCTGCTGGCGTCTCTACTGGCGGCCTACTATGCAAAATCTCGGGACGAACTGTAGGGGCGGCGGGCCCTCCGTGGCCGCCCGGCGTGGAACTCGATCTTTTGTCAAATGACTGATCGATTGTGTTGCAAAAGATCGAATTCGACGCCGGGCGGCCACGGAGAGCCGCCCCTACAGTTCGTCCCGAGATCTTCTACTTTACTTTGCGAACTGGCCGACAGGCCCCTCGGGGTTGATGAGGTCCTTGAGGTCTGAATAGGGTACGAGGACGAATTGGGTACCAGCGGCGTATGGGCCGACCTGATAGGGATCGAAATATATGCCAAGGCCGCGCTTGGTGATGGTCCAGCCCTGATAATTGTCTGCTTTTGCCGCAGCACCTTTCTCGATGTCCTCAGACGTTAGACCTTTTTCCGTCGCCTGCTTCTTGAGATCGGCAATGCAGTAGTTTGCGATGGCCTGAAGATACTTTGTGCCCGGCTTGAAAAGGTCGGCGAGCTTCAGTTGCCTCCCGTTTTTCAGATCGTAGTTAAAGGTTTCGGAATAGCTATTCGGATGCGCCGCGCCCTGGAAGTAACTACTGACTTCGAAGTCGACACTCACGAGGTCGTCCTGCGCCAACACCACGGTGTAGCTGATCGTTAGATCGCTCCCCATCGAGTCTTCAGGACGAGTTTCTTCGGTGTTCTCGCCTGCTTCCGGCGTCATGTCTTTCTTAAACCCGGCCACTTTCTTCGCCACTGCCGCACGTGCCGCGACATTAAACTTCTCGAAGTTCGGATTGTTACCGCCGGTCAACTGCGGATACTGCACCGCGATCTCATACATCGATTTCTTGTTGTTCTCTTTGATCTGCTTCGCAACGAGATCGACGTCGCCCGTGAAACTGATTGGTTCTTCGTGAACAGAAAACGCGGTCTTCTTGTCACTGCCTTTTTCGCTTGGAGGCTTGGACCAGTTGCCCGCGAGTGTGATCAGTCCGTCCTTTTGATCGACAGTCCAGATGCCCTTGAA
Source organism: Acidobacteriota bacterium (assembly GCA_046733695.1). GTDB lineage: Bacteria > Acidobacteriota > Blastocatellia > Pyrinomonadales > Pyrinomonadaceae > PSRF01. The sequence continues at coordinate 5,190 of JBKPPU010000189.1, forward strand.
CACTCCGGTCTGCTTGCCGCTCGGATCAAATTCGTCGAGCGTCAGATTGCCGTCCTTGTCCACATTGCCGCGCACGTCGATGCGCGCGCCGACTTTCTGGTAGTAATAGCTGCCCGCGAGCTGGTCGCCGGTGCGCACCAGCTTCATCTGCAAATCGAGCGAAGTGCCGATCGAGCCTTTGAAATGTTTTGTTTCTGCAAGGACCGTGGCGCCGCCCTGCGAATGATCGAGCTGCGCAACAGGTGAAGGCTGCGTTGTTGGAGGCGCCGCGGTTGGCGTTGACGTCTTGCGACAGCTGATTGAAAGCAAAAGGAGAACGACGATCCGCGAGGCTCGTGGCTTCATGAAATTATCTTACCAGACCAAGCCTGCCGACCTCCGCCCGAACATCCGAAAAGGTCAGTTCGCAGAGCTTGCCGCCAGTGAACAGTGCTTCGTTGGTGACATCAGCAACTGCAAACGGCGGTGCGGGAAAGTTGTCGAGCTCTTCGTCAGTTTCAAAGCCGACTTCGGCGAGGACGAGGCCGAAGAGATCTCCGAGAAACATGTCCGCGGAAAACTTTCGGCCCTCAAATTCGAAGTGATACCGGTTTTTGCGAATCTCGTTGCTGTTGAAGAGAGTTGAGAGAGTCTCAGCTTCGAGCGCGTTGAGATATGTGTTCGTGATGATGGTTCGCGACAAATCGTTCGGGTCGGGCGCAAACTTTTGCGTCAGCTTCGCCGTCCACTTGTTTGAGCGTGGCTCACGAACTTTGCGCAGGCGAAGACGTGAGCCTGTCATGTAGTTGTCAGTGATCTGCAAGTGAGGATCCGCGCGCGTTATGCCCTCAGGCAAATCCCGCAAAAGATAACGCCGTTCACGCTCAACGCGCGCGTATTTGCTTTCAGGAACTACCGTATTCTGATCGGTAAGCTTGGCAACACCCATAATCAGACTGAAGCAGGAGCAGCGATCAGAGTCAGAAAACCTGCTCCTGACTACTGCTCCTGCTCCAACACTATTCGCCTAAAGGTGTTAGATCTTCCCAGCCTTCATATCAGCGAGGCGCTTCTCGAAGGCAGACGTGTCAACCTTGTCTGTCTTACCGCGCTGAATCGCCTGCTCGCCGACCGCAACCGCCTCTTCTTTCTTGCCGAGCTTATAAAGCGCGTTAGCTTTGGCGGCCAGGTTCCGGAAGGTTTCCTTCACCTTGATCGAGCGGTCCAACCACTCCATGCCCAACGCATCGTTAGCAGTGTCTTTATCGTTGACGAGATAGCTGCCGGCCTGGAGCGGCGTTAGCCAATCATCGGCTTTGGCATCCGCAACAGTCCTTTTCAATCGAGAGAGAGTTGATGCAGCAACATCCGGCACCTTGATTGTGAACGGCACATTGATCTTTTCCCAGCGAATGTTCACCTGCGCGGAGTCATCACCAACCGGATCGAATGAATACGTGAGCCACTCTTCACTCTCATTCAGCCACTGTGGTTTCACTTTTACGCGCAACGTGTCTTTGGCCGCATCGTAGTCGAAGCTGCCCCACTGGTTAGCGGTGCCGTTGAAAACGATCGTCCACTCGTCTTTATTCGGAATGGAGTGCAGGCTGTAACTACCGGCAGCGAGCTTTTGTCCGTTGATCAAAACGTCGTCGGTAACGACGAACGTGGTTGCTTCGTTAGCGCCCGTGCGCCATACGTGCCCATTCGGCGCGATCGGAACGTCCTTGGGTCTCGTGTTCTGATTATCGAGCGTGGCTTCGCCTTTGGCAGTGGCCGCCCAGCCTGCCGGCGGGTCGCCCCAAATCTGCCGGCCTTTTACACCCGGCCGACTGTAAGTGATCGTCACATCGGTGGCTCCGATTCTCTGCATCACACTCGCCTTTTGACTCGGACGAGGCGTGACAACTGTTTGCGCGAACGCCGCACTGGCGCAGCACAAAACAAACACTACGACGAACAGGGACACAGAACTGCGTTTCAGGGAACTCATGATCTTTCTCCTGGTGATAGGTTTCGGGACTTGCATGATACACGGAAACGCCAATTGAATATAGGTCATATAAGTCCTATTTGACCTATAATGTTCTCCGCATTCCAGCCCGCAATTTTGGAGGATCCATTAAATGTCCACCCGCTTGTCTCTGATTATCGCGCTCGCATGCTGTTTTTTGGTTTTTTCTACAAAAACCGGTGCGCAAAACGGGCACGGGGCTCCAACTCAAACTCGTCTCTTGCGTACACCAACAGTTAGCACCACTCAGATCGGTTTCGCCTATGCGAACAACATCTGGGTTGTGCCTCGCGCCGGTGGCAGCGCAAAACGCTTAACGAGTTTTCAGGGACAGACTGCGAATCCACACTTCTCTCCTGATGGACGATGGATCGCATTCAGCGGTGAGTATGCGGGCAACTTCGACGTCTACATCGTGCCGTCGGAAGGCGGCGAGCCGAAGCGTTTGACCTGGCATCCGGGCGCCGATCTCGTCGAAGGCTGGACGCCCGACGGCAAGTCGATTCTCTTCTCCTCTAACCGCGCCACGTGGGCGCCGAGCGGTACACCGCGATTCTGGACTGTGTCTGCCGAAGGCGGCGTGGAAGAACCGATGTCTCTCCCACGCGCTTACCAGGGAAAGATCTCAGCTGACGGAACTCACATCGCTTATCGAATGAACAACTCCTGGGACGAAGAACGTCGCAACTATCGCGGCGGTCAGAATCGTCCGATCTGGATCGTCGATCTCAAAACTTACGATCTCGTTTCACCACCGTATACGGATTCAAAAGACGTCTATCCGGTTTGGATCGACGACTCGGTCTTCTTCATCTCCGATCGCGATGGCGTCGCAAACGTTTGGGAGTATCAAACAAAGACGAAGAAGCTCGCGCAGATCACAAAGTTCACTGACTTCGACGTGAAGTCGATGGACTCAGGCGCGGGCACAGTTGTTTTCGAACAAGCGGGTTACGTGCACGAGCTCGATCCAAAGAGCGGCAAGGAAAAAATCGTAAACATCGTCGCGGCCGGCGACTTTCCGTGGATGATGCCAAACTGGGAAGACGTCAGTAATCGTCTCAGCAACATGGCCGTGTCGCCGACGGGCAAGCGCGTCGTGGTTGAAGCACGCGGCGAGATTTTCACGATCCCTGCCGACAAAGGCGACGTTCGCAACCTGACACATTCGAGCAGTTCGGCGGAGCGCGATCCGGCGTGGTCACCCGACGGGAAGTTTGTTTCGTACTTCAGTGACAAGTCGGGCGAATACAAACTCGTGATCGAAGCGCAGGATGGACTGACGCCGCCGCGCGAGATCGCGCTCGCCAAGCCAACGCACTATTACACACCATCGTGGTCGCCCGATTCGAAGAAGCTTCTGTTCACTGACACGAATCTAAAAGTTTGGGTGCTCGACCTCGCCACCGAACAGGCGAAGATTGTCGGTGAGGATCCGTGGATGGTTCCGGCGCGCACACTGAATCCGGTCTGGAGTCCTGATTCGAAGTGGGTCGCATACTCGAGTCGTTTGCGTTCGCTCTATCACGCGATCTTTATCAGCAATGTTGAGACAGGCGAGAAGAAACAGGTTACTGACGGACTCGCGGATGCTGTTTGGCCCACGTGGGACGCGAGTGGAAAGTATCTCTGGTTTCTCGCGTCTACGGATTTTGGACTGCGCTCGCAGTGGCTCGACATGACGTCGTACGATCACGAGACCACCTTCGGACTCTATCTCACGGTGCTGCGAAAGTCTGATCCGAGTCCGTTGCTGCCGGAGAGCGATGAAGATCGCGGTGTCGGAACAGGCACACGCAGACTTCAACCCGGCGCATGCGCGGGCGATGCGGGCGGTGGCGCTGAAGGCGGCGGCGGTGGTGAAGGTGGTCAGCGTGGACCACGCGGCCCAGTGACTGTACAGATTGATTTTGATGGGTTGTCGCAAAGGATCGTGTCAGTTCCGGGCGTGCCCGAGCGTCAATACGCAGATCTGCAGGCCGGTATTGATGGTCAGGTTTTCTATCTCGAAGCACCGCGTGGCGGTGGACAAGGCGGTGGCGGTAACGAACTCTGGCGCTATCGTCTTTGCGATCGCCGTGCGACTTCATTCGTGAACAACGTTGCCGCTTACGAAATCAGTGCCGACCGTCGCAAGCTGGTTTATCGAGCAGCCGGTGGCGGTGGCGGACAGTTTGGTGGTCCAGGCGCCGGTGGGGGAACGCCGCCAGCTCCGCAGTTGTTCCTCGTCGACGCTGATCGCACTCCGCCGCAAGCCGGCGCGGGACGTTTGAACTATAGCCTGCGCATGTATCTCGAACCGAAAGAAGAGTTCAAACAAATCTTCAATGAAGGCTGGCGCAATCAGCGCGACTATCTCTACGTGCCGAACATGCACGGCGCAGATTGGCCGAAGATGAAGCAGATGTACGGCCAACTGCTGCCGTTCGTGATGCACCGCGCGGATCTCAACTACCTGATGGACATGATGGGCGCCGAGATCGCGATCGGCCATTCCTACGTGCGCGGCGGCGACATGCCGACAGTGCCGCAACCCGTCGCTGGTCTACTTGGCGCAGACTTCGTGATCGAGAATGGACGTTACAAAGTGACGCGCATCTACGACAACGAGAGTTGGAATCCTGATCTGCGTTCACCGCTCGCAACGCCCGGAGCCAACGTCAACGCGGGCGACTACATCCTTGCAATCAACGGCGTCGAATTGAACGCGCCCGACAACATCTATCGACTGCTGGATGGAACGGCGAATCGACAAACGACGCTGACAGTTAATACAACGCCTTCGATGCAGGGCGCGCGCACCGTCACGGTTCTGCCGGTCGCAAGCGAACAGGCTTTGCGCACGCGCGCGTGGGTCGAGTCAAATCGTCGTCTGGTTGAAAAACTTTCGGACGGCCAGCTCGCTTATGTTTATTTGCCGAACACTGGTCAGCCCGGCTACACCAGTTTCAATCGTTACTACTTTTCGCAACAGGATAAGAAAGGCGTGGTCGTCGATGAACGCTTCAACGGCGGTGGATCCGCGGCGGACTACATCATCGACGTTTTGCAACGCGACTTTGACGGTTACTTCAACAACGTCGCCGGCGAGCGTTATCCATTCACGAGCCCATCCGCCGGCATTTGGGGACCGAAAGTGATGATCGTCAACGAAATGGCAGGCTCGGGCGGCGACTTGATGCCGTATATGTTCAAGCGTCGGAAGATTGGTCTGTTAGTGGGCAAGCGAACATGGGGCGGACTCGTGCACACAGCCGACACGCCGCCGTTCATCGACGGCGGATCGATGATCGCGCCACGGGGAGGCTTCTTTACACGCGATGGAAGATGGGCGGTTGAGAACGAAGGCGTCGCGCCGGACATCGACATCGAGAACTGGCCCAAGGACGTGATCGCCGGAAAAGATCCACAACTCGAACGCGCCGTGCAGGAAGCAATGCGGATGCTGAAGGAGCGTCCGGTGGAACGTCTCCCGAAGGAACCAGCGCCGCCGACATGGGGTAAGCGCCCGTAATCTGTGTAATCTATGGTTAACATGATCAGGGAAGTATTGAAATGAAAGTGTATTTGACTCTTTTGCTGATAATGCTCTGTTGTCTTGTGGCCCAGGGCCAGGAGCCCGAGGTCGTTCGCACAAACACGGAGCTGGTTCAAACTGCAATCACGGTTCTCGACAAGAAAGGCAACTTCGTCGAAGGTCTCAAACGCGAACAGTTTGAATTAATGGTCGACGGCAAGCCTCGTCCGGTAGCCTTTTTCGAACGCATCGCAGCCGGCAGTCCACGCGAACGAGAACTCGCAACGCTCGCGGATCCGACCAACAACACGACCACGACACCCACTGCAGCGCCACCGCCCAGAGTTCCCGGTCGCACGATCGTCTTTTTCATCGACGATCTCCATCTCTCGCCCGACAGCATGGTTCGCACGCAAATGATGCTTCGGCGCTTTCTCGATCGCGACATGAACTCCAAGGACAACGTCGCGATTGCAACGGCCAGCGGGCAGGTCGGATTTCTGGAACAATTCACGAACAACAGAGCTGTACTGGATGCCGCCATGTCGCGACTATTTCCGCTTCCGTACGATGCCCGCGGTTATGGCGTCGGTAGCTCAACTAAGATGACCGAGTACATGGCACTCGCGATCGAGACGAGCAAATCCGATAGCAAGGTACTCAGTTTTTACATCGAAGAATGTATGAAGGGCGCCGGCTTGGTTAGGGTCCCTTTGGCGAAGGCTCTGCTTCGCGCCTCCTGCGAAACGCAGGCTAAGAGCAGTGCGCGCGCGATTCTGATCCAGGCCGCACACATAACTCAGACCTCATACAACTCACTCGAGTCGCTAATGCGTTCGATGAAGCGTATGCCGGGTCGCAAGCTGGCGTTCTTCATCTCGGACGGTTTCCTGCTCGATGCCGGACCACATGCCGCAGCTGTGCGCGATAAACTCGATCACGTCATCGACGGTGCGCAGCGTGCAGGTGTCGTTGTTTACACGATTCACGCAGTTGGCCTGGTCAATAGCACTTACCTCGATCCGGGTGGCCAGCGTCCGATGGATGCGCAAGGCCGCCTCGACATAGCGTCTGTGGGTGAGCTCGAAGCGACTCAGGACGCGCTCACTGCAATGGCGGACCAGACCGGTGGGCGGGCGCTGCGCAGCACAAACTTCTTTGATGGCTGGGTGAATAATGTTCTCGACGAAACTTCAAACTATTACATCGTCGCGTGGCGTCCGGAAAAAGATGAAGAGAAGCTACCAAAGTTCAAGCATGTGAAGATCACGGTTGTGGGCCAACCGGAGCTCACGGTTCGCGCGCCCAAAGGTTATGTTGCCGGGCCGGCTGCCGCGCCCGCAGCCACTGCGACGAACACAAACAACAATAAGCCCAAGACTCCGGAAACCGAGTTACGCGATGCGCTCAGCGACTTCTATCCTGAAGATAGTCTGCCGACACAGTTGTCGTTGACGTATCTCAACACACCTGCGAACGGTTTGGTCGCGACTTCATCGATCGAAATATCCGCCAAAGAGGTGACGACGATCAAACTCGCCGGTGTTGTGCTCAACGATAAGGGCAAAATCGCGTCGAGCTTCAAGAATCAATTGAATATCGATCCGTCCAAAGCTGGCGACTCCGGCTCGATCTTTTACAACCACCACACACCACTCGCGCCGGGCATCTACCAGTTTCGTGTGGCCGCGCGCGATGAGAAATCAGGACGCGTTGGAAGCGCGATTCAGTGGATCGTGATTCCTGACCTGGCGAAGAGCCATCTAACGTTGAGTAGCGTGTTACTGGGTGGCCAGCTTCTCCAAGACAAGTACGTTCAGTTGAGTGTGGACCACACGTTCCCGCGCGCGTCGCAAATGGGTTACTGGTTGTTTGTCTACAACGCCAAACGCGATGCTAATGGAAAACCGCAGTTGACGGTGCAGACACAGGTGCTCCGGGATGGGCAAACCGTACTCAGCTCACCTCAACGCCACGTGAATGATGGCGGACAAGATGTGGAAAGGATTCCGTTTGGTGAAGAGCTCGCACTAAAGACACTCGCTCCCGGAAAGTACGATCTGAAGGTGATAGTAAAGGACGGTGTTGCGGGTACAAGCGCCTCGCAACTAGCAGACTTCATCGTAAAATGAGCCACGGATAACACGGATCTTAAATCCGGATTTTAAATCCGCGTTCATCCGCGGCTAATATTATTCAGAATACTCAGCGCCGTTCGGTAAAAAATAGCGTCCTTATCTCCCTCCAGCGCTTCGATGGATGTAACCGCGCGATCGATTGACCCAAGCAAGTGCGGATAATCACTGCCCATTACCATATGCTCCGCACCGACCATATCTCGCACCATCTTGAGCGTGTACGGGCTGAACGACACCGTGTCGTAGTAGAGTCGCTTCAGATAGACACTCGGCAGCTTGTCGATCTTCACACGACAGTCGGCAAAGTCACGAAAACCATTATCCATCCGCTCCATCAGATAGGGTATCGCGCCACCGAGATGACCGATGATCCAGCGAATGTCCGGTAACTCCTCAAACATCCCGTCGTAGCACATGCGCGCCACTGCCAGACTTGTATCAAACGGAAACCCGATGATTGGCCCAAGCACATACTCGCGAAACGCTTCCGAGTTCGTAGGAATCATCGGATGCAGAAAGATACAGAGCTTCATGCGGTTCGCCTCTTCAAAGAACGGGCGATACTCGGGCGACGTCAAAGGCCTTCCACCGATGTTACTGAGCAGGACCACGCCATTTAGTTTCAGAGTGTCGATGGCACGATGAAGCTCTTCTAGTGCTGCGTCGGGTGCGTCCATCGGGATCGACGCAAAACCTTTGAAGCGCTTTGGATGACGAGCGATGAGTTCCGCGTACGAGTCGTTCATCATTCGCGCGACAGCAGGTTGATGTTCGCCGTCAGTGAAGAAGACGTTCGGCGTCGAGAGTGAAACAACTTCGACGTCGATACCGACGCGATCCATGTCTTCGATCCGCTTGGCGACATCGGTCATCGCCGGTGTGACGCCAAAAAACCGCGCGCCACGATACGTGATGATCGTCTGACCGCTGGAGCTCGTACCGAATGAAAACTCCGACGGCAAATCGCGAATCGTTCTAAAGAATTCTTCCGTGTAGAAGTGCGTATGAAGATCGAATTTCATCCTGTTCATCCTGTCTATAAAGCTCTGCTCATCTCAAATTGTCTTAGAACTATTTCGAACCCGCACTTCTTACAAAACTCCAACGTCCCCTTCAACTCTTCATCTACATTATTGATCTTCAGAATCTCATTCCCGGAAAGTGCAGCTAAAATCCTTCGCCCGATTCCTCTTCGCCGAAACGCCGGCGCCACCGCCAGTTGCATCAAGAGCCCGCTCGGCTGATGAACAATCCCATAGCCCACGCACTGCTCGTCTACAAACGCGCCCACAATCTCTCTTTGATCTTTAACGCGCTCGACGGCATCAATCGAACTCTGCCAAGACGGTTTCCCGTCCCAATACGCGCAAAAAACGTCCCAGTCAGGTTCCTCAAGTCGACCAATCGACACTCCCTCGACATCTCCGCTCGTTTTCATCCTCGCCTTGGACCGCAACACAGCGAGCAGTCGAACCTCCTCAAACCCAATCTTCCGGTACAACGCCACCGCGCGCTCGTTAGAAGTCAAAACCTCCAGCAGATACTGCGTTATCCCGCGTTCTTTCAATTGCGGCACCATAAAATCAAACAACTCTTCGGCAACACCGCGTCGCCTGTAATCGGAAACGACACCAGTGCCCGCGTCATAAGCCGTCTGCTTGCCTTCCCAAACTCCGCGGCCGTTCATGTAGAACCCAATCATTCTGTCGCCATCGAATGCGCCTGCACTGCTTTCGAGTTCGACACGATCGCGCACCACTCGTTGTCGAAACTGCTCCGCAGACATTTGCATGTCGACCTGATAATCTGAGAATGCCTCGAGAAAGCACTCGTACAACGGATGGAAGTCAGCTGTCCTCAGCAGTCTATACATGGATAAAGATCTCTGAATGGCAATCTAATCGTAACATTCCTGAATGAGAAGCAAATGTTATAGTGCGATCAGTTAGGCAATTTTCTTCTTCAGCCCGATTCAAAGCAGCGGCGGCGGCACCCGGCGGCTTCCCAACCCACCCCATTCTTTCTCAGCGGGCAATAGGAAAAGAATAAAAGAAAGGCAGCAGCCAGTGACTACTCAAGCGGTTCCGAGCAGAGACGAACGCGGCCAACCTAAACTCGTCAATGGCCATAGATCCAACATTAATAAAGATAACTGGCTCGGTTTCGTCGGCGACGTGGTGAATTTCACGGGCGAGGTGTCGTTCAAATCGATGCTGCGCATCGACGGGCATTTCTCCGGTGCTGTAACCTCACCGGATGGAACGCTGATCGTCAGCACGGGAGCCGAAGTGACAAAAGCTGTCATTAAAGTTGCGGTGGCAAAGATAAACGGAACCGTCGAGGGCGACATTCTCGCGAGCAAGGAACTCGTGCTCGGTCGCACGGCGAATGTGAAGGGCCAGGTCGCCGCACCCGCTTTGATAGTTGAAGAAGGAGCACAACTCAACGGCAGCTGCCGCCGGATTTAGCCCATGGATGTGCGTGATTGTTGTGGCTCACCTCGTGGCCATTTCCTGCCACTCTTTGATAGACATTCAGTAACAGCGGCACTACGACGGTGGGCGCGAAAAGTTTTTGATGTCGTTCTCGCGCGGCGGCGCCCATTTCGTGGCGACGTTTAGAATTCTTCGCCAACGTGGCCATAGCGTCGGCCAGTGCGGCTGCATCTCCCGGTGGAACCAGGATGCCGGAGTCAGCGTCGATAATGTCAGGAATACCGCCGACGGTTGTGGCTATCACCGGAATTCCGTGAGCCATTGCTTCGATGATGCCGTTTGGAGTTCCTTCTGCCAACGACGGCAACACGAACACGTCGAGGCTGTTCAAGAAAGCGCTCCTTATCCGTGGATCCGAGTAGTATCCGACTAACTGGCAAGCATCGCGAAGATCTGATTCACGCGCACGGGCTTTGATGTCCAATAATTGTGGTCCCACCCCCGCGATTCTTGCTACTGCCAAAGGCCTTTCTCGATTTACCTTCGCCAGGGCGTCCAACAGGACCAGAGGTCCCTTACCCTCCTCGAGGCGTGCGGCGAATCCGAAAACAGTTTCTACTGAATTGTTCGCGCCATTGCCCGCCCCATTCGCGTCGGACCCTTCCATGATCAATGGCAGAACTGAAACTGAAGGAAGGAACGGATATCGAATGGACCATTCCGCCGCAAGCCGCGGAGACAGAGCCGCGACTTCAGTGCAGAGTGGCAAAACCTTTTCCAGCCGCCGGTAATAATCTTCCAGCATCGGCATGTGATGCGGGGTTCCCATTTCGTGATAGAGAACTGGAATACCCAATTCATGACCGGCGCGAATCATAAGCTCGGTACCGGTGTCTGGTGTGAAGACATGTAAAAGATCGGGCGGCTGGCTCGCAAAGTATGCGCGGCAATTCCGATAGTGAAATTTCGTGATTGTGCGAATCGCAACCTGCCAGATTTTGCGCAGGCGCGTCGGCGCGCGCTTCACGAAGAAAAGGAAAAATAGAGCGCTTGATAGTAAGCTTCGAAACAATCGCAGAAACGCGAATAAGTAGGACCTTACAACGATTGTTTGAACCGGCACGCCCTTCCGTTGCAGCCGTTTGAGATATTGATCGTTGTCACTCGGCGGATATAACAATACAACCGACACATCATGCCCGGCCTGGTGAAGATGCACCGCATAGTTCAACATGATTTCGTCGGCCCCGCTTATTGGTCCAAAGATTGTAGTTTTACACAGTGCGATTTTCATGCCTTTGAAAGGAGTAACCTGATTTTGTAACTTGATTTTGGTTTACTGCTGGTATACGCGTCCTGCTTCTTGACAGAGTTTCAAGTACAAAGCGAGCACCTCATCGGGCACGTTCGTCGCGGACAAGTCGGGGATTGTCATGCGGTGATGGCGCAAATCATCCGCTATGTGAGCAGAGGCGCGGGGGATTACGCCTGACTGTACTTCCATGCCGATTCGGTTCAAGACTCTTTGCAATTCGATAGTTGGATCCTCGAAATACGATTCGTAATGCGTGACTACACGTTGTTGAGGCGGTATCGCGGAGAGAAGCTCGCGATAGTAAATCAGCCAAAGCAGAAACAACGGTATGCCAATTAAGTCACCTCGCTTGCGCAACGAATGCGCAACCTCCAAAGGGTTTCTCAAGCAGATAACCACTCGTAAATCAGGAATGATTCGCTGCCAAAATCGCACCGTCAGTGAATTACGTGGATCCTTCCAGCCCCAATTGTGTTGATCGCTTAGCCGCTTGATTAACTTCTTTGCCTTCACGGTCAAAGCCGCTATCTCAGGCATTGCCTCCCACGCTAACGGAAAGTCTGGCGGGTTGTTCCAGGAGCCGCCCAGCCGGCTCAGGATCTCGTCGTTAAATGCCACGAACCGCACATTCTCGAAGTGTGGTTCACCATCGTTTGAATCAAACCCGAGTTCATCTTCCGGACCAAGAAACAAACCGCAGGTCTGAAGAAGCCTGGCAACCATCGAGGTCCCCGAGCGATGCATGCCCGCGATGCAGATTGGCAACTTCGATTTTCCTTCAAAAAATTTTAGCTGCGAATACTAAACGATCTATCCGCAGATTACACAGATTTTATTTAATAAGATCTGTTGAAACCTGAGTAGCGGGTAATAACTGAAGCATCTGTAGATTACGGGGATGATTCCAGTCCCCGAATAACTCCGCCGTAAAACCCGCAGTCGCGGCCAGCCATTGCATCTCGGCAAAAGAGTAGTGATACGGATCGGAGTCGAGGTTTGAAACAACGCCACCCGGTTCGTGTCTGACTTGGGCAATATGCCCCGAGTGCGGCGCCTGAAGGAAACTGATAAAAAACTTGTTGCCGGAATGCAGGACCTTGCGGGCCTCTCTGAGACAGCGAATAATTATATTCATGTCTAAATGAGTGAACAGTGATTGAGCGATAGCAAAATCGAACGACACGCCGAATCGATCCAGTTCGAATTTGTTATTGAGTAGGAGTTTTGGTCGTTTGTCTGTTAGTTCTGCCATTGCGAGTTCGCGTTTGCCGCCTTCGAGCAGAGACTGATTGATGTCCAGGCCAAAGTAATTGCCTGTCTCCAGGTATCGAATAATAGGGAGACCGCATCTCAAGGCGCCACAGCCGATATCGACCAATTTGTGATTGGGTAATAATCCCTGACGCAGCAAGAACTCGAATTGCAAGGTGCCAATCTCATGCCAAAACCCGCCTACGAAATTCCTGTGTTCGCCTTTTGCTATTTCCTTTCGCGTAAGTTGGCGGGTGTAATAGGGGCTAATTGCACTCATGCCTGATCTCCATTGACGGCTGAAGATAACCAAACGCGCTGCTCAGCAGACAGCGGCCCGGAACGATCGAATAACGGATTCTTCGACGTCCGATCAAAAAGCAGCCAGTGATAATGAACGTGCACGAGGTTTGGGAAAATTTGTTTCCTTAGCCTCTTGTCGATTTGTTCGTGCACATTTAACTGGTAATTGTAGGTTGGCTCCAGTTCCTTAACGTTTCTTGTAGTACTCCAAATCGCAAGGGACAACGCCGCTTGATTCGATCCCCACATCCTGCTGGCAGTTGAGTCTACCCAGCCGGCGCCGGTGCGGAAGCGTCGATCATGCGCGTACGGTTGCAGTTGCTGCCGGACTGAAGTGAAGAAAAATTCCGACCATCGTTGCATGATCCCCAGGTTGCCGCGTGCAATCACGAGTCCTGCATTGTAACTGGCTTTGATCCGGCACCGATCGGCAAAAGATTCGGTCCAGGGAATCTGGTCGTAGTCCACACCACAGCATCGGCAAAGGTCTCGCCAGTATGCGTCGAAGGGATCCGTGGGACCGCTAGTGCACATTCCCTTAACGCCTACTGGTCTTAAAGCCACATCGACATGCGGCAGCAGCATGACTTCGTCAGGTTCGCGCAGAAACAGAGTATCACTATCAAGGATCACCAAAATGTCATGAGGGTGGTTTTGTTCGACGTAGGCTGCAGCAGCAACACGGTTAGCAGAGCCATATTCAGGACAATCTGTGTTCAGAACTTCATCAATATAGGCGACGCCCAATTCGTCGAGCCTGCTTCGAGCGCTTGCAGAAATACCATGTCCTTCGCGAGGTGAAAGGGCATAGATGGGGCAGTTGCGAAAGCGGCCCGTGTAACGTCTAATACTTTCGAAAAGGAGCAACGCTTGTTTCTCGAGTAGACCCCGTTCAATACAAGCGACAAAGGCGGTATCCATGCTGAAAGGTTGGATTAGACAGTCTCTTCTTACTAACGATGCTACTGACGAGGTTTTTTCCTTTAGGACTTCTGAGCTGCTCCGACTCGCGAAGCAACATCGTTCCGCTTACTCTACAAACTCTCCGTATCCACACACGTTGATTGACGACTTTCTGCCTACGGGCGTGGCCGAACGGTTGCTGTCGGTTTTTCCAAAACCCAACGATTCTGTATGGTTAGATTGGCGTAAGCGGGATGTTGTTCATCAACCGCGCAAACAAGGGATCGGAAATGCCGAGCGATTGGACCATGTTCACCCATTCGTTCAAAATATCATCTTCGCTTTTAATTCGCATCCAATGATTCGATTTCTGGAAACACTTACCGGCATTGAATGCCTGATTCCGGATCCGCATCTCATT
>JBKPPU010000190.1:0-12568 GCA_046733695.1 Acidobacteriota bacterium
TCGAGTTTCGTTGAGCGCCAGTCGGATGTGCAAATGGAGGGCAGCATGGTCGCCGCCATCCAGGAACATCTGCACGCTGCTCACGAGCGTGGCGTCGAGCTGGCAGCTTCTGAGTCTTCCCGTGCGAAGGCGTCGAGCGACATGGCCATCGTGAAGGCGGGCATCGGCGAGATAAACGAGCAGAAATCGCAGGCTGACATTCTCAAGGCCCTCGTGAATCGCGCCTCTTCCTTCGCGCCTCGAGTCGCGTTTTTCGTCATCAAAGGCGAACAGGCAACAGGTTGGCGTGGTCGCGGTTTCGAAGGATCTGTGGGCGACGATGCGATTCAGCAAATTTCGTTTTCAGTGAATGCCGACACCGTGGTGGGCGGCGCCGCTAAAGGACTCGCGACGTGGAGTGGCGGACCAGGTTCCCACTCGGAAGATCATTTGGTTTTGAATCGACTTGGCGAAGAACAGCCGCAGCGAATCGTTGCTATACCTCTGAAAGCTCGTAATCGCGCAGTTGCGGTTCTGTATGCTGACTCAGCCGGACTCGATTCAGAGTCGATCAATCTCGAGGCATTAGAAACCCTCGTTGCTGTATCAGGAATGGCGGTGGAGCTGCTATCTGCTTCACGCGGCGGAGCATCAGCTGCTGCTCCGAAGAAAGCTGTTGAAGAAGCGCCTGCGCCGCCTGTCGAAGAACCACAGCCGTCGTACGAACCCGCAAGTGAATACAGCGAGGCCCCCGTTGCTGCTGCAGAACCTGAACCGGAACCGGCATTCTCAGGCGCGGAAACTATCGAGAGCTACCAGCCCGAACCTGTAGCCGCTGAGCCCGCCTCGTTTATCGAACCTGTTTCAGCCGACGAACCAGCCGGCGTTTTTGAAGACTCGGCAGCGCCTGCAGAACAACCCGTGTCGATGGGCGAAGAGCCACCGGCATGGACTCCGGCTCCCGTTGAAGCTGCGCCGTCGCCGCGCCGCCGTTATGGTCAGGATCAGGAACTGCCTGTGGAAGTCCACGGCGATGAAGAGCGGCGTTTACACAATGATGCTCGGAGGTTTGCGCGGTTGTTGATCTCTGAGATCAAGTTGTACAACGAGCAGAAGGTTGCTGAAGGACGCTCGGAACACGATCTATACGATCGCTTACGCGAATACATCGATCGCTCGCGCGAGATGTACGACAAGCGCGTGAAAGCGGAAGTCGCGGCTCGTTACGACTACTTCCACGGCGAATTGGTCAACACCCTCGCCGAGGGCGACGCTTCGAAACTCGGCTCGAATTATCCCGGCGCAACGGTCAACGCATAGTTTGGACAACAATCAGGTTAATCCTGATAATCTTGTAATCCTGTGAAACTTTGACAGGATTTCATGATTACCAGGATTGGCAGGATTTAAGTACTACTGTGGCCAAACATCGCTTACTTCTGATTTTCGTCGGCATTACTCTGGTCGTCGTCGCTTCGCTTCCCTTCGTTCTAAGCGCGAGTTGCCACACTCGGTCGCAAACTCCCGGAGAACAAAAAGCTCTCGATAGCCTGCGCGCCATGACACGCAACGATGTGTTGCCGTCAGAGGATGTAGTCGCGGGTATCGAGAATCAGTTTCCGCGCAGCAAAGCCGCTGCACTGGCGCGCATCCTCCGCGCGCGAATCAAACTGAAAACCGGGGACGCCGCCGGAGCTGCTACGCTACTCGACACGAGACTCATCGGCGAACAAACTTCGCTCGCTGACTACGCGTTGTGGATGCGCGCAGGCGCACTTGAGCAAGCCGGAAAAGCTCCCCAAGCACGCGCTGTTTACCAGGAAATAATGCAGTCACATCCCACCTCGTTGCGCGCCCGTGAGGCGGCGTTACGAGTCGCGGACTTGATGACGAAGAGCGGTGAGGCGTCAGCAGTTCCTCTTCTTCTCAAAGACTTCGCCCAGGCCAACGACGCGGCGGCTCTGCTGGCAACTGCTAAAGCTTACGAGCAGTCATCCGATCAAAATCGGGCGCTCGCCGCCTATCGTCGGATCTATTTCTTCGCACCCGAATCGGCCGAAAGCGCCGACGCCGCGACAGCAATCACGCGACTTGGCTCGACCACAGCGCCAGCCTCGACGGAAGAAGCAATCACCCGCGCAGATCGTCTGTACACGTCGAAGAGATTTGCCGACGCACTGACCGCATATGGCGACGCTTTTGCAAAGTTCCCCGCGACTGCAACCAACGAGAATCAACTGCGACGTGGCATCGCCGCCCACAATGCGAGAAGAACTCCCGACGCTGTTTCCGCGTTGAGCGCAATTCCCGCCTCCGCCGGCGAAACACGTGCTGAAGCAATGTTCTACCTCGCGCAGACGTACGCCCGTGCAAAGCAGTGGGAACAAGCACGTGCAACTGCGGAAGAAATGCGCAAGGCGTTTCCAAACAGCAACTTCACTCCGCGCGCTTTCGTCGCCCTCGCCCAGATCGCACAGGATTCGAAGAACGATACCGACGCGACTTACTTCCGTCGCGCCGCAGTCAACAGCTTCGGCAGCTCGATTGAAGTAGCCCCGGCACAGTTTGACCTTGCATGGGACGCGCACGAAGCAAAGAACTTTTCCGAATCCTCGCGAATGCTGACGGAGCATCTCGCCTATTACGCCGACAAGAACACAGACAATCGCGGGCGGGCGGGTTACTGGGCCGGCCGCGACTGGGAAAGAGCCGGCAAGCTCGCCGAGGCGCGCGCTCTCTACGAAGCGATGCAGGCACGTTACGACGCAAATTGGTACGGCTATCTCGCGAAGCAGCGCCTCGACGTTATCAGCAAGACGGCTCCGGCAAAATCATTTGCGGCTGATTCGATCGTCGCGCGTGCAGTTGAGAATCTGAAGACGGTCACAGTTGCAGAAGAAACTGCCGGGCCCGATGAAGACGCGCGCATTGTCAAGGCCGATCAACTGTCGAACATCGGACTCGACGAGTGGGCGCTGAAGGAACTCGCAAAAGCAGGAGAAAAGGCCGGCGACAGTCCTAAAGTCAATCTCGCGATCGCAAAGATCTATCGCTCCGATGACGACAACGTCCGCGCGCTGAACACACTCCGCCGCAGCTTCCCCGATTATTCGCAGATGAAGCCGGAAGAGATGACGCGCGAGCAGTGGGACGTGTTCTACCCTCTGAACTACTGGGACATCATCGTGCAGGAGTCGAAGGCGCGCGGTCTCGATCCGTATCAGGTTGCCGGACTCATTCGTCAGGAAACGATCTTCATGACGCGCGCGCGCTCAGGAGCGAACGCGTACGGCTTAATGCAGGTGTTGGTGCCGACGGGCAGGTTGACGGCGCGGAAGTATGGAGTCAGTCGTGAGATCACTGTGGATTCCCTTTTTGAACCGCGTTTGAATATTCAACTCGGAACTGCGTACCTCCGCGACCAGATCGATAAGTTTGGACGCATTGAGTATGTCGCAGCGGCGTACAACGCTGGTCCAGGCCGTGCCGTTCAATGGAAAGCGTCGTTGCCGTTCGAAATTGATGAATGGGCCGAAGCCGTTCCGTTCAAGGAAACGCGCGGCTACGTTCAGGGTGTGGTGCGAAACCGATTACAATACCTTCGCCTTTATGACGACAAGGGAAACTTCCGGCCGGAAGTCGGTTCACGCGCTGTGACAGACGCGGATCCGAATGTGCGCAAACGGCGTGTCAGCGGTGGGGGAGAGGAATAACGCGGATATAGAAACGATTTACACGGATATGAGGTTAGTAGTTTTTGCGGTCCTGCTGTTTTCCTTTGCGCCAGCTATTTCTGCGCAAACTGCCCTAACAATCACGACTGAGCCAAACGCAATCGTCTGGATTGATGAGATCCGGCGCGGGACGACTGACGCTTCCGGGAAGCTCGTAGTATCTAAAATCACTGCAAATCGCCATTCGGTGCGAGTGCGGGCTGCCGGTTTCAAGGAGATTGTTACGCCGTTGCTTCCCGGCCGCCGTGCGCTTGAAGTGAAACTCGTTCGCTCGACGGATCAGGCCGAACTGCTTTTCCAGGAGGCGGAAACGGCTCGTGAGAAAGCTCGCGACGATCCGTCCATGCAAAAAGCCGCCGATCTTTATCGTCAGGCCATTAAAGCGCGGCCCGCTTATCCAGCGGCGCAAGTTGGGCTCGCGCGCGTGCTGATGGATCTCAACGAATTCAAGGACGCGCATGCGGCGATCGACGCGGCACGTCGAACGAGACCGGCGTACGCCGAAGCTTCGGCTGTTGAAGGACGCCTTTATCGTGAAGAGGCGTTCGGTGACGACGCAATCCGTTCGTTCCGGCGGGCCATCAGAGAAGGTGGCGGAGTCCAGCCTGAAGCATACGTCGGCATTGCGCGCGTTTACGAGGACAAAGGTCAGTTTGCCGAAGCCATTGTCGAATTCAAGAAGGCGCTGGCCCAACTTTCGGAGAGCGAGCCCGTGATCTATCAAATGGTCGGCGCCGCTTATGAAAAGATGGAAAAGCCGAAGGAAGCCGTCGCGGCTTACGAAAAATATCTCCAGCTGGCGCCCAACGGAAGTTACGCCGCCGCCATTCGCTCCATCCTCGAGCAACTCAAGCGCGAAGCCGCAGGCGAACAGATCATTCCTTAGTAATCCGTGTAATCTGTGGTTAAATTGCTTTCCTTATGACTACCCCTTCGCTTTCAAAGAGCAGGCATGTATCGAAAAAGGCGAGTTCGTTTACCGAGTCAGTGATTCGGGAAATGACTCGTGAGGCTCTGAAATTCGGAGCCGTAAATCTCTCGCAGGGCTTTCCGGATTTTTCGGCGCCCGCCGACATCAAGCAACGGGCGATGGAAGCTATCGATCAGGACATCAATCAATACGCGATCACCTGGGGTGCAAAGAATTTTCGCGATGCGATCGCTGCCAAGACGCATTCTTACCTTGGAATTCAGATCGATCCCGAAACAGAGATCACGGTCACTTGCGGTTCAACTGAAGGCATGATCTCCTCGATGATGGCGACCGTCGATCCGGGTGAGGAAGTTATCGTTTTCGAACCGTTTTATGAAAACTACGCGCCAGACGCCATCCTCTCAGATGCGAGTCCGGTTTACGTGCCGCTGCGAGCGCCGGATTGGAACTTTGATCGCGACGAGCTGCGCGCTGCCTTCAACAAGAAAACCAAAGCCATCATCGTCTGCAATCCCAATAATCCGACCGGAAAAGTTTTCACTCGCTATGAGATGGAGTTTATCGCCGGACTCTGTCAGGAGTTCGACGCGCTCTGCTTCACTGACGAGATTTACGAGCACATTCTTTACCCTCGAGACGGCGCTGACATCAAACACATTTCGATGGCCCAACTCGACGGTATGAGGGATCGGACCGTTGTCGTTAACTCGATGTCGAAAACTTATTCGGTGACCGGCTGGCGCGTCGGTTACTGCATTGCGCCACCGGAGATCACGAACGCTATTCGCAAAGTCCATGACTTTCTGACGGTAGGAGCCGCCGCGCCGCTTCAGGCTGCGGGCGCGTACGCCCTCTCGCTGCCGCAGGAGTATTACGATACGTTGCAGAAGGAATATCAGGCGCGACGGGATTTGTTGTTGCCGGTGCTGGAGCAGTCGGGGTTCAAGACGTTTTCGCCCGATGGCGCTTACTACATCATGACCGACATCTCCGCGTTTGGATTTTCAAATGACGTAGAGTTTACGCGGCATTTGATCCGCGAGGTTGGCGTAGCCTGCGTACCGGGATCGAGCTTTTACAGCAACCCCGCCAGCGGCTCACAACAGGTGCGGTTCTGTTTCTGCAAAAAAGATGAAACGCTGCACGCGGCAGCCGAAAGATTGTCGAAACTGAGATAGGTCCTATAGGACCTGTAGGACCTATATTCACATGAAATTTCTTCTACTCGTCTGTTCTCTTCTCTTATTTGCCTCTGTCGCCGTTGGCCAGCAGATGGCCGATCCTGAGTTCAACACGTCCGTCGAAAACCCCGCCTACAAAAAAGGCGGCCCGCGGGTGATGTTTGACGAAGCGCATCACAACTTTCACACAACTGAGGGTCGCTACAAGCCGTTCGTCGACCTGATGATGAACGATGGTTATCAAGTGATTCGCAATCGCCAGTCGTTCAGCAAACAAAGGCTCGATAGCTATAAGCTCCTCGTCATCGCCAACGCCCTCGGGGCCGAAGAAGACGACGACGCAGGCGCTGACTCGTCGGCTTTCAACGACGACGAGATTACAGCCGTACACGACTGGGTGAAGGATGGCGGCGCGTTACTGTTGATTGCCGATCATGCGCCCTTCGGCGGCGCTGCTGCCGTACTCGCAAATAAGTTCGGCGTCGATATGAGCAAGGGTTACACGTTCGATCCGTCAAACTGCGCCCCTGGCCTTCCAACCCAACTGATCTTCTCGCGCGAAAACAAACTGCTGGGCAGCCATCCGATAACCGAGGGTCGCAATGAAAAAGAGCGGGTCAATACTGTAAGGAGTTTTACGGGCCAATCGCTGAAGGGTCCTGAAGGCAGTGCGGGAATCCTCAATCTGGCAAGCACAGCTTTTGACCGTACGACGTTCTCAGCAGAGACGAACGTCTCAGCCGCGGGACGAACTCAGGCTGTCGCGTTTAAATTCGGCAAGGGTCGCGTGATGGTCCAGGGTGAAGCGGCAATGCTGTCAGCGCAGATTTCGGGCAACGATAAGCATCCGATGGGCATGAACGTCCCCGGCAACGACAACAGGCAATACGCGCTCAACTTGATGCACTGGTTATCCGGGATATTGAAGTAGTGTGGGACAAGAAACGGCAGTGGATATGGATTATCGGCGGGGTTCTGATGGGAACCTACGTCGCTTTTTCCAACTCGTTTACCGACGATGACAGAACTTTCTCGCTGAGTTTCTTCATCTTCATGGAGTGTTTGATTCTGGCGATTATGGCGGGACTCTTCTACTTCTACTCGCGGCGGAGCTAGTTCACAGATTACACAGATATAATCTGCGTAATCTGTGGATTAGTTCGGCTGCTGCATCGACTTCGCTCTTATCGTTATTCCCTGATTCCCAAGAACGAGTAAACTCCGCTTTTGCCCGAATGGTGCGCTTGATGGGACGTACGAAAGCACGTACCGGTTCTGTCGCAGCTCATCGCAGATCGCCTTTGCCGCCACGGACGGTTCATCTATCGAAAAAATCTGACCTCCGGTTCCTTCTGCCAATTTGTCGATAACGACTTTCGGCTTCGGCACGTCGCGCCGGATCGCACCGCGTGTGCGGTCCACTGCCTGCACGGCGTAGACCATAATGTTCTCTTGCTGTAGCTCTGCCAGCGTCTGTTCGAACGTCGCCTTGCTTCCCCGGTCGAGCCCGTCACTGATCACTACGATGATGCGCTTCTGGCTCTGCACCGGTCGCAGCGCTTCCTCGACGACCGCACGAATCGCATCAAACAGATGCGGCTGGCCCTTCTTGCGAAATAGTTTCAACTTCGACTGCATCGCCTTGGCGTCGTCGGTCCAATCAGAAACGATCTCCGCCTGCTCGTCGTATCCAATGATCAATAGTTTGTCGCCTTCGAAGATCTCATAAGCAAACTCGAGAGCCGCTTGTTCCAGCTTATCCACGTCGGCACGAATGGTTAAAGAATTGTCGACCAGAAGCACAATGCGCGCCGGCGACGGATCGGGAGTGAAGTTTCGAATAGCCTGTTCGACGCCGTTGTCGTAAACAGAAACTTCTTTGCTGGTGATCGGATTCGTCTTATTGTCGTCGCGCCGGGCCACAACGCTGACCATCACGCCGCCTGACGCATTGGCGTTCGGACGATAACCAGATTGGGCGAAAACCAGGATTGGCCCACAAAGAAGCGCAAAAACCACAAAAACATTTATGTGCCGACTGTGCCTTTTTGTGGGCTGCCGTTGTGGCATGGTGAACCTAAGCTTTAGAGGATGAAGGCTTGTCGGAAGTCTTCTTCGCAGGAGAACTGTCTTTGGTCTTCTTCTCGGACTTGTCAGACTTTGAATCGCTTACCGACTCGGATTCTGACTTCTCGCTTTTAGTTGTCTTGCCGGCGTAATCAGTCACATACCAGCCGGAGCCTTTGAACTGGATTGCCGGCGCCGAAATCTGCCGCTCCAGCTTCCCGCCGCACTTGCGGCACTTCGTGAGCGGCTTGTCGTTCACCTTTTGAAAGGCCTCAACGTGCGCCTTGCATTTTTTGCATTCGTACTCGTAAATCGGCATGCCCCAATTATAGCAATCCTGTTAATCCTGTACATCTTGGAATCCTGTCTACCGCTCAGTCTCCGGCAAACATTTCTACAGGATTCCATGATTTACAGAATTGACATGATTCTTTGCATGTTGCCGCAGGCTTCGTCTATCCTCTTGTCCGTACGATGTCTAACACTGCTCAATCTCTTTCTTTAGAACAAAAGATCAAAATGCACGAGGCGCGGGAGGGGATTATCAATCGCCTCGCGATGGTTCTGCCTCACGCCATCAATCTCGACCGCTTCCTCAACGTAATCGTCTCGGAACTCGGCCGCATGATGAACGTCGACCGCTGCGACGTAATCCAGTTGAAGTCTGCCAGCGAGCTGCGCATCAGCCACGAGTGGCGGGCGTCGAACGACGTACCTTCGAGTCTTGGCACCGTTATTCCGCTCGACTTGAACCAACTGGCAACGCAAGTCGATCTGAAAAAGCCGATCCGTTTGAACGACGTCTCAGCGTCCGGTCTGGACCAGAAAGTCCGGTATCTCGCGGCGAGCCTCGGAACACGTTCGCTTCTCGTCGTGCCTGTGACGCTCGGCGACGATGTTCTCGGGCTGGTTGGTCTGCACACGACGCGCACGCCGCGCGAGTGGCTCGACGATGAAGTCTCGTTTCTACAGTCAATTGCCGGACAGATCGCGATTGGCTATCAGTACACGCGGCTCTACACCGACAAGGAACGCGAAGCTGAAACGAAGCGCGCGCTGCTTTCGATCGCGAACGCTTTGAATGCGCGCTCTGATTTTGGCGAGGTTTCGTCGCTCGTACTCGAGCGCGCGATTGCGCTCGTGAATGCCGATTATTCCGCGCTTGGCGTGCTCGATCCAAATGGCAGCCGGTTGAGTCTCGCGGCGTTCAAAGCTGCTCCCGAAGCCGCGGTCGATTCTGTTCACGAGTTGTTCCAGGAGCATGGACAATCGATCGACTTAACGGCGTTTCCCGCAATGATCGAAGTGCTCGCCCAGGGAAAAACACTGCGCCTGTTGGAAACTGATCTGCCGTTCACATGGCGGCTTGCATTCAATGCCGTGCTTCACGGTCGTGCGGCGCTCGTTGCACCAGTCCGAGTTGGCGGACAGACGTTTGGGTTACTCGGACTCGTCTGGAGCCAGGCGCGCGAAGGTTTCGACGATCACGACGTGGCGCTGGTTGAAGGCATCGCAGACCAGATCGGAACCGCACTCGAACGCGATCAACTGTCGGCCGAGATCATGCACCTGCGCAGTGCGTTGCACGAGCGCTATGGCGAAGAACGAATCATTGGTCAAACGGCCGCGATACGTCGCGCGATCGAACTCGCGTTGAGCGTCGCCGACACGCAAACGACTGTTTTGATCGAAGGCGAATCGGGCACTGGTAAAGAACTGCTCGCGAATCTGATTCACTTCAACTCCGGTCGCGAAGACCAGCCTTACGTCAAACTAAACTGCGGCGCGATTCCTGAGACCTTGCTCGAGTCGGAACTGTTTGGTCACGAGAAAGGCGCGTTCACGGATGCGCGTGCGTTACGTCGCGGACGCTTCGAAGAAGCGAATGGCGGCACGTTGTTTCTTGACGAAGTCGGCGAGATGAGCCCGTCGGCGCAGGTTAAGCTATTGCGTGTTTTGCAGGATGGAGAGTTGACGAGAGTCGGCGGCAATGAAGTGATCAAGACGGACGTGCGTGTCGTGGCTGCGTCGAACGTGGATCTGAAACGTGCGGTTGAGCTCGGAAGCTTCCGGCAGGATCTCTTCTACAGACTCTCCGTGTTTCCGATTAAGCTGCCGCCTCTCCGCGAGCGGCCCGAGGACATTCATCCCCTCGTCATCCACTTCCTGGAACACTACAAACAAAAGACTGGTCGCTTCATTTCAGGCATCTCCAAAGATGCGTTGCAGGCATTGATTACCTACGAGTGGCCCGGCAATGTTCGCGAGCTCGAAAATGCGATCGAACGCGCCGTAATCATTGCTTCCGGAAGAGGAATTGAGCTCGAAGACTTGCCCGACGCCATCAGTAAGATTGCGCTCGAAGACCGTGACCGGATTAAGGTGGAACGAGCCAAGGCCGCCAGCGAGGGCCGCACGACCACTTTCGAGATCACTGTCCCCTCGTCGATGGAAGAGATTGAACGCCAGGCTATCGAAGCCACTCTCGACTACACCGAAGGTGACAAATCCCACGCCGCTCGCGCGCTCGGTATCGGCCGCAAGACGCTATATAGGAAATTGGAGCAGTACAACGGCAAGAGCTAAAAGGTCCAGCTAGCGGGGGCAGCCCCCTTCCTGACTTGTTTTAGTTTCTGATTCAAGTTCCATTCGACGTTTGCGCAACTGAGAATAGAACAAGTCAGGAAGAGGGGCTTGCCCCCGCTCTAAGCGATTCTTGTTAAAACCTGCTGCCCCTGCTATATTTCAACGCCGTATAATCCCTCGTAATCTTTAGAAACCAGCGGAGCAATTGGGCTTCGCTTTAGAAGAAAGGACCCCAGACAATGGGAGACGAAAGTATTTCGAACAAACTAACGTACCTGCTCATCGGCGGCGGAATAGGAGCAGTCCTCGCGTTGCTTTTTGCGCCCAAATCGGGACAGGAACTGCGTGGCGACATCGCTGATGCAACCCGCAAAGGTATCGATCGTTCTCGTGAGGCAGCGCAGCAATTGGGCGATCGCGCCGGCGAGTACTACGAAGCTACCCGCACTCGGGCGTCTGAACTCTATTCTCAGGCTTCGGACAGAGTGTCTGAGGTGGCCCAAAACGCGCGCGATGCGGCATCTCGTCAGACCGGAACGCTGACAGCCGCCATCGACGCCGGCAAGAAGGCATATCAGGAAGAGAAACGTAAGACTGAGATGTCAGGTCGCATTGAAGCGGCTCCGAACTACGGCAACGAGTCGTCGAATTAATCGGAGATGATTTTCCCAGCACTGCTACAAATGAACACCCACGATCCGATGTTCTGGATCATGGTGATTATTGCTGCCTCGTTCATCCTGATTGCGGTGGCGATGATCGCGATTGCTGTTTATGTGAGCCGGGCGGTAAAGACAGTTAACCGTTTGGAGGAGAAGCTGGATCCGCTGATTGGAAAGGCGAATGAGATCAGTGAGCAGGGCAAGTTGATTGCCGTGCAGGGAAAACTGATTGCGGAACAGTTCACCGCGGTTTCAGCTCACATTGCCACAGCGACTCAACACGTTTCTGAGTCGCTGGCGATGGTTAAGAGTGAAGTTAGTGAACTGAAAGCGCTGGTAAGCGAAACGGCGGTCGAGGCTCGCGATAAAGTCGAGCTAGTCAGCAATACGATCGATCGCACGCACAGGCAAGTGACCATGACGACCGACTTCGTCCAATCGAAGGTTATAGAGCCGGCCCGCGAGCTGGCCGCGATTATGGCGGGCTTCCGCCGAGGCCTCGAGGTACTCGTGGCGCCGATGCCGAAGCCCATTAATCAAACTTACGCAGAGGATGAGATGTTTATCGGGTGATCCAGATCACAAACCGATTCAACCGGACCCGAACCATCGCATCTGCCGAGGTTCGGGTCATTTATTTAGACAGGATGGACAGGATGTTTTCAGGATTAACAAGATCGATTCTATAAATCCTGTTCGAATCTTGTTAATCCTGTCTAAGTTCGATCTCGGATTAATGCTCTGTTAGTATTTACGACTTACGCTTATGTCTACAGAAACCCCTTTAGATCTCAAGAAGACCGTCAACTTGCCGAAGACCGACTTTGCGCAGAAAGCCAATCTGGCGCAAAGCGAACCGGCGCGCCTCGAAAAATGGAACAAACTCGATCTTTATCGCCTGATCCGCCGCGCGGGTGAAGGGCGCGAGAAGTTCATTCTCCACGATGGCCCGCCATACGCGAATGCCAACATCCATTTCGGCACCGCGGTGAACAAGATTCTCAAAGACTTCATCGTCAAATCACGCACGATGATGGGCTACGATTCGCCCTACGTTCCGGGCTACGACTGCCACGGTCTGCCAATCGAGACACACGTCGAGAAAGCCCTCGAGAAAAAGGGTAAGAAGAAAGCAGATCTGAATGCCGAGACTTTTCGCCGGATCTGCCGCGAGCACGCAGAGAACGCGTTGACGAGCCAAACACGTGACTTCAAACGACTCGGCATACTCGGAGAGTGGGACAATCCATACCTCACGATGTCGAACCACTACGAGGCCGAAACGGCGCGCATGTTCGCACGGTTTGTCGAGCGTGGCTGGGTTTACAAAGGCGCGCGGCCTGTTTACTGGTGCATCAAGGACCAGACTGCCCTCGCGGAAGCTGAAGTTGAATATCATCAACACACGAGTCCTTCGGTCTACGT
>JBKPPU010000191.1:0-3399 GCA_046733695.1 Acidobacteriota bacterium
TTGATCATCCCCATCTTGGCGGCGGCCAGCGCACTGACCAGTTCGCCTGTGAATAACAACTCTGTTGCTCGTTTCCATCCTACGAGTCGCGGTAGCATAAAAGTTCCACCGCAGTCAGGTGTCAGGCCGATTTTAATAAATGCCTGATTGAACTTTGCGCTTTCTGCAGCAATCACCAGATCACATGCTAACGCGAGATTGCAGCCTCCTCCGGACGCAACGCCGTTAACGGCAGCAATAAAAGGCACCGGTGTTTGGCGAATCATAAGAATCGCGTCATTCAGAAGTCGCAACGGCTCATCGAAAAAAGCCTCGGAACGTCCGTCTTTCTGTGCGATCTCCTGCATTTCACGCAAATCTCCACCGGCGCAGAATGCACGGCCCGCACCCGTGAGCACAATCGCTCTCGCACCACCCTCGAGCGCCTCGGTTACGGCGGCTTTGAAGTCACTTGCGACCTTCACATTGAGAGCGTTGAGGCGGTCCGGCCTGTTCAACGTCAAAACGGCGACCGCGCCATGCATCTCGAGTTGTATAGTTTCGTGACTCATTCAGATCGCCGTCAGCTTGATTTAGAGCGTTCTTTGCCGCTATTCGCGTAAACTCTTCCCGCGTCGCAAAAATTCCCGATTTTTTTAGGGTCTAGAGCCCGAGCTAGTTCTTCACAACTCTGGCCTGAATTTCTCAGGTTCGCTGTTGCGCACGACTCGCGCTAAAACAATCGCTGCATAAGACCGGCCTGCCTGTCGAAGGTTTGAACGGTACCGAATCGTTCTTGCCACACTGATCGCAGGTGATCTCGAATCTCTGACGTTCACCACCTCCTCCTTGTCCTTTGGCGCCGCCAAAGTTTGCTCGCCGTGCGTCGCGGCAGGGCTTACATCGCTTCGGGTGAGTTAAGTTGCGTTCCCTGTAATATTCCTGTTCTCGTTCCGTAAACATGAACGGAGTGCTGCACTCCGAACACGTGATTTCAAGGTCTGGCATCGCGGTTTCTCCACGAAAGTGAAATCAAGAGGACGTTCACTTTCTTGCTCTTCGGAGCGCTGGCGTTGCGTTTCTTTCACCCACAATGTTGTGGAACGAAAGCGCTGTTTTTGTTTACAAACGCACGCCGAAAAGCTGGCGTCCCGACGGTTAGTTGGCGAGAGTGTACTCCAGCAATGCACTCTATTCAATTTTTTTATGCAAACTTTCCCAAACACTGTTGCAGAAGATCTCCAGAAACAGCCTCTCTGTGGTATGTGCGCAACAACACGCATAGCAATTTTATTCAGAAAAGCTGGCATTTTTCATCGGCACATTGGTTGCTCCTTATTTTCGCGAAGCAGGAATCGAAACGCTTGGATAAGGATCCCGACATTTGATCAAACAGACCACGCTGGGCAGTGCTGTAGAAACTCACGGTATTGGTCTACACACTGCTGTTCCGGTTCACGTTCGTCTCGTCTCAGCTCCGCCTGACACAGGATACGTGTTTCGCCGCACCGATCTCGGCGGGTTCGAGATTCCGGCCACAGTAGAATCCGTTGCGCATTGCAGTTATGCAACCACGCTCATGCGCACGGGCGTGATGCTGTCGACAGTCGAGCATCTTCTTGCTGCGCTGCGTGGACTAAATGTCGACAATGCGTTTATCGAAGTCGACAACCTCGAGATCCCGATCATGGATGGTTCTGCCGAAGACTTCGCGCAGATCATCGAGCGTGCCGGCGTCGTGGAACAGCCGCTCGCGAGACGCGCATTGCTGGTGCGCGAGAAAGTTTCATACGAGCAGGGTAATCGACGGATCAGTGTGGAACCTGCCGACACTTATCAGATCGAGTGTCTGATTGACTTCACACATCCGATGATTGGAGTTCAGAGTTTGTCTGTGGAGTTGAGCAATGGCGCGTTCAGTCGGGATATCGCAGCCGCACGTACGTTTGGTTTCACTAACGAGATCGAGGCGTTGCGGCGAGCGAACCTCATTCGCGGCGGATCACTCGACAACGCGATCGTCCTTACGACTGACGGGATGTTGAATGAAACCGGATTAAGATTTCGAGATGAGTTCGTGCGTCACAAGATCCTCGACATCATCGGTGACCTGGCGTTGCTGGGAATGCCTATCCTTGGGAAAGTCGTCGCCGAACGCAGCGGACACATCATGCACGCAGGATTAATGTCTAAGTTATTACGCGTCCGCTCTGCCTGGGACATCGTGGATATGTAAGAAAGTGTAGACAGGATTACAGGATTTGCAGAATTAACAAGATGCATCATGTCAATCCTGTAAATCTTAGTAATCCTGTCTAAAGACCACTCCTCACGATATCATGCACCCTAATTAACCCTACGCACTTCTCATCATGGTTAACCACCGGCAACACCGAGATCTGCGAGGGCCTGTCTTCCATCAACCGCAACGCATCGAACGCCAGCAACTCCGGCGTCACGACCACCGGCTGCCGCGTCATAAAGTCATCACTCTTTAATTTCGCCAACGACTCATGACTCGTCTGCTCAATGGCGCGCCGCAAGTCGCCATCAGTGATAATCCCCGCCAATCGCCCATCTCCATCAACCACGCACACCGCACCGAGTCCACCTTTGCTGATCGCTCGTACCACTTCGACCCACGACGATCCAGTCTCGATCGTAGGATTCTCCCCATCGCGGTGCATCAAATCTCCGACACGCAACGTCAGTCGCTTCCCTATCCGTCCTGCCGGATGATTCACCGCGAAGTCATCAGTCGTCAGACCTTTGACTTTCATTACGGTCATCGCGAGTGCGTCGCCAATCGCAAGCGCCACCGTCGTGCTCGTCGTTGGCGCCAGATTCAAGGGACACGCCTCCTTATCAACAGACGCATCAAGCACTGCATCGGCGCGCCGCGCTACTGTAGAGTTCACATTCCCAACAATCGCGAGGATCGGCACGCCGCGATTCTTCAAATAAGGCAACATTGCGACAATCTCATCAGTTTCGCCACTGTTGCTCAAAACGATTACCACATCATCCTGTTGCACTATGCCGAGGCTGCCGTGTAGCGCGTCCGACGGGTGCAGATATAGCGCGGCAGTTCCGGTGCTGGTCATCGTGGCCGCGATCTTTTGGCCGATAATCCCTGACTTCCCCACCCCCAGAATCACGACTTTGCCCCCGCAGTTCGCCAGTAACTCGAGTACGCGCCCAACCTGCGCCCCATCAAGTCGCGTCGCTGTTTGGGCTATCGCATCCGATTCGATTCGTAATAGTTGCTGGATATCTGCAAGATGGTCTTGGGTCATTGGGCCTTTGATATACGACGTGCATAACATTTGGCAAGTCGGCTGATGGTAAGTTATAGTCCGGCATCGTTCAGAAAACGTTCAGACAGAATCGGTGAGCTATGGGTCTGCTAAGTCTCCTTCC
>JBKPPU010000192.1:0-37810 GCA_046733695.1 Acidobacteriota bacterium
TTCTGCCGTCCTGCGGCGCGCGACAACAGTAGGTTGGCAACGTTCGCACACGCGATCAGAAGCACGAGGCCAACGACGCCGAGTAACAAATAGAGCGAAGGTTTGTAGTACTCGCGCCGGTACATCTCGCCCTGGCCACCCGGATCTGCGAAGAGCCGCGGATACTGTTTCGGATCCAGATCGCTGATCTTATTCGCGCCCTTCGCGGCGGCTGCTTGCCGCGCAGCACGATGCTCGATCACGGATTGGTGAAAAGCATTTTCCAACTGCCCCTGGGCCTGCTGCCTCGTGACGCCAGGGTTTAAGCGACCCATGATGCGCAACCACCAAACGTTGCTGCTCAGGTACGAGCGATTCTTGTCGGCATAGAGTTGTGGCTCCGCCGCAAGAGGTATGGTGACGTCTATGCTCGTGCCGACGCCCGCGGTGCCGTCAAAGCCTCGTGCCGAAACACCAAGCACAGTGAAGGCGACATTATTGAGATTGATCTGTTTACCGATGACGGCCGGATCGCCACTGAAGCGTTTCTGCCAGTAGCGATGACTCAAAACGGCAACTGGAGCAATTCCGGCTTTATCGTCTTCAGCAGTGAGCAGACGGCCGAGTGCGGGCCGGACGCCGAGCGCGGAAAAATAATTTCCCGAAACCGCCTGGCCACGGGCGACGTCTGCCTGTCCGTCAGCACTGACATTCAACCCGACGTTACCGAACGCAAAAATGTCTGACATCGGTCCTTGCTGTTCGCGCATGCGTTGATAACTCTGGTACGGGAACGAAGTCATCACGCGCTGGCCCGTCGCTGGATCGTCGTTGGAACTTCCGTTGTAACTGCCGACACTGAATTCCTTCGGCGCCATCGACTTGAAAAGGACCAGGGCGTCTGGGTCCTTCACCGGCAACATTTTCAATAGCATCGCATCGACGACGCTGAACAACGCCGTGTTCGCACCGATGCCCAGCGCGAGCGAAAGCAGAGCCACAGCCGTGACACCTTTTTGCTTAAGCATCATCCGGAAGCCATAGCGAACATCTTGTAGAAGAGTGTGCATAGTTCTTAAAAATAGGTCCTATAGGCCCTATTGGACCTATTCGTATCTCAGAGCGACCAGTGGATCGACTTTTGTTGCTCGTCGCGCGGGGATGTAGCACGCAAGCAACGCCACGATCGTCAACAGCACCGTGATCAGCGCCAGGGTCAACGGATCTGTCGCACTAACCTCAAACAAAAGCGTCGACATCAATCTCGTCAGACTAATCGCCGCCGCGAGTCCCGCGCCGACACCAATCAGCACCGGCACCATTCCCTGCCGGATCACAAGCCACAACACATCGCCACGCTGCGCACCCAGCGCCATGCGTAAACCGATCTCATGCCGCCGCTGCATCACCGCCGTCACCATCACGCCGTAAATCCCGATCGCCGCCAGGAGCAGACCCAAAACAGCAAAGAGTCCCAGCAGCCACAAGCTAAACTTCGCACTCGACAGCGCGCGGGTCAGCAAATCGCCCATCGTGCGTACGTTAGTGATTGGTTGGTCGGCGTCGAGCAAACGAACCTGCTCGCGGATCGCAGCGACGAGTGTTTCCGGCGGCGTGGTTGTTTGCACCGCGAGCATCAAGGTGTTGCTCCAACCCTCGTTGCGGTATTGATTCAACGGAGAATAGACCAGCGCCGGTGGTGCCTGGTTCAGACTTCGACCTTTCACGTCGGAAACAACGCCGACAATCGTGCGCCGGATGAAACGGTTTTCCGGTCCCTGCTGGTCCGGTGGCAGCAGGTGTTCCGGTGGTCCCATCCAGATCGTCTTGCCAATGGGATCCTGATTTGCGAAGAAACGTTTTGCGAGTGTCTCGTTGATAATCGCGACCGGTTGAGAATTGCCTTTATCTTCGCTGTTGAAGGGACGCCCCTGTTCCACTGCAATGCCAAAGGTGCGGAAGTAATCGTTGCTGACGAGGGCGAAACGCACGAGCGGCACTTGATCGATCGACGGCGGCGCAGGTTGTCCTTCTACACTGAGGAACTTGCCCCACTCCTGACCCGCTCCAAGTGGAAAGACAGTTGCCGTCGTCGCAGATTGCACACCCGGCAGACTCGAAACACGTGTGAGCAGTTGATCTGAGAAGGCCAACCCCGCCGGCTCGCGAGGATCCGTGGCACTAAGCGGAACGGGATACTTCGAATCGGGCAACGGCACCCGCATCGTGACCACGTTGTGCGCGTTGAACCCGACGTCGACCTGGCGCAGCTTGATGAACGTGCGCAACATCAATCCCGAGCCGACGAGCAGCACCAGAGCTAACGCGACTTCAGCAACGATCAGCACGCGGCGCACGCGACCTTGTTTACGAGTACCGAAGCCCGGACCACCGCCTTCGTTCATCGCGTCGCGTAAATCAGTCCGCGCGGCCTGGAGTGCCGGCAGTAATCCAAACAGCACGATTGTCAACAGCGCGAGTCCAAACGTGAACCCGAGCACCCTCCCGTTTACTCCGATCACATTTCCGCGTGGTAACGAATCCGGCAACAAGGACGAGATCAGATCGATACCCCACGTGGCCAGCAGCACACCACACAAACCGCCAATCAACGCCAGCGGCATACACTCGACGATGATCTGCCGCACAATGCGCGAGCGACTGGCGCCTAAACTCGATCGAATCGCCAGTTCCTTGCTGCGCGCCGACGCACGTGCGAGCAGAAGATTGGCGACATTCACACACGCGACGAGCAACACGAATCCCACCGCGGCGAGCAGTACCAGCAAAGCACTTCGCGAATCGCCTGCGAGTTGTTCCTGCAGTGGAACAATCAACGCGCCAACACCTTTGTTGCTCGGTTCGATCTCAGCGATCGAGTTTGCAATCGCGGTCACGTCTGATTGAGCCTGCGCCACTGTCACACCTGACTTCAGACGCCCGACGAGATTGATGAAGTGGTTGTTGCGCGTCGCCATGTTGTCGTCTTTGGCAAACGACATGGGCGTCCAGAGATCAATCTCGGGAAGGTTGTCAAAGAACGGCATTCCGCGCGGCATCACGCCCGCAACGGTGTAACTGTCGCCGCCGATTCGAATCTCGCTACCCAGCACACCCGCGTTGCCGCCGAACCGTCGTTGCCACAACTTATCGCTCAGCAGCACGACGCGATGTCTGCCAAACTGCTCCTCTTCCGGCGCGAACGACCGGCCGAGTGCAGTTGAAACCTGCAACACCGGAAACAGATTAGCAGTGACGTATGCTCCCTGGATTCGTTCCGGCGCTTCGTTGGCAGTAGAGAGATTGAAGTCGCCGTAGTAAAAGGCGCCGAGCCCTTCGAAACTCTTATTTTGATCGCGCCACTCGTGATAATCAGGCAGCGCACTGCCTGACTGCGGAACGCCCTGCCCGTTCATGGTGGACCACAGGAAGACGAGTCGATCTGCCTGCGGATACGGCAGCGGTCTCAACAACACCGCATCAACCACACTAAAGATCGCCGTGTTCGCCCCAATCCCCAACGTCAGCGTAACCACCGCAATCAGCGTAAAGACGGGATTCCGAACCATCATCCGAAACCCAAACCTCAGATCATGAAAAAACGCATTCATCTCTTTCTTCTTTCATCCATCTCTTCTTCTTTCATCCCATCTCTCTCTATTTCTT
Source organism: Acidobacteriota bacterium (assembly GCA_046733695.1). GTDB lineage: Bacteria > Acidobacteriota > Blastocatellia > Pyrinomonadales > Pyrinomonadaceae > PSRF01. The sequence continues at coordinate 3,646 of JBKPPU010000192.1, forward strand.
CTTTTTTGTGCCTTTTGTGCCTTTTTGTGGCTACTTTTCTTCTGTGTGCCTTTTGTGGCTCTATTCATACCTCAACGCCTCGAGTGGCTCGACACGACTCGCCCGCCACGCGGGAAACAAACACGCCAGCAGCGCCGCAACCAACAACAACACCGACACCGCACCAAACGCGCGCACGTCCAACGCACTGACGCCAAACAACGTCGACTGCATCGCGCGGCCGACGAGATACGCTCCACCCAATCCAATAGCCGATCCGCAAATCGCGAGAATCGCTCCTTCTTTCAGCACCATATTGATTACTCGCGAACGCTCCGCGCCGAGCGCCATTCGCACACCAAACTCATGCGTGCGCTGTGCGACTGCGAACGCCATCACGCCGTAAATTCCCACCGCCGCAAGCAACAGTCCGAGCGCACCAAAACTCGCAAACAACACGACACTGAAACGATCGGTCGCTAACGACCCGCTCACGATCTCATCAACCGTTTGCAAACCCGCCAACGGCAAATCCGGATCGACTGAATTAACTGCCGCAGTGATGCCCTTGATCGCGGCTTTCGGGTCGCTAACGGTCTTAACTACGACCCAACTCTGTGGCCACGGACTCTGCGCGAAAGGCACAGTTATTTGCGGATTATCTTCTCGAAATCCAGCGGGCCGAATGTTGTGATACACGCCAACGATCTGCCATTCGATCGGTTTTCCTCTCGGCGCGCCCGGCACAAATTCGTCGATCGAGATCCGCTGGCCCAAAGGATCGACTCCAGGTAAGTAGCGTGTGACGAAGTACTCATTAACCATCGCCACGCGCATACTCGTTTCCGTGTCCTGTTCGTTGAGACGTCGACCGTTAACTACACGAACTCCGAGCGCGTCGAAATACTCCGGCGTTACCATGAGAAAACTCGAGCCGCGACGTTCGGTAGGATTTGGTGCAGGCTGGCCGGGGAGCGTGAAAGCCGTCCCCAGCATCGTAAAGCGGCCGGGCAAACCCGTCATCGCAGCCGCGTCTTTCACACCGGGCACGGCCTTGATCCGTTCGAGCATTTGGCCGTAATACGATCTGATTTGATCCTGACCATTGAGACGTTGCGCTGGAACGGGCAAACGAAATGTGAGTGCATTGTCCGTCTGGATGCCAAGGTCGATGCGCGTCAGATTCCAGAATCCGCGTAGCGCAAGGCCACCGCTTGCCAGGAGTGTCAATGCGAGTGCGAACTCTGCCACTACTAGCACGCGCAGTGCTTTGCGTCGCGCTCCGCCGGAACCAGTGCGTCCGCCGAGTTTTAAGACTTCATTGAGATCGAGTCGCGCAGCTTGCCACGCCGGAGCAGCACCAAATAAGAGTCCAGCTAGCGAAGTGATTGCGATCGTGAAGAGCAGGACCGGAACGCTGATCCTGATTTCCGCCTCGGACGGTATCATCGTGCCGACTGGAGGCATCACCGCGGTGACTGCGCGGGTGATTGCTACCGCCAGAAAAATTCCCAGCGCTCCCCCGAGCAACGCGAGGACCAGACTCTCAGTCAGAAACTGCGAGAACAGCCGCGATCTTGATGCACCGAGTGCCGCACGCAACGCAATCTCACGCTGGCGAGCTGTGCCGCGTGCAAAAAGCAGGTTGGCGACGTTCACGCAGCCAATCAACAGCAGAAAGCCAACCGCGCCGAGCAACAACCAGAGATTGCGGCGCGTCGAGTCGGTGACAAAGTTGAGATGCAACGGCTGCACGCTCACACCGCGGTTCGCATTTGTTTTGGGAAACTCGTTTTGCAGTTGTCCGGCAATTCCGTCCATCTCGGCTTGCGCCTGACCAATCGAGACATCGTCCTTCAAACGAGCCATGACGAGCACACCGTTGGAGTCGTGCGAGATCTGCTCGGGCCTGAACGAGAGCGGTACCCACAACTGTGAGTTGAAGCGATCGTAAATGCCGGGAGGCATCACACCGACAACTGTGTACGGCTCACCATTCATGCGAATGGACTTGCCGATGAGATCGCGATTTGAGTTGAAGTGATTGCTCCACAAACGGTAACTGAGGATCACAACGTGATCTCTGCCGGGCTCCCCTTCTTCCGGACGAAAGTCACGGCCCAACATGAACGGCAGTCCCTCAAACGTGAAGAATCCGGGCGTACGACGTGAACCGTCGATCTCCTGTGGCCGATCGTTTGTCGCGACATTAAAGGTAGCGCGAGCCCATGCACCGATGCCCTGAAACGATGAGCTGCGTCGTTGCCACTCGACAAAATCGCCGGACGCCACCGAGTTGCGCGAGCCACGCGCAAACGACCACACCATCACGAGTTGATCCGGCTTCGGATAAGGCATCGGCTCAAACACGGCATAGACCACACTGAAGATCGCCGTCGTCGCACCAATACCGAGCGCGAGCGTCAACACCGCCGTGATCGTGAACCCCTTATTCTTGAAAAGCGTTCTTAGGGCAAATCCGATATTCTGTTTGAGCGCACCCATATCCGCCTCCCGTAAATCTGTGGCCTCACTCGTCGCGAAGTGCGACCAGTGGATCAACCTTCGTCGCTCTTCGTGCCGGCGTGTAACACGCAAACAACGAAACCACGACCAGCAACACCGGGATCGCAGTGAACACCAATGGATCAGTCGTACTCACTTCAAACAACAGACTCTTGATGGTCCTTGTTAACGCGAGTGCTCCCGCAACTCCAACCACCACGCCTGCGGCAGTCAATAGCAATCCCTGGCGTATCACCGCTCGCCGCAACACACCGGGTTGTGCGCCCAATGCGAGCCTGATCCCAAACTCTTTCGTACGACTGCCGACGTACACGGACATCGTGCTGTAGATGCCGACCGCCGCCAGCAGCAACGCAATCACAGCGAACGCCGTAAGCAGAATATTGGTCAAACGTTGTGTGCTGAGTGTCGCTGAAATGATCTCCGTCATCGAGCGGACGAGATACAACGGCATATCGGGATCGACTTGCTTGATTGCAGCTCTAAACGTGCCCGTGGCCGCGTTTGGCGGACCATCGGTACGCACCACAAACGATGCGCGTGGATCGGGAGCCTGGGCTAAGGGGAAGTAGATGTGCGGTTCTTTCTCTTCGGAGAGGCTAACGTGCTTGATGCCGCCTACAACTCCGACGATCGTCAACCACTCGCGGTTTCCACTGGTCTGGATTCGTTTTCCAACTGCGTCGTTAGCCGGCCAGTAACGACGTGATAACGTCTCATCGATAATCGCGACGAGAACTGATTTGGCGTGATCGGAACTCTGAAAATCGCGTCCCTGCAAAAGCGGGATTCCCAACGCCTGAAACGTTCCCGGTGTTACGCTTTGCAGCTCAGCCTGTTCGATCTGTTTGATGTTTTCGCCTGGTGGTGGTTCCTGTCCCTCAACAATGAACCCATCAACTTCTCCGCCATCGCCGAAAGGCAGATTGGTCGTGAGTCCGACTTCGCGAATGCCTGGCGAGTTACGCAATCGCTCGAGTGCACCGTTATAAAAATTCAATGCTTTCTCTTCGTTGTCGTACTTCGTACGCGGCAGAGTGGCGACCATCGTGAGCGTGTTTTCAGCATTGAATCCAAGATCCACCGATTCTAATCGTTGAAAACTCTTCAGCAACAAACCGGCGCCAATCAACAGAACGAGCGAGAGTGCAAACTGCACTGCCACGAGTGCGCTGTTGAGGCGCCTGTGCGAGATCGTGCCGCGCGCGCCCTCGCGCATTCCCGATGCGATACCCATCGCATAAGCACGCAGCGCCGGCATAAATCCGAATAGCAAACCAGTGAAGACAGTCAGTGCTGCAGTGAAGCCAAGCACGGTCCAGCTCAGGTTCACTTCTTCCATTCGCACAATGCCGCTGATCGGCAACTTGTCGAGCATGCGAATGCCAAACGCCGCCAGACCAACACCAAACACGGCGCCGACGAAAGACAGCAACACGCTTTCAGTCAACAGCTGCCGTGCGACGCGTCTTGGTGAAGCTCCCAGCGATACACGCACCGCGATCTCTCGCGTTCGTGAAGTCGCGCGCGCGAGCAAAAGATTGGCCACGTTTGCGCAGGCAATCAGCAGCACAAAAGCAACTGCCGCGAGCAAAACCAGTAGCGGTTTCTCGGTCTTACCAAGAAGCACTTCCTTGATCGGCTTAACAATGGTTCTTGGACCATTACCTTCGTTTAATCCAACGAACTCAGCATTCTTTGGGTGTTGCCAGCCAAAGTTCTGCAGAATGCCGGTCGTGTCTGACTGTACCTGAGCGACCTGAACTCCCGGCTTCATGCGACCGATGACCGAAAAGAAGTAAGGCGCAGTGCGTTTGGTATCGAGTGGCATCGGGGTCCAGAGATCGATCTCGAGCCGTGGAAACTTGAAATCGGGAGACATCACGCCGACAACCTGTGTGGGAATGTTGTTAAGGTTGAGCTTCTTGCCGACGATGTTTGGATCACCGGCGAAACGACGTTGCCAGAAGCGATGACTGATCACACAAACGAGGTTCTTGCCTTCCGCGTCTTCACCTTCCACAAATGTGCGACCGAGTACGGGATTGACGCCGAGCACCTTGAAGAAGTCGGCGGTAACACTCGTCATCGGCAAACGTTCCGGCTCACCGTCACCGGTAAGGTTGATGGCGGTGCTATTGAAGAGAGCGATCGACTCGAGCGAGCGATTCTGTTCGCGATACGCAGCAAAGTCGGCCTGCGAAACTCCCCAGGTGTCGAGACCGAGCTTCGGGCTGGCCTGAATCACTCGCACCACGCGATCCGGTTCACGAAACGGCAGAGGTCGCAGCAGAACGCTGTTCACGAGGCTGAAGATCGCGGTGTTTGCGCCGATGCCAAGCGCGAGCGTGACGACTGCAACCAAAGTAAAGCCCGGTTGCTTGAGGAGGATTCGAGCGCCATAGCGGAGGTCTTGGAATAGTGTGTTCATAGTTATATGTCCTATTGGTCCTATAGGTCCTATTCATACCTGAGTGCCACGAGTGGATCGATCCGTGTCGCGCGTCGTGCCGGGATATAGCATGCGAGAAAAGCGACCACCAGCAGCAACACGGGCACGCCCGCAAACGTCAACGGATCGCGCGGCGTCACTCCGAACAACATGTCCGTCAAAACACGCGTCACAAATGTTCCGGCAACAATCCCGACAACGAGACCCATAAACGTCAGCAACATTCCTTGACGAATGACGAGCCTCAACACGTCAACAGGCTGTGCCCCCAGCGCCATGCGCACACCGATTTCGTGGGTTCGTTGCACAACGAAGTAAGAGATCACGCCGTACAACCCGACACACGCGAGCACCAGCGCCAGCGCCGCCGATAATCCGAGCATCAATGCCTGGAAGCGTTCCTGCGAGATCGCAGCGGAGAAGACTTCATCGAGCGTGCGAACATTCGAAACCGGCTGATCCTTATCGACTGACCACACTGCCTTTCGCACCGCAGCCGCAATTACCGCCGGATCAGCTTTCGTCCGCACGACCAGATCCCGAGGCGCCATAAACGAGCGACGCTCCTGGATGTAAGGCACGTAGAACTCTAATTTCTGTTCCTGCAGCCCCGTTTGACGCACATCGCCGACGACACCTACAACTGTTAACCACGAATTTTGTGAATCAGCTGGTCCAACCTTGAGTCGTTTTCCGATTGCATCTTCGCCAGGCCAGTACTGTTCGGCGAGGCGGTGATCGATCAAAACAACCGGCGTGGTATCTGCCGTATCCAGCGCTTCGAAATATCGTCCACGCAGAAGTGGGATGCCCATCGCCCGGAAGTAATCGGGACTGACAACACGCCAGAGTGCGAACGGTAAATTCATATCGCCAGGTGCAGTCCGTCCCTCGACGGAGAAACTGAAGTTCATTCCATTAAACGAGAGCGGCAAAAACGTGATCATTCCCGCCGCTTCAACTCCTGGCGTCTCTTTGACCTGCCGCAACACCTCATCATAAAAAGCACTTCGCGCTTCCTTCTTTGCATACTTCGGAAACGGCAGGACCATTCTCATCGTGACTGCGTTTTCGGGATTGAATCCGGGTTCAACTTGCCGCAGTAACTGGAAACTGCGAATTAAGAGTCCAGCACTAACGAGCAGCACAACGGCAAGTGCGACTTCAGAGACAACGAGCACACGTCGAACATTGCGGCCCGAAGTTCCGCCCGCCATGTCTCGCGCAACGTCACTTAACGTCGCACCCGGAGTTGTGCGTGAGGCCAACAATGCAGGGACACCACCAAAGACGATTGCCGTAAGCACACTGACACCCAGCGTAAACAGCAACACTCGCGCATCGATGTTGACGGCTTGTAACTTCGACAGACTCTCCGGAAGAAATTTTGTCAACGCGTCGACACCCCAGAATGCTCCGAGCACTCCAAGCAGCCCACCACCGCACGCCAGCAATAAACTCTCGACCAGCATTTGTCTTACGATGGTCCAACGTCGCGCGCCGAGTGCGATGCGAATCGCGATCTCTTTGCGTCTGGTTGTTGCCTGGGCCAGTAACAGGTTGGCGACGTTCGCACACGCAATCAGCAGGACAAGTCCAACAGCGCCAAACAGGATCAGCATCGGCAAACGAAGATCGCCGACGTAATCCCGGTGTAACGAACGTGCGATGAAGCCGAGGCCTTCGTTTGTGCGCGGGTATTCGGCGGACAACCGCTGACCGATCGCGGCAAGATCAGCATTCGCACGTTCGATGCTGGCCTCAGGCTTCAAACGAGCGACGAGTCCCAGATAGTGGTCGCCGCGCCCACTCGCCTGATCGGGCTCCATGGCCCACGGCACCCACAGTTCAGTCTCACGCAGTGGAAAGAAGAAGCCACGCGGCATGACGCCTACGACCGTAAACGATTCTCCGTTAAGCGCAATGTTGCGATTGATGATCGAAGGATCGCGATTGAAGCGTCGCTGCCAGAGTGCGTCGCTCAGCACTACGACGTGCTCCTGGCCAGGCTGATCTTCATTTGGTAGGAATGTTCGACCGAGTGCGGGTGCGACACCAAGAATTGAAAAGACGTTCGCAGAAATAACCTGGCCGTCGAGCCGCTCGGGATCGCCGGCGCCGGTGAGATTGATATCTAATGGTCCGTACGCGCCGAGCGCTTCGAACACCTGGTTCTGATTGCGCAGATCGAAGAAGTTAGCAGGCGCTGCCTGGTTTTGCTGTATACCGAGCGACGGCGTCTGCTCCCAAACGGAGACTATTCGTTCCGGATCTTTAAATGGCAGTGGCCGCAGTAAAATCGAATCGACAGCGCTGAAGATTGCCGTGTTGACACCAATGCCAAGCGCCAGCGTGATCAGCGCCACCATCGTTGACGCCGGGCGCTTCAGCAGGCTTCTGATGCCGTAGCGAATGTCGTTGATCATACAAAAACTCCTATAGGTCCTATTGGACCTATTCATAACGAAGCGCCCTGAGTGGATCCACTCTCGTCGCCCTTCGCGCCGGAACCAAACAAGCAACCAGCGCCACCACGCCCAACCCAACCGCAATCACTGCAAATGTCCACGGGTCGCGCGGCTTAACGCCGAACAACATGCTCGTCAAACTTTCCAGATACCTGGTCAACACGTAAGCAGCGACGAGGCCAACGAGGATACCGGCAATAGTGAGCACCATTCCCTGTCGCACAACCATCATCAGCACCTTGCGACGATCGGCACCGAGCGCCATCCGAATTCCGATCTCGTGCGTGCGCTGCGATACGACGTAAGCCATCACGCCGTACAACCCGATGGCTGCGAGTTGTTGCGCGATCAATCCGAAGAGTGTGAGCAGCTTCGCAAACATCCGCTCCATCGCGAGTGTTTCATCAGCTTGTTGTTTTTGCGTGCGCATGTCGCTGAGCGGCAGGTTGCTATCGACTTCACGCATCGCCTGTCGTACACCCGCGATCGACGCAGCCGGATCGCCAACTGTGCGCAGCTCGAAGGTCGCAAACGTCATCCTGCGCAGCACCTGTCGCCACGCCTGATAGACGGTCGGCTGGATCTCATCGCGCTGGCTCGTGTACTTCGCGTCGCGTGCGATACCTACTATCTCGATGTCGTTTGCTTTTTCGGGAGCGAATCCGAACCGCTTTCCAATCGGGTTTTCATTCCCGAAGTGCGCTTTCGCAAACGCCTGGTTGACGACGGCAACTCGTGGGGCGCGCGCGTCGTCCTGTTCGGTCAGACCACGGCCGAGGAGGAGTGGAATCTCCATCGTGCTGAAAAAGTTTTCACGGACAGAGTGCACCTTCACGTCACTCTCGCGCGGCTTACCATTCGCTCCCATCTCACCGGGAAAATAAGCGGAGCTGGTCCATGAGCTCTGCGCCAGCAATGGACTGCGTGAGAAAGTAACGGACTGCACACCAGGCACAGCTTCAAGCCGGCTGAAGGATCGTTGATACAGATCGGCGAGCTTCTCGTCCCGGTAACCGAGGAGGCTCGGGTCCACCTTGAAGAGCAGCACGTTGTTCGCGTTGAATCCCATGTCCACGTGCTGCAGATTCCTGAGCGTGCGAATAAGCAAGCCTGCGCCGATCAGTAGCAACACCGACAGCGACACCTGGACCACAACCAGCGACTTGCTCAGCCACGAGCGGCCAATTCCACTCGAGCTCCGTCCGCTATCTTTGAGCGCAGGCGTCAAATCTAAATCGGTGGCGCGCAGCGCGGGCAAAATGCCGAAGATGATGCCGGTGAGAAATGAGAGACCAAGCGTGAAGCCCAGCACGCGCAAGTCCAATCGTGGCGTGAGGGCACTCATCTCGCGCCCGCCCCACTCAGTCACGATCAGCAGCCCGTCTTTGATCCAGACCGCAAAGAGAACTCCGAGTGCTCCACCAACCGCCGCGAGCAAAACGCTTTCAGTCAACAACTGTCGAATGAGCCGCCAGCGACTCGCACCCACAGCCAGTCGCACGGCAATCTCTTTCCTGCGTGACGACGCGCGCACCAGCAACAAGTTCGCAACGTTCGCACACGCGATCAGCAGCACCACACCAACGACTCCCGCTAACAATCGCAGCGCCGGACCAAACCACTGCCGCGTATTCATCTCGCCCTGGCTGCCAGACTCTACACCAAGCTTTGGTAGATCCCCTGGTTCGAGCGTGCGCAGCGCAGCTCCTGTGTCAGTCTTTCGCAGCGCGCGGTGTTCGAGCACCGACTGTTGAAATGGACCAGCCAGACTTGCTTCCGCCTGCGGGAGTGTGGCGCCGGGTTTGAGTCGTCCCATGATCCGCAGCCACCAGACGCCTTCCCCCTTCAGGTTGCTTTGTTCGCCATTGATCTGCGGCTCCCATGCGATCGGAAACGAAACGTCTTGCGAGGTTCCTACTTGTGAGGTCCCCGCGAAGCCAGGAGGAGTAACACCCGCGATTGTGAAGGCAACGTTATTGATATTGACTTGCTTACCGACGACGCCGGTATCGCTATTAAATCTATTAGCCCAGAAGCGATGACTGAGAACCGCGACAGGAGTCGCACCCGCGTTGTCGTCTGCTTCTGTGATCGTGCGGCCCATCATCGCCGGCACGCCAAGCGCGCTGTAGTAATTGCCGGAAACCGCCTGGGCGCTGACTACCTCTGCCTGACCGCCGGCGTTGAAATTAACTTCCAGGGGTGAGAAGGCGAATATGTCAGAAAGCGCTCCCTGTTCCTGGCGCAGACGCGTCAGAGTCTGTATCGGAAACGAAGTGCCGACGGTGAGGCCCGTCTCCGGATCGCGCATGTTGCTGCCGTCGTAACTGCCTGGGCTGAAGTTCTTGCCCCAACTTGCTTTGAACAGGACCAGTCGCTCGGGATCCTGCACTGGTAGCTTCTTCAACAACACAGCATCGACGACGCTAAACAACGCCGTGTTTGCGCCAACTCCGAGCGCCAGCGTCAACACCGCAATGATCGTGAATGCCGGATGCTTCACCAGCATCTGCAAGGCGTAACGGATGTCTTTAATCATCGATTGCTCCTAAATTGGGCACCCCTATTCCGATCTGAGCGCTTCTAAAGGATCCACCTTCGTCGCTCGACGCGCTGGAATCCAACACGCAAGCAAAGCAACACCGACAAGCAACGCCGCAATCACCACAAACGTCAACGGATCGCTGGCGCTGATCCCAAACAACAACCCTTGAAGTAATCGTGTAAGCGCAATTGCTGCAATTACGCCGAGCACGACGCCGGCAACAGCCAAGCGCAATCCCTGGCCCAGGATGAGTCTCAAAACATTCGCCGTCTGCGCTCCGAGCGCGAGCCGTATTCCAAACTCACCACGGCGGTTCGCGACGTTGAGCGACATGACTCCGTAGATTCCCGTCAACGCCAACAACAGAGCCGTCGCAGCGAATCCGGTGAGGAGCCAATTGGTTAGTCTGGTAGTTACGAGCGAACGATCCATGGCTTGCTGGATCGTGCTGACCCGGCTGAGCGGAAGTTCCGGGTCAAGCTTCGCAACTTCCTGGCGGATGTTGCCGGCGATGATCGTGGGATCCATGTCCGACCGAACCACGAGCATCGTTTCTCGTCGCACCCACTGGCTGTACGGACGATAGACGTACGGCCATGCAGCCTCGTCGAGTTTGCGGTTCTTGACGTTGGGAACGATGCCGATGATCGTGAGCCATGGGCCATCACCCACACGAAGACGTTTTCCAACCAGATCGCCTTGCGGCGAGTATTTCCGGGCGAGGCTTTCATCGACGATTGCGACGGGCAGAGACATTGCTGTATCGGTTGACTCGAAGCCACGTCCTTTGAGGATCGGCATCCCCATCGCATTGAAGTATCCTGGTGTCGAGCTTCGCAACCACGCGACTTTTGATTGCTCGTGTTCGAAGCCTTCAACGGCGAATGCCGCACCGCCGCCGCCACCGCTGAACGGCACGACCTGGCACAACTCGATCGCCTGCACACCCGGTAAACTGCCGACGTTCTGACGCAACTGGTTATAAAAGCTCTCGGTCTGCGCCGTGTCTTTGTACTTTTGTTCCGGCAACGAGACTTGGGCCATCAAAACGTTATCCGCGCGGAAGCCCGGATTTACAGACAGGAGATTTCTGAAGCTCTGCATTAACAACGCAGCGCCAATCAAAAGCACGAGCGACAGCGCCAGTTGCGAAACCACGAAGACGTTGTTGAGACGTTTGTTTGAGCCTGATGTAGAACCGCGTGCGCCTGACCTTATTGCGTCCTGCAAATTAGTGCGGGCGGAGCGCACTGCCGGAGCTAAGCCACACAGCACACCCGTGAGCAACATGATTGCCACGGTGAACAGCAAAACAGTTGCATCAATTCGCGCAGTCTCCACATGCGGTATTTGCGAGGACACCAGGCTCTTGAGAGCGGTAACAATCCAAACTGCCAGCAACACTCCGACGAGTGTTCCGATGAACGAGAGCAATAGACTCTCAGTGAGTGTTTGCCGTGCGATGCGCATAGCGCTCGCGCCGAGACACTGTCGCACTGCGAGATCTCGCGAGCGCGAGGCGGCACGCGCGAGCATGAGATTCGTGAGGTTAGCGCACGCGATCAGAAGTACGAGTCCAATAGCGCCAAGCAGCACGAGCAACGGTCGTCGCACTTCGCCGACGATGTTTTGTTGCCATGGCACGAGTACAGTCGTCACGCTTGATTCCGGCGCGATGCCGATCCTTGCGCCGGATTCTGCGGAGTACGCCTGATACAACGTGTCGAGCTCTTTTTTCGCTTCGTCCGCATTGGCGCCCGGTTTCAAGCGACCCACGCCTAACAAGTTGTAGGAGTTTGCATCCTGGCTGTCGACCCCCTTCGGCACCCAGAGCTGCACGTGACCTGAACTGCTTGCGCGTTCAGCCGGATCCGGAAAATCGAAATCCGGCGGCATGATGCCCACCACCATGGTTGGTTCGTTATCGACATTGATCGATTGACCCACGATGTTTGTGTTGCCACCAAAGCGACGCTGCCACAGACCATAACTGAGCAGCACCACGTGATTGTTGTCCGGCGTGTCTTCCTGTGCGGTAAAAGTGCGGCCGTGCAACGGTTCACGCCCGAGCACGTTGAAGTACTCGAAAGTAACAACAGCGCCGGGCACGGCTTCCGGTTCGCCGCCACCCGTCAGAGAAAACTCTCCAGTTTCGAAAGCACTCAGCCTCTCAAACGTGCGCGTTCGATTGCGGTAGTAAGCAAACATCGCGGGGTTGAGATCCATGTGTTGCAGGTCCTTCGCCGGCGCTGAGAGCCAGAACGTCACCAGACGATCGGGTTCTTTCACCGGCAACGGCCGCAACAACACAGCATTAACCACGCTGAAGATCGCCGTGTTGGCGCCAATACCCAGCGCGAGCGTTAGCACGGCAATCACAGTGAACGCCGGCTTCTTCGCCAACCCTCTCAAAGCAAATCGAATATCCCTGATGATCTGATCCATAACTCCCTCAATAAGTCCTATTGGTCCTATAGGACCTATTCATATCTAAGCGCCACGAGCGGATCGACTTTCGTCGCCCGTCGCGCCGGCAGATAACAAGCCAGCAGCGCCACCGCGAACAACGCGCCCGTCACCGTCGCAAACGTCGTGATATCGCTCGTGCTCACCTGATAAAGCAGCGCGCTCAACAGTCGCATCAGACCAAGCGCGGCGAGCACACCAATTCCCACGCCCAAAAGCGCCAACAGCAGTCCCTGCTTCAAAACCATCTTGAGAATGTCCGCCGGGCTTGCACCGAGCGCCATGCGGACGCCGATGTAGTGCGTCTGCTGGCTCACTGAGTAAGACACGACGCCGTAGATCCCGATCGACGCGAGCAGCAACGCAACGCCGGCGAAGATGCTGATCAGCAACGCCGGAAAACGTCGCATGAATGACGCAGGGGTCTGCGCGATCATGTCGTCCATCGTGCGGACGTTGAGAATTGCCGCGTCCGGTTCGAGGTTGCGGATTTCGTTGCGAATGGCGCCGGCGAGTACGTTCGGATCGCTGTCAGTACGCGCGACGAGGTTTTGGAACGTCGAGGAACTCTGGCGGAAGGGATAATAGAGCACCGGTCTAACTGCTTCATCCAGCCCGGTGATCTTCACGTCTCCGACTACACCAACAACAATATCGCCTTCGGCTTGAATCGACGAATAGCGCAACTTCCTTCCGATTGGATCCCGACCGGCAAACACACGATCGGCGATCGTCTTGCCGATGATGACCACTGACTGCCCGCTCTCGGTGTCACGCGCGTCAAACACTCGGCCTGCGAGCACCGGAACTCCGAGTGCGGTGAAGTAATCGTCACTGACGGTGCGGATGTTGGCCTCAATCTCCTGCCCCGGCGCGGGAATCGGGTCGCCATCGACGAAAAAGCGCGTCGTGTTTCCGGCGTTGACCGGCAGGATATTGACTGTGCCCGCGCCACTGACACCTGGCAACGATTGCACTCGTTCGCGCAGTTGATCGTTGAAGTTGATCTGCTTCTTCGTATCGTTGTATTTCGACGGTGGCAGGATCACAAGCGCGGTTAGCACATTTTCCGTTTTGAAGCCGATGTTGGTTTTCAACAGTCGAAACAGACTCTTCATCATCAATCCCGCGCCGACCAGCAACACCACGGCAAGCGCGATCTCTGTAACGACCATCGCACTGCGCAGACGATGACCAGCGCCGACCGACGTCTGGCGCCCGCCTTCCTTCAGTGCTTCATTGAGATCGAGTTTGGAAGACTGCAGCGCCGGTGCGAGACCAAAGATCAAACCGGTCAGCAGTGAGAGGGCGAAGGAGAAAGTCAGGATGCCGGTGTTGAGATGCAATGCGGTGAGAAACGGCATTGCGTTCAACTGGCTTTGCGGCAACACCGCCACTAAAGCAGGCACGCCCCAGTAAGCAATCACCAAACCTGCGGCGCCGCCTACAATAGACAGCAACATCGATTCGGTAAGTAGTTGCCGGGTGACACGCCAGCGACTCGCACCGAGCGCCGACCGAATCGCAACTTCCTTTTGTCGCGAGAGCGAGCGCGTCAACAACAGACTCGCCACGTTCGCACACGCAATAAGAAGCACGAATCCAACCGCAGCGAGTAGGACCAACAAGATTGGCCGCACCGATCCTACTACTTCTTCCTGAAGCGGTACGATTCGCGCCGTAGTTCCCGCGTGTGAATCCTGGAACTGCTGTTCGATTCGACTCGCGATCAAACTCAACTCAGCTTGCGCGTCGCTAACACTCTTATCGGACTTAAGCCGCCCGATCAGATTCGTTCCGTGCATGAAGCGCCGCGTCAACTGGTTCTGAGTTGGCTGATACGGCGTGAACAGATCCGCGGGTCGCAGCGCAAACTGGAAACTCGCGGGCAACACACCGACGACGGTGTAACTCTCGCCGTTCAGCGTGAGCGCTTTACCGACGATTGCAGGATCGCCTCCGAATCTGCGCTGCCACAGGCCGTAAGTGAGAATCGTGACTTTGGGTCCACCCTGAGTGTCTTCACCGGCTTGAAAAGTTCTTCCGAGAACCGGATCCACACCGAGCACGGAGAAAAAATTCGCACTGACTCTCGGCGAATTCAGATTTTCCGGATCGCCCTGGCCACTCAGAATCACGCCACCACCGGTATAAGCCGCGAGGCTCTCAAAGACGTTGTTCTGCTGGTAGTCCTGATAGTCAGGGTAGGAAAACTCGCGCTTCGGAAATTCCTTCTTCGGCGTATTCTCCCAGATGTGATAGAGCCGATCGGGAGACTTATACGGGAGTCCACGCAGCAGCGCCGCATCGACGACAGTAAAGATCGACGTGCTCCCACCAATACCCAACGCCAACGTGATCACGGCAATCGCCGTAAACGCCGGATGCTTCACCAACCCACGCAGCGCAAACCGAAGATCTTTGATTATTGAATTCATCTTGTTAATCCTGAAAATCCTGGAATCCTGTCTCAAACTACTACTCGTATCTCAACGCGATCAGCGGATCCACGCGCGTCGCTCTCAGCGCCGGAATCAACGACGCCACAGCAGCAATCACAAAAAAGATCAGCGACACGACCACGAACGTGCGGGCGTCGGTCGGAGTCACACCAAAGAGCAACGTCGTCAGAAACCTCGTCAACAACAGCGCTCCGCCGACACCAATCACGATCCCGGTCAACACCAGCGCCAACCCGTTCTTCATGATCAAACCCAACACATTCCCGGCTCGCGCGCCGAGCGCCATCCGAATACCGATCTCGTGTGTGCGTTGTGTGACCGAGTAAGAGACGATGCCGTAAATTCCAACTGCACCGAGCACGAGCGCCAGCAGTGCAAACGCAGTGAATAGAACCATCAGCGAACGCGAAACAGCGACCGCTTCATCCACGCGCTGACCGAGTGTCTTGACGTCGTGTACCGGCTGATTCTTATCAATCGCCAGCACTTCGCTGCGCACGGCGCGAGCAAGATTGAGCGGATCTGACGAGGTCCGGACCATCAATGTCATCCCGTTCATGCGCATCTGCGCGAACGGCAGGTACATCTCGGGAGTGACTTCATCCGTAATACTCTCCTGTCGAATATTCCCGACGACGCCAACAATCGTTCGGCAGAGTCCTTCCTTCTCTTCACAGCCGAAACCCACTCGCTTGCCAAGCGGATTGCCGCCGGCAAAGAAACGATTCGCAAAAACCTGATTGACGATTGCGACCTTCTGCCCGTCTGCGCCATCGCGCGCGTCGTACGTACGTCCGCTCAAGAGCGGAATGCCCATCGTTTGAAAATATTCAGACGACACGGTACCGATACCGATTGGCGCATCCTTCTCGCGGTCCAACGGCTGATGGCCTTCGATACCCGTGAACGCGATGATGCCAAAGCCGGAAAGCGGTGTGTGGTTGATCATTCCGGCCGATTGCACTCCCGGCAAAGATTTCACACGCTGCAACAGGTTGTCGTAGAACGCCTGCGTCTGCGTCTGTTCCCGGTAGACTGAGCGAGGCAAGCTAATGCGCGTGGTAAGAACGTTTTCTTTATTGAACCCGAGATCGATTGCGAGCAGTTTGTTGAAGCTACGAACCAGCAAACCCGCAGCGAGCAGTAAGACAACTGCGAGCGCGAGTTCGGAAACGACCAGCCAGCCGCGAAAGCTACGCAGTCCAAAACTCATCAGTCCCTGCGAGCGGCTGTTGCGTAATGCCTGGATCAGATCGGGTTTGGAAGCGGTGAGTGCCGGCGCTAAGCCAAACACGATTCCAGTCAGGACAGACAGTCCGAGAGTGAAGGTAAACACGCGCCAGTCGAGACGAATGTTGTTGAGATCGTAAACGGAGGTCGCGAAACCTTTCGGTACGAGACTCGCGATGCCTCGTGTTCCCCACACCGCGATCAGCAATCCCAGTGCGCCGCCAGTGACACCGATCAAAACACTCTCGGTTAGTAGTTGACGGACGAGTTGCCAACGTCGTGCACCTACGGCCGCGCGTACTGCTATCTCGCGTTGGCGTGCGAAGGTGCGCGAGACCATTAAGCTCGCCACGTTCACGCAAGCCAGCAACATCACGAGTCCGACTGCGCCCCACAAGACAAGCACCGTCGAACGAACGCCGGCAACGAGTTGTTGATGCAACGGCGCCACTTCAACCGCAGCCATCGGCAGAGGTTCTTTGCCCTGCTGTGATGCTTGTTGCGCAATCACGCCTAATTCACTTTGCGCGCCGGGAAGAGTTGCGTTCGGTTTGAGGCGGCCGACAACTTCAAGGAGCTTGAAAGTGTCACCATGAAACTCCTTGTACGGATCGAGTGCCATTGGCAGCCAAATGTCGAATTCGCCCGGAAAGCGAAAGCTGTGGGGCATCACTCCGACGATCGCGTAGGGCTTGTTATCGAGTGTCAGCGTCTGCTGCAGGATTTTTTCATCGCGCCCATAACGACGTTGCCAAAAGCCTTCGCTTACAACGACGACCTTGGTCGCTCCGGGTTTGTCTTCTTCGGGACGAAAAAAGCGGCCCCGCACTGGTTGAACGCCGAGCGTGGTGAAGAGACTTGCGGTGACTTCCGCGTAAGGGATGCGCTCCGGTTCACCATCGCCGGTGAGATTGATGTTGTCGTCACTGAACGCAGCGAGATCCTCGAAGTTCCCGCTCTTCTCTTTCCACGCGAGATATTGATAACCGGCGATGCCCAGGAAGCCAGTGGCGCTGGGCATTCGATGAACGGAGACGAGCTGATCGGGATCGCGAAACGGCAACGCCTTCAGCAGCACCGCATTCACCACGCTGAAGATCGTAGTGTTCACACCGATCGCCAGCATCAACGTGATAATGGCGACGGCAGTAAAGCCTGGATGACGAAGCAGGCTGCGAATGCTATGCAACAGATCTTTTGTCATAGGTCCTATTCGTCCTATTGGTCCTATTCATAACGGAGTGCCACGAGCGGGTCGACCTTCGTCGCGCGGCGCGCCGGAATAAAGCACGCCAGCAACGCCACGCCGATCAAAACCGCCGACACAACACCAATCGTCAATCCATCTGTCGGTGTCACTCCGAACAACAACGTCGCCATCAACCGCGTCAACGCGAAAGCACCTGCCAACCCGATTGCTACTCCAATGACCACCAGCATGAGCCCATTTCGAATGATCAGCTTGAGTACATCGATCGACCGCGCCCCCAACGCGACGCGAATACCAATCTCCTGAGTTCTCTGCGTCACCGCATTCGACATTACGCCGTAAATACCGATCGCCGCGAGGACCAAAGCGAGGCCCGCAAAGAGAGACAGCAACGACATGTTGAACCGGCGCGCCGCAAACGAGCTAGCCGCAACTTCGCTCATCGTCTCCACTTTTGTTACAGGTAACTGCGAATCGACTTTCCAGATCTCCTGCTTGAGTGCCTGGGCAGTGCCCGCTACATCGCCCTGCGTTCGCACAGCAAAAGCCATCCATCTTTTCCACGGATTGGTTTGTGTGTAGGGAGAGTAAAGGGCGGGTTCTTCCGGTAAATCGAGACCGAAATGTTTTACGTCCCCGACAACGCCGACAATCGTGATCCAGCCGATCTGACGATCGCTCGCCCAACGCACTCGTTTGCCCAGCGGGTCTTCGTTTTGAAAGTACTGGCGTACGAGTGCTTCATTCGCGATGCCAACGAGCGGAGCCTTTTCATCAAAATCCTGTGGTCCAAAATCGCGTCCCTTTTGCAGGGGAATCTGCATGACTTTGAAGTAGTCGCCGATGATGCTTCGAGACTCGAGACTCGGCTCGTCACCGGGCGCGATTGGCGGCCGGCCATCGATTAGAAATTCATGATTGAGAGAGTCGCCGCTGAGGGGAAGCTCACTGACCATCGCAGCTTGCACGCCCGGCAGTGAGTTCATCCCCGCTAATACTTGTTTGCGAAAGCGTGTTTGTGGCGCAACTTCCTTGTAGCGAGTCTCTGGTAATTCGACCCGCATCGTGATTAGGTGGTCGGGATTGAAGCCCGGCTCAACAGAGCGCAGGTTCCAAAAAGTCTTGATGAGCAAACCGGCGCCAACGAGAAGGACGAGTGCGACGGCAAATTCAATAACCACGAATGTGCTTCGGAGTAGTTGTCGCGCGCTTCCTGCCGTAACACTACGGGCACCTTCCTTTAGCGCATCGCCGACTCGACCTCGCGAAGCGGTCCACGCCGGTACAAGACCGAAGATCACTCCAGTCAAAACGGAAATGCCGAAAGTGAAACCAAGAACTCGCCCATCTACACCAATCTCACTCAGGCGCGGCAGGTTCTCGGGCTTGAACGACACCAGCAGAGCCGTGCCCCAGTACGCAAGCACAACGGCCGCGATACCTCCCGCCAGCGACAACATCAGACTTTCGACCAGCAACTGACGCATCAGCCGCCAGCGACCGGCGCCAAGCGCTCCGCGAATCACAAACTCACGTTGACGTTCAGCCGCACGTGCGAGCAGAAGATTGGCGAAATT
This sequence comes from Acidobacteriota bacterium, assembly GCA_046733695.1. Classification (GTDB taxonomy): domain Bacteria; phylum Acidobacteriota; class Blastocatellia; order Pyrinomonadales; family Pyrinomonadaceae; genus PSRF01. Next base: position 22,561 of record JBKPPU010000192.1, read on the forward strand.
TGCGCACGCGATCAGAAGCACAAAACTCACTGCGGCAAACAGGATCAGAAGCGAGCGGCGTGTTTCGCCGACTATCCGCTCATACAACGAAAACAGCACAGTGCTGCGAGTTTTGTTGTCCGCCGGGTACTGTGCCGCGAGATTGGCATCAATCACCTTCATTTCGTTGCGCGCCTGTTCGATGTTTACTCCGGGGGCGAGTCTTCCGTACGTGCGGAGAAAATGAACACCGCGAAAGTCTGCCGCGAGAGGATTGGACACGTGAACTGGCGTCCACGCTTCGCTGATGCCACGAGGTGTGACAAACGTCGCGGGCATGACGCCGATGATGGTGTACATGTTGCCGCTGAGTGGAATCGCTTTACCGAGAATCTGCTCGTCACTGTTGAATTGCTGCACCCATAAGTTGTGACTTAGCACTACGACAAAAGGCGCACCCTTTTTATCGTCATCCGAGGTGATAAAGCGTCCGCGCTCAGGCTTTACTCCGAGTGTTTCAAAGAATCCACCGGTCACCTGGCCGACCTGAAACTGAATCGGTTCGCTGCCGCCGGTGTACGCCAACGAGGCCATCACCGTGCCGCCAAGACGGCTGAAGGTCTTGGTCTGCGCTTCCATATCAACAAGATCGGGCGCCGACTGATTCGATCTGAAACTAACCAATCGAGACGGATCGTCGTAAGGGAGCGGGCGCAATAAAACGGCATTGATGACACTGAAGATCGCGGTGTTCACTCCAATACCGAGAGCGATCGTGATAACAGCCACAGCCGTGAAAACGGGTCGCTTCAGCAAGCTGCGGAGCGCGTAGCGGATGTCTTTTAGTATTGAGTCCATGATCTGATTTCCAATTTGGCTATCATCTGAGAGCTTGCAACGGATCGATCTTCGCTGCCTTGCGCGCAGGTATAAGACATGCAACAAAAACAACCGCGGCCAACACAACTGCGACTGCGACAAACGTGATGGCGTCAACCGGCTTCACGCCAAACAACAGCGTCGTCATATATCGAGTGAGCGCAAATGCACCTGCGATACCGATCACCACTCCAATCGTCGCGAGCAACATCGCGCGCCGCAAGACGAGTGTGAGCACATCGCCAATCTGCGCGCCGAGCGCCATGCGCACTCCGATTTCGTGTGTCCTTTGCGTGACGTAGTAAGACGTGACGCCATAGATGCCGAGCATAGCGAGCAGCATTGCCACTCCAGCGAAAGCGCTGAACAACAACATCGGAATGCGTCGCGGCGCCACGGAAACCGACACGACATCGTTCAACGTCCTCAAGTTGTAGGTCGGTATGCCTTTGTCCACGGCGCGAATTGCTTCTCGCACCGAGGCGGCGAACGCCCCCGCATCACCGGTTGTACGCACAGTCAGCGTGAGGTCGCTCCAATTTGAATCCTGACGGTATGGAATGTACATCTGGTTTTCGGTGTCTTTATCGAGTGAGAACACCTTCGTATCCCCTACTACGCCGACCACTTCTCGGGTAAACTTTTCGTCGCGCCAGATCGCTAAGCTACGACCGATTGGGTTCTCATTGGGCCACAACTCTCGCGCCATTTTTTCACTAATGATCACAACCTTTGGAGACTGTGAGTTGTCCTGATCTGTAAATAACCTTCCCGATTTCAACGGAATCTGAAGTGTCTGAAAATAATCACCTGTCACAACCAGGTGCCGCGCGTTCACTGCTTCTTCGGCCGTCATCGGGCGACCTTCGGGAATCACCGATCGCGACAACTCAAATTTATCGGCTTTCAATGGAAGCGCGAGCACGGCGCCGGCGGATTGCACACCGGGAATTGCTTTTAGGTTGTCGAACATCTGCTTATAGGTCTGTATGCGCGTTTCAGCCTCCTTGTATTTGGGCCATAGAAAGGTCACCCGCATCACCAGAACGTTATCTGCGTTGAATCCCGGATTGATTTGTCTCAAGTTAATAAAGCTCTTGATCAACAATCCCGCACCTGCGAGCAACACGAACGACAGCGCGATTTCGGAAACGATGAGCAAACTTCCGACGCGATTACGTCCGCCACTCTCAGCACCATGTCGCCCACTGTCCTTGAGCATTTCGTTGAGGTTTGGACGCGACGTTTGCAACGCGGGAACGAGTCCAAAGAGAAGTCCCGCAAGAACAGTTACACCAAAAGTGAACCCAAACACGCGCAAGTCAATTCCGATCTCGTTGACACCTGGACTATTCGCCGGACTAATCGCAATCAGAAGTTTGACCAGCCAGATACTCAACCCCAGCCCGATCAGGCCACTAACGATCGAAAGCAGAACACTCTCTGTTAACAGTTGTCGCACAACGCGCATGCGACTGGCGCCGAGCGCTGTGCGCACGGCAATCTCCTGTTGGCGATAAGCAGCACGGACCAGCAGAAGGTTCGCAACGTTCGCGCATGCAATCAGAAGGACAAACCCTACTGCACCTAACAGAATAAGAAGCGACGTTCGCAACTCTCCGACAAGATGTTCTTGCAGTTGGGTAAGTCGGGTGGTCCAATTGCTGTTTGTCACAGCGTAGTTCTGCGCAAGGCGTTCACTGATCGTATCCATCTCGGCCTGTGCCTGCGCGATCGATATATTCGGCTTCAAGCGCGCAACAGCTCTCATGTAACGGTTGTCGCGTACTTCGTCCGTACGGAGTGCTCGCGGCCACCAGACTTCTGTGTCGTCCGGATAATGGAAACCGGGAGGCATGATCCCAACGATGGCTGTGGCCTCGCTCCCAATCACCAGCTTGGTATTCAGCACATCAGTTGAACCGCCATACCGTCGTTGCCAGTATGCATAACTAAGGACGACAGGTGCTTTGCCCGGCTGAAAATCGTCTGGCTGAAACAGCCGGCCACGGATGGGCTTAGTGCGGAAGATCGGAAAGAACTCGGGGGTTACACCCGCAGCTCGAACGCGTTCTGTTTCATCTCCGTTCTTCAGGAACCAAATGGATGTGACAAACGCAGCGATCTGTTCGAACGACTGACTTTGCGCTTGCCAGTCAGCGATGTCAGGCACTGACGCATGGGTTCCCGGTCCCCACTGCCGATTGCCGCTTTCAAGCACAACGATCTGTTCCTGTTCCGGAAACTGCGGCCGCAACAAAACCGAATTGACAACAGTAAACATCGCGGTCGTCGCGCCAATTCCGAGTGCGAGCGTCGAAACGGCAATCACCAGGAACCCCGGTCGCTTGAGAAAACTGCGAATGCCATAGCGGATGTCTTTGATTAAGGAATCCATAGTAGTCGCTCTTTGCTTTTGCTCTGGAGGAGCAAAATGTTTATAGCTTCCACAAACAAATCTCTTTCGCTCCGCTAGAAAGGGCTATAAACATCTGGCTCCTCCGGAGCCTCATTCGTATCTCAACGCTACGAGCGGATCCACTTTCGTTGCGCGACGCGCGGGGAGATAGCACGCCAGAAATGCCACCGCAGTAACAATCAATGAGACCATCACGAACGTTGGGCCATCGGTCGGGCTGACCCCGTAGAGCATCCCGGTTATCAAGCGCGTCAACGCGAATGCTCCTGCTGCACCGATGCCAACACCAATCAAAGCTAGAACAAGCCCCTGGCCCACCACGAGCCGGAACACATCGCCCCGCTGTGCACCAAGCGCGATGCGGATTCCGATTTCGTGCGTCCGTTGGGCCACCGAATAGTTAATGACGCCAAACACACCAATCATCGCGAGCAGGAGGGCGACTGACGCGAAGATTCCGAGCAACGACGTGTTGAATCGTTGTCCCGCGACTGACGCAGAATAGATCTGGTCCATCGTGGTGACCGTCACCGGCACATCTTTGTCAACGGCTTTGACTTGCTCACGCGCCGCGGCTGCGAGCTGAAGCGGGTCGCCGCTCGTGCGCGCCATGACCGCCATGGAAGATTGCGGTTCCTGAAGTTGCGACAGATAGATTTCCGGACTCGGAGGCACATTCAATCCGGTATGGTGGACATCGCCGACGACACCAACCACAGTCATCCATGGACTGAGAATCACTCGTAGACGCTTGCCCAACGGATCTTCATTCGGGAAATAGAGTCGGGCCATCGTTTCGTTGATGACGACGGCGGGCGCAGCTTGCGGCTCGTCGAAGTGTTCGGGGAACGGCTGCTGTTCGAACCACCGAATCAATGGCAGCGCAACGCGCGCGTCGGCATTATTAAAGAATCTTCCCTTGCGCAGCGGGATCTGCATTGCGCGGAAGTAGTCGTCACTGACGGCTCTCATCGCCGCCTGCTGTTGTTGTCCCTGCGGGGGATCCGGACGACCTTCGATCGCGAATGCTGACCAGTTATCGGCGTGGCCGAGTGGCGTGATGGTTGTCGCGCCAACCGATTCGACGCCCGGCAGATTCTGTAGACGCCCGATCAGTTCGTTGTAGAAGGCGAGCTGTTGTCTCGGCTCGCCGTACTTCGCATCCGGTAAAGAGAGATCGAGTCGCAACACCCGGTTCGGTTGAAAACCCGGATCGACTCGCATCAGTTGCACAAAACTCTTCAGCATCAAGCCGCCGCCAACCAGAAGCACGACAGCAAGCGCGACTTCCGCTACTACGAGCAGGCTGCTGGCGCTTCGACTGGCGGCACTGGAAGATCCGCGCATGCCGTCTTTGATCCGCTCGTAAAGTCGCGGCTCCGAGTTTCGCCACGCCGGTGCGATTCCGGTCAGCAATCCAGTGAGAATCGAAAAGCCAAACGTCGCCAGGAGAACGCGACCGTCGATGCTGATCGTGTCGAGACGCGGAATGTTGACTGCTGTGATCTTGCTCAGAAAAGTGACGAGCCAGAATGCCGATAACAGTCCGAATCCGCCACCAAGCAACGCGAGCAATAAAGTTTCCGTGAGAGTCTGGCGAATCAAACGCAGACGACCGGCGCCGAGCGCGGTTCTAATTGCCATCTCCTTTTGACGCGCCGCCGCGCGACTCAGAAGCAAGTTGGCAACGTTCGCGCACGCGATGAGCAACACGAACCCGACGGCACCGAACAGTGTCAGTAACGGAAGCTGTGCGCCGCCCGTTACCTCTTCATGAAGTCCGACGACGTGGACACCGTGGCCGTGGTTAGTTTGGGCAAACTCGTTCTCCGTCTGCTGGGCCACGTGGGCCAAATCCGCCTGCGCCTGTTCGACTGAAACACCGTGCTTGAGCCGGCCAATTACCTGATAACTGTGTCTACCGACTTTCCGCACCTCACCACGCAAGTCGATCGGCACGAGAACGTCGGGCACCAATTCGAGCGACGGCATCACTCCGACGATCGTGTAACTCTGTTCGTTTAGGAGAACGGATTGATTGATCACGCTTGGATCGGAACCGAATCGCTGTGACCAGAGTTTCTGACTGATTACGACGACTTTCCCGCCGCCGTTCTTATCTTCATCGGGCGCGAACGTGCGGCCCAACACTGGGGCGACACCGAGAACCGGGAAGTAATCAGTGGAGACCTCGGCGACGTCGACCATTACCGGATCGCCGCGACCGGTAAGAGCGAAGCTGTTTGGTTGCACGAATGCGAGGGCGTCGAAAGAGTTGCTGCGCTCCTTGAATGCGGCGTATTCATGTCCTGACAGCGGCAGATTCGCGCTCCCGGAATTCGTGCGGCGCTCCCACACCACCATCAGCCGATCAGGTTCCTTGAACGGCAATGGCCGCAGCAGCACAGCATTCACAACGCTGAAGATCGCGGTATTGGCGCCGATGCCGAGAGCAAGCGTGATCACCGCAACCGCGGTGAACCCCGGCCGCTTCGCCAAACCACGAATTCCAAAGCGAATGTCTTTGATTATCGAATCCATAATAGGTCCTATAGGTCCTATTCGACCTATTCGTACCGCAGCGCCTCGAGTGGATCCACTTTCGTTGCGCGGCGCGCCGGGATGTAGCAAGCGACCAACGCCACCAACAGCAGCAGCACCGTGATCGCTACGAACGTAAACGGATCCTTCTCGCCAACACCAAACAGGAAACTTCTCAGCAAACGCACCAGTCCAAATGCTGCTGCAAGCCCGATCGCTAATCCGATTCCAATCACAACCATTCCCTGCCCCAGGATCATCTTCAGCACATCACTAACCTGCGCACCTAACGCGATGCGAATCCCAAGCTCGTGCGTGCGCTGTGTCACTGTGTAAGCTGTGACGCCGTAAATCCCGGCGGCTGATAGAAGCATGGCGACCGTGCTGAACAGTCCCAATAGAAAGAGATTGAACCGCGGCTGCGTGATCGACGCGCTGACGACATGGTCCATCATTTGCACGTTCGAGACAGGAACCGATTTATCAATTTCGTTAACAATCTGTCTTACTGAAGCACTCAGACTCGGCATGTCGCCATTTGAACGCACCACGAGCGACATCGCCGGCCAGTAATCCTGCAGCGACGCAAAGTAAAGCTCCGCAATCGGCTCCTCACTAAGCTCAAGACTGCGAACGTTCGCAACCACGCCCACGATCTCAAACCATACCGGCTGATTATTGTTTGTGTTACCGAACGTGATCCGCTTTCCGACCGGGTTCTCGCCCGCAAATTCCTCGTCAGCCAGTTTCTGGTTGACGATCATCACGAGTGGCGTGTTGGTGGTGTCGCGATCGGTGTAAGCGCGACCCTGAAGCACGGGAATACCCATCGCGCGAAAGTAGTTGGGACTGACTGAGCGATAGTTTGCGCTGGGCCACTTGTCGGGAGTTTCAATCGGACGGCCGTCGACGCGGAATCCCGTTGTCGGCCCTTTATCTAAGGGCAGCGTGTTGATGAGGCCCGCGTCCTGAACACCGGGAACGGCGCTGACCTTCTGAAGAACCTGGTTGTAAAACCTGTCGTAGTCAGCCTGATTCGCGTAGCTCGTTCCTGAAGGCGTCAACCGCGCGGTCCATACATGTTCCGAGACAAACCCAGTGTGCACCGATTGCAGACGCAGAAAGCTTCTGAACAGCAAGCCCGCGCCAACCAGCAACACAACCGATAACGCCACCTCGACGACGATCAGCGCCTGGCGGAAACGGCTTTGACGTCGATTCCCCGACACACCGCGACCGGTTTCTCTGATTGATTCCTGCGCATCGGGACGAGAGATCTGCAGTGCGGGAACGAGACCAAAAAGGATGCCCGTAAGCACAGACGCTGCGAACGTGAAGGCAAGCACGCGCACGTCCATGTGGATCTCATTCAGACGCGGAAAATCGCCCGGCAGCAGTTTCGTAATCGCCACCAGACCCCAGTACGCGATGAGGAGACCCACGGTGCCACCTGTGAGTGCGAGGATCGTGCTTTCAGTAAACAACTGCCGCACAACGCGCGCGCGCGAGGCGCCGAGCGCAGTACGAATCGCCATCTCTTTTTGTCGTGATGCGCCACTCGCAAGCAGCAGATTCGCGACATTCGCACATCCGATCAGCAACACGAACGTGACTGCGCCGAGGAGCAACCAGAGAAGTTTGTTTGTATCGCCAACGAGGTGTTCCTGAAGCGAAACGACGCGATTGAAACGGCGGTTGTTTGTGTTGGGATACTGTTGCCGGAGGCGCGTAGTGATCGTCTCCATTTCGGCTGCGGCCTGCGGCAGCGATACGCCCGGCTTCAATATCGCGACGGCGGCGAGATAGCCCATGCCGCGTGTTTGCGTCACGTCCTGGTTGGGCCACAACTCAGGCACAAGCTTCAAGGGAGGAACCCAGAGTTCCGTTTTGTCCGGATACTGAAATCCAGCAGGAGCAACGCCGACGACGGTGTAGTTCTTGCCGTCGAGAGTGATCGGTTTCCCGACCAGGGACGGATCTGAGCCAAATCGTCGTTGCCAGAGCGCATGACTAACAACGACGACCGGCTCGTGTCCCGCCTGTTCATCCTGAGGAATAAACAATCGGCCGTACTGCGGCTTCACTCCGAAAATATCGAAAAAGTTCGCGTTGGCTTGCGCGAGATCGATGCGTTCGGCGTGATCCGACAGCGCAAGATTCGAAGTGGTTTGCTTGATTGCGGCGAGGTTTTCAAAAACCGTGTTTTGCGCGCGCCAGTCGAGGAAGTTTGCCGACGTTACCTGGACTCGTTTGCCGGCTGGGCTCAATTCCTGAATGGCAACAATGCGAGAAGCGGTCGTATAAGGCAGACGACGCAAGAGCACGCTATCAACAATGCTGAATATCGCCGTACTCGCACCGATGCCGAGCGCAAGTGTGATCACGACGAGCGCCGTGAACCCCGGATGCTTCAACAACCCTCGCACGCCGTAGCGGATGTCTTTGATTAAGGAATCCATGATTTTCAAAATAGGTCCTATTGGTCCTATAGGACCTATTCATAGCGAAGCGCGATCAGTGGATCGACTCTCGTCGCACGCAGCGCAGGCAGGAGGCAGGCGATGAATGCCACCGCACTCAACAAGGCCGCCACTACCGCAAACGTAAACGGATCTTTCGCGGTAACTCCGAACAACAACGACTGCATGACACGCGTCAGAGCAAACGCGCCCGTTAATCCGAGAATCACACCGACGAGCGTGAGCCACATTCCCTGTCTTACGACCAGCTTCAAAACATCGAAACGTCGCGCGCCCAGCGCCATGCGCACACCGATCTCATGTGTTCGCTGCGCAGCGGTGTAAGACATGACGCCGTAAATCCCCGTGGCCGCCAGGATTATCGCGAGAGCGGCAAAAGCTGCAAGCAACGTCGTGCTGTATCGCTGCGACGACACTGACGAATCAACCCAGTCGCTCATCCTCTTCACCGCGGAGATCGGCTGATCGCGATCCAATGCCTGCACTTGCTGCCGCACCGCGCCGACGATGCTCAGTGGATCGTTCTGCGTGCGAACGACAAGATTCATGCGGTTACTATTGAGAGTCGGGAAATACATCGCCGGGAATGGCGGTCGTTGAAGAGAACGGTGACGAATGTCGCCGACGACGCCGATGATCTCGAAAGCGGTGCCACCGATGGCTGAGATCAGACGTTTCCCCATTGGATCTTCGTTCGGGAAAACCGTGTCGACGAGTTGCTGGCTAACGAGAGTTACGGGTTTGCCTTCTCTGACTTCCTGTTCGGTAAAGTTACGGCCTCGAAGTAATGGAATGTGCAGCGCGTTGAAGTAATGCTGATTAACCAGACGGAAATCAGCATCGAATGCCTGGTCTACGGTTACCGGTGGCCGGCCCTCAACCGTGAAAGGCAGATCGTTGAGCTGGCCGCTCATGGGAAGTTCCGTGATGAGACCAACGGTCTGAACACCCGGTATGGAACTAACACGCGTCTCCAGCTCTTCGAAGAACTTCGCCGGCTTCCCCTCGCCCGCATACTTCTGTCGTGGCAAGTCGATCCTGAGCGTCAGCACGTTATTCGAGTCGAAACCAGGATCGACGCGTTGCAGCGCAATCAGGCTTCGCACCAAGAGCCCGGCGCCGATTAACAGGACAACAGCAATCGCACTCTCGAAGACGACGAGCAAGCTGCGCGTCCGATTTCGTAACGTACCTTCAGTACCACGTGCTCCGTCTTTCAACGAGTCGATTAGATTCACCTTTGCGGTGCGGAAGGCGGGAGCGAGACCAAACAACAGCCCCGTGAGGATTGAGATCGCAAACGTGAACGCGAGCACGTTGGGGTCGATCGTCACGTTCACAGTCGGTGGTAAACTGTCCGCACTCAAAGTGACAAGCAGTTGCACACCCCAAACAGCAAGCAACGCGCCCAGCGCGCCACCGAGGATCGATAGCAACAAACTCTCAGTGAGCATCTGACGCATGATGCGCAATCGACTCGCACCCAGAGCTGTACGCAGAGCGATCTCTTTCTGTCTTGCAGCGGCGCGCACGAGCAACAGATTGGCGACGTTCGCGCAGGCAATCAGCAACACAAAACCAACTGCGCCGAAGAGCACGAAGAGCATAGTTCTCGTTCCACCTACGAGTTGTTCTCGCAATGAAAGGAGGCGCAGGTTCCAGCCAGTGTTGGACTCGGGAAACTGTTGCTCGAGGCGACCAGCGATCATGTCCGTGTCAGCCTGAGCCTGAGTCAGAGTAACGCCGGGTTTGAGTCGACCGATGGGGCGTAGGAAGTGAGCCTTGCGTATCTTCATATCAGGGTCGCCGTCGAAGTTCATCGGGATCCACAGCTCCGCTGATTGTGGAAAGCTCACGCCCGCAGGCATCACGCCCAGGATCTGATATGACTTGCTATCGAGAGTGATCGTTTTACCAACGATGTCGGTGTCGCCGCCGAAACGCTTCTGCCAGAACGCGTGACTAAGCACCGTGACCTGATCCGAACCCGGCTTCTCGTTGTCGATCGTGAATGTGCGGCCGATTGCCGGAGTTACGCCAAAGGTGTCGAAGTAATTGCCGGTGACTGCGGATGCAGATACACGTTCAGGCTCGCCGGAGCCAGTGAGATTTACGGCAAGTGGTTGCGTGCCCGAAGCCGCAAACTGTTCGAAGGTTTTGTTTTGACTGCGATAATCAAGAAAGTCGGGCGGAGAAACGCTGGCGCGGCTGCCACCGTTGCGAATGTTCCCGTAGACCCAGACCAGGCGGTCAGGATCAGGGAACGGCAACGGCCTGATCACCACGGCATTCACGAGACTGAAGATCGCGGTGTTCGCGCCGATGCCGAGAGCGAGTGCGACGAGCGCGATCGCCGTGAATCCCGGCCGCTTCAACAACCCTCGCACGCCATAGCGGATGTCTTTGATTATCGAGTCCATGATCAAATCTCCAATTTCCGATTGCCAATTGCCAATTTGTTTGCCGTTGTCTCTTCAAAATCGGCAATCGGAAATGGCAATAAACTCATTCATACCGGAGCGCCTTCAGCGGATTCACGCGCGATGCGCGGCGCGCGGGTAGATAGCCCGCGAGCAGCGCCACGATCGTGAGCACCACGCCCGCGCCAATCAACGTCAACGGATCGGCCGGCTTCATTCCAAACAGTTGTGCCGAAATCAACTTCGCTCCAATCAATGCGCCTGGAACACCAATGACGAGTCCTGCCAGCACGAGATACAGCGTCTCTCGCAAGACCATCCACGCGATGTTGCCGCCACGCGCCCCGAGTGCCATGCGAATGCCAATCTCATTCGTACGACGAGCAACGCCGTGGGCCATCACGCCGTAAAGACCGATGCACGCCAGAACCAACGCGAGGGCGCCGAAGAAGCTCACGAGCTGCGCAACCAAACGTTGCTGGTCCAGGTTCTTGCTCAGTTGATCGTCCAGCGTGGTCACGCCAAAGATCGGCAGCTTGTCGTCGATCTGATTGATCATTTGCCGAACTTGCGGCGTGAGCGGCGCCGGATCGGATGTGGTACGGATGTGAATCGTGGCGGCGTACGCACCCTGCTCCTGAATTTGAAGTATCGGACGATAGACAGTCGGCTCGGGTTTATCGCGCGCGTCGTCCGCCCTGATGTCACCGACGACGCCGATGATCTCGATTGGCACGGGCTTGCCAGTCTCAGTTTCATCGTCGAATGAGAACGTGCGGCCGATTGGGTTCTGATCTTTGAAAAACTTTTCAGCGAACGTCGCATTGACGACCGCAACTCGCGGTGATGAGGCATTGTCGCGCAACTCGATCTCGCGGCCTCGAAGGAGCGGTACTCCGAGCGTTTCGGCATACTTTGGTCCCGACAGAAAGTCCTTGACGTTCAAATCGTCGGCGAGCTGCGGTGTGTAACCGGTGATGTTGACGCTGCTAGTTCTGCTGGAGCCGCTCATCGGCGCGTAGGTCGCCAGCGACACGTTGCGGACGGTCGGAAGCGAACTGAGACGTTCGATGATTTGCCCGTAGAGTGCCGCGAGCTCGGTAGGCTTGTATCCGGCCAGACGCGGATCGATTCCTACCAACAGCACATTGTTTCGATCGAAGCCGACGTCTACGTTTTGCAGTTTGACCAGACTGCGCGCGAACAAGCCGGCGCCGGTGAGCAGCACCATCGAAAGTCCCACCTGCATGACGACCATCAGCGACGACAGACTGAACCGCAGCATCCTTCCCTTCGTGCGACTCTTCTCTTTCATCGCCGCCGCGAGATCTGAACGACTGGCTTGAACCGCCGGAAGCAATCCGAAGAGCAGGCCAGCGACGATGGAAACACCCGCGGTGAATGCCAGTACCTCCACATCGGGGCGTGTATCGAGCGGAGAGGTCTTAGCGACCAACCCAACAAGCACGTACACGCCCCATTGGGCCAGCAACACCCCGAATAGACCACCAAGACCAGCGAGCAGCATGCTCTCGGTGATCAGTTGTCGAATAATTCGTCTGCGTGTTGCGCCGAGCGCCATACGCAAAGAGATCTCGGCTTTGCGTGAAGCTGCGCGCGACAACAGCAGACTGCCAACGTTGGCACATGCAATCAGCAGCACCATGCCGACGATCGCCATCAGCATATGCAGCGGCGTGGAATAGTATTTCCGCAGTCCCGAGAGGCCACCCTGACCTTCAGCGAGTGTGACGTAAGTATTTTGAATTCCCTTTTGCCGTTCTTCGGTGAGTTGGCTACCGGCCTCTTCAGTTAAGTGTTGGCGCAATGCCAGATTCACAGCCGCCTGGGCCTGGTCCATCGTCACGCCGGTTTTTAGACGGCCCATGAGCGTAAGCCAGTAAGCTTGTTTGTCGGTGAGAAACGAGGGGCGCAACTCGACCTGCGGATGGAACGACAGCGGTAACCAGAAATCGGGCGGACGGCGGACTCGCACGCCAAAAAACTCCTGCGGCGCGACGCCGACTACCGTGAAGTTTGTGCCGTTGATGATGACGCTTTTGCCGACGACCGACGGATCGCTGTTTAATTCCTTTTCCCAGTAGCGATGACTGACCACCGTTGCTGGTGTGGCACCGGGCTTATCGTCTTCAGGCGTGAGGACTCGACCGCGCATCGCACGCACGCCGAGAACGGAGAAGTAGTTGCCTGTTACGAGGTGACCCTGTGCACGCACGGCAGCATTCGTCTGCGCATCGGTCTGACGCACACTCAAAGGACTTTCACCACTTCGTAGCGCAGCTATCTCCTGGAAAGATTGATTGTGGTCGCGAAAGTATTCGTAAGACGCGTATGAGAAACGATCCCACTTGCCCGTTCGCGGACTGTCTTCGAGCGACGTGCCTTCGCTGGTCGCATCGCTGAACAGCACGAGCTCTTCCGGCTTCTGAACGGGAAGCGTTTTCAGCATCACGGCGTTAACCAGCGTGAAGATGGCGGTGTTAGCGCCAATTCCCAACCCGAGCGTGAGCACTGCGATCGCCGCAAACGCCTTGCGCTTTAATAGCCCTCTGACTCCGTAGCGAATGTCCTTGAATAGTGTTTCCATAATTCTTAAATAGGTCCGATAGGCCCAATAGGACCTATTCATATTTCAGCGCCACCAGTGGATCGACCTTCGTCGCGCGGCGTGCCGGCAGGTAGCAGGCGATGAACGCCGCCACCAGCAAAGTCAAAGAGACGAAGCTGAACGTCAGCAGATCTGTCGGTTGCACACCGACCAGCAACTTTTGGAAGAAGCGCGTGAGCGCCCAGGAACCCGCCAGGCCAATCACGATTCCGAGCAGCGCGAGCTTCATCCCGTGTTTCACCACCAGCTTGAGAACATCCGCCGTTCGCGCTCCGAGCGCCATGCGAATGCCAATCTCCTGCGTGCGTTGCGTGACGGCAAACGCCATCACGCCGTAGATCCCAATTGCCGCCAGCACCATCGCGACGCTCGCGAAGATTCCGAGCATCACAGATGAAAACGAATAGAGCGCGACCGAACCCGATCTAACTTCCTGCATCGTGCGAACGTCGAATACCGGTTGATCCTTGTCGATGGCCCACACCTGTTGTCTGAGTGCGCCGGCGAGCGACGCCGGAGCGACACTAGTCTTCGCAACGAGCACCATCCCGGACCACGAGCTCTGTGCGTGTGGCCGGTAGTACTCGGGCACAATCGGTATAGTCAGGTCATGCTTAACATCAGCAATGACACCGACAACTTCCATCCACGGTGCTTTGTCCAATGGTCCATAGAAACGAATGCGTTTCCCGATTGGGTTCTGACCCGGCCAGTGTTGTCGTGCAAGCGTTTCATTGACGATGACAACCGGAGGCGCGCCTGCTTTATCCTGCTCGGTAAAAACTCGGCCCTGCACGACTGAGATTCCCATCGTGCGAAAGTAATCAGGCGAGGCGACGCGATAACGGCCTGCTCTCTCCTGACCCGGCGGAGGCTCAGGTTCGCCTTCCACCAAATAAGAGTCAGACGAGTTTGCGCCGCCCAGAGGAAGGAAGTTGACTACCGCAGCGGATTCAACCCCGGGATAGGCTTTCACTCGCTGGACCAGGTCACTGTAGAACGTTGCACGCTGCGAAGGTTCCTTGTACTTCAACCTCGGCAACACGAGACTCATCGTCAGCACATTGTCTGGATTGAAACCGGGATTGGTTCTCAAGAGTGAGAGAAAACTGCGCGTCAGGAGTCCTGCGCCGACGAGCAACATGAGCGAGAGTGCCACTTCAAATACGACGAGCGAACTTCGCAGTCGATGAGAGCTTCCACTCGTGTGCCGGCTCCCTTCTTTTAATGAATCGTTAAGATTCGGCTTTGACGTCTGCCATGCAGGAGCAAGTCCAAATACGATTCCACTGAGCACGGAAAGCCCAAGCGTGAAGAGGAGCACCTGGCCATTTATGCCGAGCTGATACCAGCCAGGTATAAACTTCTCGGCATCCGCCGGATTCGCCGCGCGCAATGCACTGATACCCCAGAATCCAACCAGCACGCCCAGCGCACCACCTATCAATGCGACAATCACACTCTCCGTCAGCAACTGGCGAACAATGCGCCAACGACTCGCGCCGAGCGCCGTTCGCAGAGCGATCTCTTTCTGTCGCCCGGTCGCACGTGCAAGCATCAAGTTGGCGACGTTTGCACATGCAATTAACAGCACAAACCCAACCGCTCCCATCATCACCCAAAGCGCCGTGTCGTACTGGCGCACAGTGTCTGCAACGAGCGGAAAAGCGGTTGCGCCCCAACCTGCGTTAGTTTCCGGATACTGCTGCTCGAGTCGCGCCATGATCTGGTCGATCTCTGCCTGTGCGCTCCGGATCGACGTGCCCGGCTTGAGCCGGCCGATGATGTAGTAACTATGACTGCCGCGACTCTTCATCAATTCGGGAGTGATTGGAATGGGCGCGTAAATTTCGCCGCCAATTGGAAAGTTGAAATGCTCGGGCATGACGCCGACGACTTTGCA